>CAYNMS010000063.1:0-1570 GCA_964398525.1 uncultured Pseudomonadales bacterium | reverse complement strand
TAGACAGTCATTACCTATAATTATATCAAAAGTTGTTTTGTGACATAAAAGCCCGTATTCAAGAAGCGATCGTCACACTTTAGCATTTTCAAGTAGTTGATAATATACCTCATAGGCAGACTTAAATCCAAGGATTTTTCTTGGCCGATGATTAATTTCATCTACCACATCTTGCAGCTCATTTCTTGTCACTTTAGAAAAGTCTGTCCCTTTGGGAAAGTAGTAACGGAGATGCCAATTACCATGTTCATTGGTACCTCGCTCAAATGATGAGTAAGGATGAGCATGATAGGTCATCATGTCATACTTCTTCCTTAGTAGGTAATGTTCATGAGTCTCTTTCCCGTTATCAATGGTTGTTGATTTAACTGCCTCAGCTGGCTCACTGCCAAATATCCGGCACTGTGCATAGTAAGCTTGTCGACTAGTAATCTGCTTGACTTTACTTGCCTTGATGAACCGACTCATCCTTTCTACTTCGGTATGCAGTCCTGCTCCTGACCCTTTCCGTTTTCCTTCAATGGAATCTCCTTCCCAGTGTCCAAACTCAGTCCGGTCATTGGCAGCTTTTGGCCTCTGTGAAATGGAAACCCTATCTGGTATATGACCTCTATGAACCGATCTCCCTTTCTGCTGCTTTCTCTTTTTCTGCTTCCTGCGTAAATACTCCCACCAGTACTTACCTTCATCATTTTTAGGCTGTTGGTAGATCCACTGGTAGATAGTCTCAGGACTAATTTGCCAAGATGAATCTCCTAGATGATCTACCTTTTGTAGCCTCCCTGATATCTGCTCTGGACTCCAACTCCTTCTCAAATATCTGATTACGTACTCGTAGACATCGGGATTCTTTAAGGGGTGTTTGTTGTAAGCTGAATTAAATTGACGACGTTCGAATCTGGCTTGGGCTGTGATAGCAATGTAGACAAATTCTTTTGTCCCATACTGATTCTCAACCCATGAGCTATTCCGTTTGATCTCACGGACAACCGACTCTCTTGGACGATTGAGTCTCCGGGCGCATTCACTCTTGGAAACATTTTCTGCTAACCAAACTGATAACAACTCCCGCTCTTGTGCTGTGATTTTTTTATGTGTTTTCATACCCTGATATTTTACAGGGTGTGACGATCCGTTCTAGAACTTCTAAAGGCCAATATATGTGTCTTTTATTACTTGGAGTTGTTCACCATACTTTATAAGCACCAGTCTAATACAGTCGGTTGAGCGTATTTTAGCAGTGTTTGATGATGCAATACGGAGGGATTAGTTATGTTTAGACTAAGTTAGCTTAGTCAGATATTAGTAATAAAAACTAGAGTTTGGGATTATTGTTAATATCAATGAGGACAGTGGTTGCTTAAATTGGTTCAGTTGCGATTTGTGTGAGAAATTGTTTTACACTTTCCTGACTGACACTTTCACCCACAAACTCAACTGGTTCATCATAGTTAATATCCTCAAAATAGCTTAACTGCCCCCGGAAAAGTTTGGCATTAAAATTATTAGCAAAAATTATTTGTGTTCTATTAATAACCTCACTTAGCGAGTAATGGTTTCTAAGAATAAA
>CAYNMS010000062.1:0-1572 GCA_964398525.1 uncultured Pseudomonadales bacterium | reverse complement strand
TCATTCATGATCAGGCTCCATTATAGCAACCAAATTGTGCCTTCATACCCTCTTGCTTCCACCCGCCATTTCCTTTAAGTTATTCCCAGAGTTCTATGAAACTATTCAACCGCTACACCGCTTTTTTTGTTTTTGCCTTTCTCTATCTCTTCATAAGTTTTGGCCTCAATCGCTTTAATGTTATCTCTTATTCAGAGTATGCAGGCTTTCAAAAAGATTCAGAATCTCTGGTCACCCAAGCCCTGGCTTGCCACCAAAAATTTGACCAACCCCTGGCCGGATCGCTTCTTGTTCATGCCCCTCTTATTAGCCAAACCGATTTGGAGTGTGGTTGGCATGGAAAAATCTATACCTCCCAATACGGTATCCAACACCCTCTTTTTGCCCCACTTTATCTAAACAGCCCATTTTCCAATGAACTCACCTTGAGTTTGTTAAGAGGCCTAGTGGCAGCCACTTTAGCTTTGGTTTTTACTTTTTTTGTCAACTATCTTGCTCGTGAATTTTCCTTGCCGGTAGCTATAGTTACTCTCTTTTTCTTAATCCACTCCACCTGGCTAGTCCTTTACGGCCGCAATCTCTACTGGATCTCTCCCAGCCTGTTTTTGCCTTTTGTCTTCGCTCTTATTTTCTTCCCTAAACTCAAACGTTTACCAATAGTATTTTATTCAATCCTCACCTTTTTGTTCTTCTTCAAGTCTCTCGCCGGCTACGAATTTTTAAGTAATGTTATCTTGGCTCCACTCTCTGCGATTGTTTATCATCTGGTTAAAACGAATAGCCACAAACGTCAATTCTTGTTTCACACTGCTTTAGTTTGTCTGGCCGGTGCTTTGGGATTTCTCTTGGCCCTCACTCTTCACTTAAATCAGCTTCACCAACACTTTGGCAATTACCCACAGGCTTGGGAAAAGATTACCGAACGAGCTTCCGTCAGAACATTTGGTGAATTATCACCCCTTCGTTCCCATATTATTAAAAACTTTTCCTTCAATCACCCCTACATTTATCCATATTTGAATCACGTTTTTGCCTTTGAAAGCCAAAATTCTCCATGGCCTCAAGAACTCGATTTAATTTTGATTATCTACCACTATCTTATTTCCCCCACAATAAACCACCCCTTTTTGTCACCACTTCCTCAAATCAAACTAGGCAATTTAGCGCTCTTTATTCTTCTTTCATTCAGCATTATTTATTACTGGTATCGTCAATCTTTCTTTAATGATAAAAAAATCAAAAGTCTTTCAGTAGTCACAACCTTAAGCCTAGTGTTTTCCAATTCTTGGTCTATCCTAGGTTTTGGTCATACTATGCTCCATACACATATGAATTCAATTATTTTCTACCTCCCCTTTCTGCCTTTAGCCTACACCGTCATCGCCATCGAACTCATCCGTCGCCTCCGCCTTTACCTCTTAAACATTTCTCAACCCGCTCTCAGAAAAAAGCCGGTTTACAAGTTTTAATGCTTTCTCAGTCAAAGCTATTTATGAGGTATATTTGCCTGAACCACTTATCAGTCAAAATTTTATCCAGTTCGCACAGGCAAATCCTAAGTGAGCCAATTTT
>CAYNMS010000061.1:0-1638 GCA_964398525.1 uncultured Pseudomonadales bacterium | reverse complement strand
GGATCTATTAAGTATTCTTTGCGTATTTTAAGTAGCATTTCCCCCCTTGTCAACCAATCAATCAAAACTACCTTCTCTCGCCAACAATAATCTGTTATCACCAATCACAGGTTTATCTCGATAAAACGTCGACTTCAAAACCCACCTTAATGCTTCTTTTGAAACACGAGAAGAATCCACCAACCAATTATTTCCCTCATCTTTTTTATCTTTATTAAAATAAACCACTGCTTGAATTTGAGGAAAGAGATAGGGTATATCCACTCCAAAAGTCTCCGCCATCCATCTAGCTTTTTGATCACCATCTCCTTTGGACCCAAACTCAGCCACCAAAATCGGTTTTTGTGGAGCGACCTCAAGAGCTCTATTATAACCTGACTGAAAAATTTCCCTAAAAGTCCTCCATCCGTGATTACCCTTCTCACCCCAGTTGTAACCGTCCAAACCCACCCAATCCACGTATTCATCACCTGGATATAGACTGTCAAACATTCCTAAATCCCCTTCTGTATCTGGACACCACACCCACAACACATTAGTCGCCCCTTCCCTCTTAAAAATATCATGAATGTGCCGCCACGCTTGTGCATATTCCTCTGGAGTATTGTATTGTCTGTTGCCGTAAGTTCCTGTTACCCAAGGAAATGGCCACATATTATTCCCGTTCATTTCATGCGCCCACCTTAATAAAAATGGCTCTCCATAATCAGCGGCACTTCTTGCCCATTGGCTTATATATTCATCAAATTCTCCTTCAGCAATCCGCCGTAGAGCAAATTTTTCTTGTGGCTCAAACAACCGCCCTGCCGACAATCTGTCTCTCACATCTTCAGGCATCCAGGTAATCATCGGCACCCCCCCTAACTCCTGAAT
Organism: uncultured Pseudomonadales bacterium; assembly: GCA_964398525.1. Lineage (GTDB taxonomy): Bacteria > Patescibacteriota > Microgenomatia > UBA1400 > CAYNFZ01 > CAYNMS01. Next base: position 765 of record CAYNMS010000061.1, on the reverse strand, counting down.
TCGTCTCAACCACTCCTCTTGAAATAAACTCCCTTCCCCTTCACCTCGCCAGTCTTGATAAAATTGCACAATGGCACCACTTTTTTCAGCCATCCTCATAGTCTCTTGGATCGAATCCAAATCAGGATTCCAATCTTGATTGTCAGGTGTGAATCCCCAATAGATAGGCCGATCAAGTGGTTTTTCTACCCCCGCAATCCCCTTCAATGTAGCTCTTGCTAATCCTTCTCCTTCACTCTCTATAACACTCCTAAACACCTCCCCACACACTGTTACCGGATCGCCTTCTCTCTTAATTAACAATTCTACTTCAGACTCTCCCCATAAACCCAATTGCCTCAATCTTCTCTCTGCCAACCAACCAGCAACACCTCCCAAACCTATAGCACCAAACCTTAGAAATTTTCTCCTGGTTATTTTTCTCTCATCATCAACTGGCGTTGGTTTTTCACTCTCATCCATATTCTCTTTTTTAAACCTCAAGTAATTTTAAATATTTATCTGTTATTCTATCCCAATCAAACTTTTCCACCACCTTATTTCTCAAATTTTCTGCCAACTGTTTCCTCAATTTAGCCTCACCAATTAACCTCTCAATCTTGTCTTCCACATCATCCACTTCAGGTTTCACCCACAACCCCGTTCTGCCATCCTCTATCAATTCCCCCACTCCACCTCGATTAGTCGCTATCACTGCACAACCCGCCGCACCTGCTTCCAATAAAGTAATCGGCAAACCCTCATGATGGCTTGATGGATGTACCA
>CAYNMS010000060.1:0-1825 GCA_964398525.1 uncultured Pseudomonadales bacterium | reverse complement strand
AAAGTCTATTTGATTATCTAACTTTTGGCTAAATTGATCAATTAGGGGGAATTTAATTTTTGCTTTCTAACACTGATTGGTAAAGTTTAAAGGTTAGGGCGGCAATGTGGTCCCAGGTGTATTTAGATGCGACCAGAGTGTATCCTTTTTGTCCCATTAGCTTGGCTTTGTCTGGATGCGAAAAGAGGTCAATAATTTTGTCAGCTAAAGCATTAGGGTCGTTGGGTGGCACCAGAAAGCCGGTTTTTCCGTCCTCAACAAGGTATGGATTGTCCCCTACTTTAGTGACGACAACAGGTAATTTATTTGCCCAAGCCTCGAGAAGAGTAATTGGTTGGCCTTCGGCTCTTGAGGGGAGGACGAAGATGTGACTTTGTGCGAAAATTTGAGCAAGCTTTTGGGGGGACAGATTGGCTGAAATGACGGATTTTAGCTGAACTTGGGGAATTCGGCGTTTGACAGTCAAAAAGGCTTTTTGGAGGGTGTCAAAGCCTTTGTCTGGGTGCTGGCGGCCAATAAAGAGGATGGTGGGCTTATTGAATTTGGTTTGTGGAGAATAAAGCTTTAGATTGACTCCGTTTCTAATTAAATGGGGCTTATTGACGTTTTTGTATTTGAAGAAATTGGCAGCAACGGTGATTTGGGCTGAATAGTGGATTCTAGTAAGAAGAATTTTTTCAAGCCGAGCTTTGATGCTTTTTTTTTGTTGGTCCATCAAGTGACTACCGTGAGCGGTGTGAATTACGGGCACTCTAAGTAAAAGTGAAGTGAATTTGGCAGAAAAACCTGAATTAAAGCCATGGGAATGGAGAATATGGAAACGGCCAGTGAAGAAATGGTGAAAGGCAATTTGGAAAGGAACGAGAAGGCTCCAAACCAATCGGACTAGGAGATGTGGATGTGGCGGGTAGAAAAGCTTGGAGTTAACCTGGTGGTTTTGACTGAGAGTTTGGGTAAGTTCTTTTACATGGATTTGGCCACCACCAACAAAGGGAAACCAGGCGTCAATTAGGACAGCTGTTTTGAGCCTGTTCACTAGAGGGCGTTTTCTAACCATTGATAAAGCTTCTCGACTCCTTGAGGTAAAGAAATGTGGGGTTGCCAAGAAAAGTCTTTTTTAGCTTTGGAAATGTCACAGACGAAATACTTTTGGTCACCAGGCCGTTGGCCAGCCTGGTTGATAGGAATGGTTTTGCCGGAAATTTGGGTGAGAAGATCGATGAGTTCGATGAGAGAGATGGTGTGATTGGGCCCGCCCCCGATATTGTAGATCTGACCCTTGGTGGTTTTTATATTTTCAGCAGCCAACTCGTAGGCTTTGACTAGATCGTCAATGAAGAGGGCGTCTCGAACTTGTTTGCCAGTACCAAAAATATTTAGGGGCGTGCCTTTGATAAAGCTGGCAGCAAAATGAGCCAGCCACCCCTGGTCTTCAACGCCTAACTGGTGAGTGCCGTATATGCAGCTTTGACGAAAGACAACCGTATCTAAATCATAAATACGAGCATAGTCGCGCACGTACTGATCCGCTGAGCCTTTGGAACAGCCGTAAGGGGAGTGAAAATCAAGAGTCCAGGTCTCGTCGATGGCTTTAGGTCCAAGAGGCAAGTAGCGGGTTTTGCCCGCTTTGACTCGAAAACCCTCGAGGGCGCCGTAGACTTTGTTGGTAGAGGAATAAATTAAAGTCGCTTTGGGGTTATTGAGCCTGAGCGACTCGAGAACGTTAAAAGTGCCTTGGGCGTTAAATTCAAAATCCTGGCGGGGATTGGTGACGGAACTGGTGACGGCGGTTTGGCCTGCCAAGTGAAAGATGATGTCTTGGCTT
>CAYNMS010000059.1:0-1931 GCA_964398525.1 uncultured Pseudomonadales bacterium | reverse complement strand
TGGAGGAGGATATTCTCCAGGAACCGGACAAAATATTAAGTTGGGAATGGAATTGTTAAGGGCATTAGGAATTCAGACAGATGAAGATCAAAGGAGGATGGCAAATGAAGATCAGAAAGTAAAAATAGCGAGAGTGGTAATTTTGCCGAATGCGGAGGGAATTCCTAGAGAAAGCCATGGGAAAGCTGGAAGAAGTGAAGAGGATTATCGAGAAAGAATTAAGGAAAACGGGCAGATTATGACCAATGCATTAGAGCAAATGGGAGTGAAGGGCCATTTGATATTAATTGGTAATTCTGCTGGGGGGGCTCAAAGTGCTGCGATTGCAACCGAATTGGAAAAAAGAAGTGACCCACGAATTGGACAAGTCGATTTAGTGTTACTGGAGCCGGTGGGACTAAATGACGTGAAAGAGACGCAAGATGAAAATAGTTTATTACCTCTAATTGCAAGCGTATACAATTTTAGCTTGGGAACTTTAATTGCTGGCTATAGAAAAAACAGAAGAATGTTTGGATTTTGGAAGAGTTGGCAAAAATCGATTGAAGAACAAGGTATTGATTGGGTGACCACCGAGGGAAGAATTAAAGATATAGGAATGTGGACGAGGGAGATATTTAGACCGAATAGGAGTAAAAGTTTAGCAAAATCACACGGAATGAAACCAGCACAACCAATGCTGGGATTTAGGGCGTACCTCAAGAATTTGTTTGAAGATTTAAGTATTTTGCGTGGTAGGATTTTGGGTATTGAAATGAGAAATGCGGGAGTGGCGCCAAATCCAGCAACTGCGATGATTAAGAAAAAGATGTTTCCGAATGCAAAAGAGATGAGGGCTTATGCAGTTATGGGAGGAACTCACGGATCAATAATGGTAGATTCTATATTAAACAATTCACTGACTGCTTGTTATGAGTTGAATCAGAGGGATGAGGGAGTGGTAGAGGAATTTAGGCGATTAGGCAATGGTGAAGGGAGAATGAATCGAATTGATGGTAATGGTGAATATATCCCTATAGCGTGGCTGGTAGCCGAGTGGATGAGAGAAGGAACTGGGAATTAAAGCAGGTTTGTTGGCTAAGTCTGCAAGGCTTAGCCTTGCAATTAGTTTTTTCCGTGCCAGTGAGAACTAAGACCACCAAAAATGGTCCTCGGGTTATCAGGATTGTAGCTTTCAATGGCTTTGTCTACGTCTGCTTTGGCAGGCAAAGGTCTGCCTGGCTGTGGAAAGTAGTGGCCAGGGAGGAGTTGGGCTTCTGGATGAAGGTTAAATATATCTTGAAGGAAACCTAGTGATCTTTTCCAAGCCGAAATATTGGAACCGAGGCGGGGTGAATAGCCACCCCATATTAGATCGCCGGCAGCTACAAAGGTGTGGGGACCAGTATTGATTAGATAAATAGTGTCGCAAGCTGAATGGCCGGACAGAAAGTAGGGGGTTACTTCGACTTCACCAAGGTGTAAAGTCTGAGCGTTATGTAAGGGGGTGCAGGGATTATTTATCTGAGGGTAGGGTATTTCCGGATAAAGAAATGAAGCCAGGGCGTCTTGATTGCCAGATTTCATTAAATCTAAAGACTTATGGCTGGCGAAAAGGCGGGTGTGGCGGGGAAGCTGAAAAAGGCCAATAACGTGATCTAGATGGTGGTGAGTAATAAAGACGGCAAAAACGTTGTTGAGATCTTCTTGGCCAAGCAAATCAAAGGAACCGCCATCGATAATAATTGACTTGTTGGAACCGGGAATTTTAATTCTATATGTGGTGCAATACTTTTCGTGGCGATTTTCGGCGGCAATAATTACAAGTGAGGAATTAACTTGGAAAATTTCAGTCAGACGATTGGATTCTAGGTCAGGCGGCCGTTGTAACTCAGAAATAGCTTGAGCCATAACTGATTCTAGCATTTGGGGTTAGGTATGAGGAGGTAACT
>CAYNMS010000058.1:0-2053 GCA_964398525.1 uncultured Pseudomonadales bacterium | reverse complement strand
AAGATATTGCTATTTGGGTTAGTTGGCTGTAATATATGTTTATATACTCAGTGTGTAGTCTCTCTGTTTAAAAGGAGAGGCTATTTTTTTGAGAAATAATTATAGGGTAATGCTATGAACTTAGAAATTTTTAAAAACTTAACTAGAGGGAAAAGTACTGTTGAATCCGGAGCCGGTGATCCTGGTGTTGAATTGGCAACGGCTGGAAATGGATCTGGAGGAGCAGATTTAGAGACGGGAATAAGTTTAGATCCTGATGAAAAGATTGAGGGTGTAAGTTTACCTTTAAAAGAAATTGGTCGTAGTCCAGATATAGAGGATTTATTAATTTTTGATACTGAGTCTAGAGTAGTGAGAGTACCTCTTAAATCCCAATCAACTGAAGAACTCCAAAAAACTGAAGTTTCTGAAACAATGGTCGTTGAGGTGGTTATACCTGAGAGATATGCTCAAATAAGTGGTCTATTGAGTGATGGTTTGCTACAAGAATGTGCAAATGAAATAATGAAACAAGCAAGGACAGATCAAGTTGTGGGTCCAATAGTTTTAACCGGATTTTCACAGAACGGTTCACGAGTGGCTACTTTTGAGTCTGTACTTGTTGGACATTCACTGAATATTGCTAGAGCTGGATTGGGAGCAAATGTTAAAATTAATTCTGAAAATTCAATTGTGGAACCTTATAGAGAGGGTTATTGGTATCAAGAGGGTGTGAGTAAGTGGTCTGAACGTTAAGATTAAATTGAGCCAAATTGTATCAGTGATAAGATAGGTGCATGGCGAAATCAAGCAGTGTGTATGTGTGCCAGCAATGTGGGGGGGAATTTCCTAAGTGGAGTGGTCAGTGTGCAAATTGCAATGCCTGGAATAGCCTGGTAGAAACAGAGGCAACTAGACCTGCCAAAGGGAGGGCAAAAAGAGGGGGGACAGGTAAGATTACCAGATTAGATCAAGTAGAAGAAGAAGGGGAGAGAAGACGGTTGGAAGTGGGGAGTAGTGAGTTGGCTCAAGTCTTGGGAGGTTCTTCGACAGGCTCAGGATCAAAAGGTTTGGTGCAAGGATCGGTGATGTTATTGGCAGGCGAGCCGGGGATTGGCAAGTCGACACTTTTGTCTCAACTGACGCTCTACTTTGCAGCCAAGCACGGAAAGGTTTTGTATGTGTGTGGAGAAGAGGCCCCTGAACAGGTGAAACTTAGGCTAGACCGGTTGAGTGAATATAAAAAGACCAGCAAGGCCGCGCGCGAGAACATTTTGTTGTTTCCTGAGGTAAATATTGATGAGGTGGTGGCGGCAATGGAAGCCGAGAGGCCGGTGTTGACGATTGTAGATAGCGTTCAGAGCATGTCGACGGAGGATCTAAGCGGTATGGCCGGGTCGGTGGGGCAAGTTAGGGAAAGTGGGAGCCGGATTATTCAGACTGCCAAGAGGAGAGGGTTGGCTACGTTTTTGGTGGGGCATGTAACCAAAGAAGGATCGATTGCGGGGCCTAAGGTGCTGGAGCATATGGTGGATGGAGTGTTGAATTTGTCAGGTGAGCGGAGCGGGAGATTGAGAATTTTGAGGGCTTTGAAGAACCGCTTTGGAGCAGTAGATGAGGTGGGAGTATTTGAGATGAGTGAAGCGGGGGTAGTGGATGTAGCTAACCCCTCGAGTTTATTTTTAGAGGAGAGGCAGGCAGGCGTGCCGGGGTCATGCGTGTGTGTAGTGATGGAGGGGACCAGACCAATATTGATAGAAATACAAGCTTTGGTGGTTAAGAGCAATTTGGCTTCTCCAAGGCGAGTGGCTGAGGGGATTAAACCTTCCAGACTTCAGGTACTGGCAGCGGTTTTGGAAAAGCGGGTTGGAGTGAGACTCCATGATCAGGATGTGTTTGTGAACGTGGCGGGGGGAATAAGGGTGACTGAGCCGGGAGCAGATTTGGCGATTTGTCTGGCGATTGCCAGTAGTGCTAGAGAAAAAGCATTAGTTGATAAGATGGTGGCCATTGGTGAGGTGGGACTCTTGGGGGAAGTGAGAAAAGTAAGCTATATGGACAGAAGAGAGCGGGA
>CAYNMS010000057.1:0-2421 GCA_964398525.1 uncultured Pseudomonadales bacterium | reverse complement strand
GTGAGTGAGAGTTTTTTCGACTAACAATTCGTCGTAAAGGGCTTGGGGATTTTTTGAGGCAATTTTGGCGCTATCAAAAAGAGTGAGCTCCAGTAAATCTTGAGTGGCGGGAGTTAGCCAAATGCTGCCCCTGAATCCAAGCTTGAGGGCAAGAGGAAGGCGACCGGAGTGGTCGAGGTGGGCGTGGGTCAAGAGAATGTGGGAAAGATTATGGCAGTTAAATTCAAACTGCTCGTAGTTGAGATCGTCGATAGCTTTAGGGCCTTGAAACATACCAAAGTCAATGAGAATGGATTGTCCTTTGCTGGAAGTGAGAGCGTAGCTTGAACCAGTGACAGTGCCGGAGGCACCAAGGAATTTTATTTTCATAGGACTACTTTAGATGATTTAGTTTGAGATGGGAACGTGCAAATTGAGCTATTGGGGAGAACAATTGTGATAAAAAGAGAGAAGCGTTAGAAATAGATGACGAATCGATAGAAAAAGGTGTAAACGAAGCTACATGGGGAAAAGTGATATGATAAAGAAAACAATAAAAGGAGGTGAAAACAAATGAAAGGATTTTTAGAATTTGTCCGAGAGCAAGGTGTGGTGGGTTTGGCGGTAGGTTTTATTTTGGGAGGAGCGGTGTCAAAATTAGTGGCGGCATTGGTTGAAGATATCATTAATCCAATCTTGTCGCTGGGGCTGAATAATGTAGCTAATTTAAAAGAAGCTTATCTTCAAGTGGGTGCAGCCAAAATTTTGTGGGGAGATTTTCTTAATGTAATGATAGACTTTTTGGTAATCGCGTTGGTGGTTTATTTCGGGGTTAAGTGGCTAAAGCTAGACCAAATGGACAAGAAGAAGTACTAGAAAATAGGGAAAAATAAAGAAAATATGGAAAGCCAGTTTTGGGTGGGTTTTGAGGTGAGAATTTTGAGTGAGTTTGACAGATAAATAACTAAACAGCATTTAGATTAATATTTGAGTCTGAAAGTTGGGGCTAGATTGAAAGTCAAATAATTCAAACAGGGGATGTCGAAAAAAGTTTATCTGTTTAGGATGTTCTGTTACTTGTCTCTTACGGAGAGTTTATAGGGTTTTGATGTTAAGTCCATAAGATGCGCGGTGAGTTAAATAGAAGGGAGGTGAATCAAATGAAAGTAGCTATAATGGCTTTATTTTTAGCAATGGTTACAGCCTTGACTGGTTATACTGTGGTGAATGCACAGTCTCCAACTCCAAGCCCAACACCCTCACCAACACCTACGGCGACACCTCGGCCTTCTCCCACTCCGACTACTCCCAGTGGGGCTCCGGTAACGGGTATGGGTGGGTTGACACAATAGAAACAGAGAAAATCTGAACACACCGAAAGTGCTGGTTGACGCCGGTGCTTTCGGAAGGCATATGAAAAGAATAATTATATTGGGACTATTGGGTTTGATGGCGGGGTGTACGAATGGCGGGGAGAGTATTTCCAGCCAGGAGCTGTGGGTTGTGCCCCAGCAGGGAATGAATGAAGTAGTTGAGGAAAGAGTGGAGACGGAAGAGCCAGAAGAAGTGATAGGGGTGCCAGTGGTGATGGAAATAGATAAACTGGGAATTGCTTCGGAAGTGGAGCCGGTGGGTTTGGCAGAAGATGGACGGATGGATGTGCCTAATGGTTATTGGCATGTGGGTTGGTATGATTTGGGTTATAAACCCGGAGAAGAGGGGAGTGCGGTGATTGCCGGCCACTTGGATTCGCCCAATGGGGAGGCAATCTTTTACAGATTAGGAGAACTGAGGGTTGGGGATGTGATTGAAGTTCAGGATGATGAGGGGAATTGGTTGGAGTTTGAAGTCCGAGACAAGAGAATTTATAAAGATACAGCCTTTCCGATTGAGGAAGTGTTTGGTGAGACAGATGATAAGAGGTTAAATTTGATAACGTGCTCGGGTGTATATAATCAGGCAAGTAGAAATTATTCTGATAGGTTGGTAATTTATTCGGAAATAATTGAAGAAACTTAAAAATTATTCGGAGGCAAAGATGTATTATTGGCATCGTTGTTCACATTGTTCCAGATTGTTTTATGCCTATGACGACAACAAAACACAGGCAGCAACCCGACTTTATGAAGGGATTAAAGCGCATTTAAAAGAGTATGGAGAAGATCGAAAGGAGCATGAGTTTGATGAGCATCCAGATATTGAGGTGAATCAGATGTATAAGAGTATGGAGGAAGCGGAGGAGGAGCCGGCTGGAGGATATGAAGTGTAGGGCGGTTATATCTTTAAGTTGAGCTTGGAATAATTAGAGAAAATAAAATGGAAAGCTAGAGTAAAAGCAACGTCAAATCTGGAGGTTAAACTTGGAAGAAGTCGATACCGGAATTGGCGGCGGCTTGTTGGTCGTAGGTGCTGTCGCCGATCATGAGGAATTGACTGCGAGTG
>CAYNMS010000056.1:0-2464 GCA_964398525.1 uncultured Pseudomonadales bacterium | reverse complement strand
GTGAGTGAGAGTTTTTTCGACTAACAATTCGTCGTAAAGGGCTTGGGGATTTTTTAGTGCAATTTTGGCACTGTCGAAAAGAGTGAGTTCAACCAGGTCTTGGGTTGCCGGAGTTAACCAAATATTGCCTTTGAACCCGAGTTTGAGCGCGAGAGGGAGGCGGCCACAGTGATCAAGGTGGGCATGTGTCATGAGAATGTGAGAAAGATTTTGGCAATTAAACTCAAAAGGTTGGTAATTGAGATCGTCTATAGCTTTGGGGCCTTGGAACATGCCAAAATCGATGAGGATGGATTGTCCACTACTGGAAGTGAGAGCGTAACTTGAACCGGTGACAGTACCGGAGGCACCGAGGAATTTTAGTTTCATAAAAATACTTTAGACGATTTAGCTTAAGATAGAAACTTTTGGTTGGGACGAGAAAAACAATAATGTCTTTGGGAATAATATAGAGGTTATTGGTGGGAATCAATTATCAATGTGGAAAAAAGTGTTATGATAGCAAAAATTTAAGTAGGGAGGTGGTAGAAATGAAGGGTTTTATGGAATTTATTAGAGAACAAGGTGTAGTTGGATTGGCGGTAGGTTTTATTTTAGGGGGCGCGGTGTCGAAACTAGTCGCGGCATTGGTTGAGGATATTATTAGTCCGATTTTGTCGCTTGGACTGAATAACGTGGCCAACCTGAAAGAAGCATATCTTCAAGTGGGTGCAGCCAAGATTTTATGGGGAGATTTTATAAACGTACTAATTGATTTTTTGGTGATAGCGATGGTGGTCTACTTTGGGGTTAAGTGGCTTAAGCTGGATCAATTAGATAAGAAAAAGGAATAAAATCTGTATCTGGAGGGGAGGTGAAACGAATGGCAGAAGAAGAGAGAAAAGCACCAGTGAAACCAGAGGAAAAACCTGTGCAAAGACAAGGAGACCCTTATTCGGAATGGGTGAGAGAAAATCAGAAGGAAGCAACGTGGGCAGCGGAAAGAATAGTGAAAGGAGATGCACGAGATTTTGGATAGATAGTGGCTAATAAATAGCTAACAATTGGGGCTTAGTAAACAAACTGAGTGGAGGTTGGTGTGAGAGGGCGTGTTTATGGGGATTAGTTCTGTTACTTGTCTCTTACTGAGAGTTTATAGGGTTTTGATGTTGAGCCCATAAGATGCGCGGTGGTAAATAGAAGGGAGGTGAGACAAATGAAAGTAGCTATAATGGCTTTGTTTTTGGCAATGGTTACGGCTTTGACTGGTTATACGGTGGTGAGGGCGCAATCCCCGACTCCGACACCTTCGCCGACACCGACGCCCACTGCGTTACCCACACCTTCTCCGACTCCTACTACCCCAACCGGTGCTCCGGTTACAGGCATGGGGGGATTGACACAATAGAAAATGAGAAAAGTTAAACGTAGCCGAAAGTGCCGGTTGAAGCCGGTGCTTTCGGGGGGCATATGAAAAGAATTATTTTAGTGGGATTATTGAGTTTGTTGGTGGGGTGTTCGAATGGTGGGGAGAGTATTTCCAACCAAGAACAACGGGTGGTGCCCCAACAGGAGGCGAGTGAAGTGGTGGAGGAGAGGGTGGAGTTTGAAGAGCCGGAAGAAGAGGTGGGAGTGCCGGTGATGATGGAAATTGATAAGCTAGGGATTGTCTCGGAAGTGGAACCGGTGGGTTTGGCGAGGGACGGACGAATGGATGTACCAGATGGATATTGGCATGTGGGTTGGTGTGATTTGGGTTATAAACCCGGAGAAGAGGGGAACGCGGTGATTGCCGGCCACTTGGATTCGCCAAATGGAGCGGCGATATTTTACCGGTTAGGAGAATTGAGGGCTGGAGATGTAATTGAAGTTCAGGATGACGACGGGAATTGGTTGGAGTTTGAAGTCCAAGACAAAAGGGTTTATAAAGATGCAACATTTCCGATTGAGGAAGTGTTTGGACAGACGGGGGAGAGAAGACTTAATTTAATTACTTGTTCGGGGGTGTTTAATCCCAGTAGCAGGAATTATTCGGAAAGACTAGTGATATATTCAGAACTAATTGAGAGTTAAGTAAATAGATATTGATTTAAATTTGGAGGATAAGATGTATTATTCACACAAATGTTCATACTGTTCGAAGCTTTTTTATACATATGATGATAATAAAACACATGCGGCGCAGCGGCTTTATGAAGGGATTAAAGCGCATTTGAAAGAATACGGTGAAGATCACAAGGAGTATGAATTTGACGAAGATCCGAGTATTGAAGTGAATCAGATGTATAAGAGTATGGAGGAAACGGAGGAGGAGCCGGCAGGAGGATATGAAGTGTAGGGTAGAGGTGTCTTCTGGTTTACTTAGGTATAAGCACTGAAAAAATGGTTAAACCAGGATCAAAAAACGACAAAGAATCTGAGGATTAGACCTGGAAGAAATCGATACCGGAGTTGTGGGCGGCTTGTTGGTCGTAGGTGCTGTCGC
>CAYNMS010000055.1:0-2549 GCA_964398525.1 uncultured Pseudomonadales bacterium | reverse complement strand
CGGAAAAGTTGATTGAAAAGATGGTGAGATTGAAAAGAGATGAGATTGAAAAAGCCATAAGCAAATAGGTTTAGATTTAGAGTGAAAAAAAGGTTAAAAATAAGCGCCTAATGATAAAAAGGTAAATTGCATGAACAAGGGGGGGTAAAAAGTGTGTACTGAGAGTAATGCGGAAACAATCGAGAGGAAGATTGGTCACACCCTGGGGGAATAATGGCTGGTTGAAGTGTGGGACTGGGGTTATTTGTTTGTTCGGAAATTATAAAACAACATCAGGGTAGGGTATGGGTGGAAAGTGAGACAGGTAAAGGCTCGTCATTTTTATTTAGCTTTGCCAATTATGAATAGAGAAAGGTGTTTTTTGGGGAGATGGTAAGAGAAAATGTAAAGTTATATTGACTATATGTAAATAATATATTACATTTAGAGGGTGAACAGGAAAAGGTATAAACAACTGAGGGTTTTGACAGCATTTTTTGTGGGCATGATAGTATCCATGGCAATGGTGCGTGACAATATAGTGTTGGCAAGTGTGGGAGTGATTTCAGGAGTTGTTTTTATGGTGTTGGTGCGAAAGAAAGTTAGGATGAATACGGATGAGAGAGAATTGGTGATACAAGAAAAAGCTGCCAGAATGACATATGCGATTTTTGCTCCAACGATCGGAATAGGTGCTTTTCTGATGCTCTTGCCCTCAAAAAGCGGTTTTTCAGTTTTTAGTAAGGGGGAGTGGTTGTATTTGGAATCTTTAGGGATGATCTTTGCCTATTTAACTTTGTTTTTGATAACAATTTACGCTATTTCCTACCACTTTTTTAACAGAAAATTTGGGGGTGGAGCTGAAGAATAAATTGAAGATATATCGAGCGATGCATGAATTGACCCAAGAGCAGTTAGCCGAAAAGACGGGAGTGAGTCGCCAAACGATTATTGCTATTGAGGCAAACAAATATTTACCGTCTTTGGGTTTGGCTTTGAAGATGGCTAAGCTTTTTAAAGTAGGAGTGGAAGAGATATTTATTGAGGAGGAAAATGAGAAAGACAGCTAAATCAGTAGGAGGAAAGATTGCCTATTTAGGGGCAATTGGTTTAAGTACTTTATTGTTAGTTTTTTTCATTGGAAGTGTGTGGATTGAGTATGAAGCCAAAAGTTTGTGTCAGAATGCAGTGTGGCAATATGGAGGAGATTGTGTTGAGGCTTTGATTGTCCAACTGGAGGATGAACACCAAAGTTATGTGGCTAGAAATCATGCAATATGGGCTTTGGGTCAAATGGGAGACACGCGGGCACTGCCGGTTTTGAATAAATACTATACGGGGATTATCCCCGAGAGGGAACCACTAAATGAAATGATTAGTCAGTATGAGTTAAAGAAAGCAATTGAGTTGGTGCAGGGGGGTATAAACATAACCTCAGTGTTTTGGAGAGGACGATGAGATTGGTGGCACTGTGGAGTTGGATGGTGCAAGCAGAGGAAAATAATTCAAAATTAGAGGGGTGAGCTGGGCTGTGTTAGTGTGAAATTTAAAAGTCAATTTCTTGATTGAGGAAGGGTAAAACCAGGTCGTTTATAGCAAGATCTAGGGAGATTTTTTGGGCGAGGGTGGCGCGAGAGGGGTTTTCACCGTGAGTGAGAAAGACTTTTTTAACTCCCTTGATAGCTGATAACCAATCGATTAATTGTTGTTGGTCGGCGTGGGAGCTCATGGACTGGGTGCTACTGATGGTAGCCTTGATGTCTATGGGGAGATGATTGATGGTGACTTGTTTGGCTCCCTCTAAGATTTCGCGACCTAGAGTTTCCTCGCCTTGGTAACCGACAAAGTAAAGGCGATTTTGAGGTTCGGGCAAGAAGCGGACGGCGTGAGACAGGATCCGGCCACCTGTCATCATGCCGCCGCCGGCGATGATAACTTTGGCTTGAGAATCTTGGTGGAGGTTTTGGCTTTTTTGGTGGTTAGCAATGATTTCTAAGCCGGGAAAGTGAAAGGCGTTTTTGGTTTTGAATTCTTTTTGGAGATGGGGATCTAAAAGAGGGGTGTGGCTAGTGTAGATTTGAGTGGCTTTTTGGGCCATGGGACTATCCAGATATACGGGAAGCCCAGAGGAAATCCGATTTTGGGATTTAAGTTTCATGATAAGGTAGAGGAGTTCTTGGGTCTTTTGCATGGCAAAACTGGGGATTAGAAGGGTTCCGGATGATTCTTCGACTGCGTTGATTTCGGTTTGGAGATCTTGCAATGGATCAGTCTTGGGGTGAAGGCGATCGCCGTAAGTGGATTCTATGACAGCGTAATCGGCTATGGGAGGGCGATGAGTTTCTTGGAGTAAGGCTTGAGGGTAATTGCCAATATCGCCACTAAAAATAATTTTTTCGGAGCTTGAAGTGTCTTGGATTTCGAGAAAGGCTGAACCCAATAGGTGACCGGCATCGTGATAGGTAACTTGAAAGTCACCGAGTGTGGTGGGGTGTTTGTAATTGACAACAGTGGTGTGAGTGAGAGTTTTTTCGACTAACAATTCGTCGTAAAGGGCTTGGGGATTTTTT
>CAYNMS010000054.1:0-2998 GCA_964398525.1 uncultured Pseudomonadales bacterium | reverse complement strand
CCAGTAACCAAAACCGCGACAAAGTCATTCGTGTTTCCCAGGAACGCTACTCCAAGAAAAGAACCTAAGCTCGCCTCTCTGCTATCACTGTTCCTGTCATTGCTGGATAACCCAGTTTTTTATCAGCCAAATCATACAAATTTAATCTCTCTTGTAGATGTTCGCCATATCCGGGCTGCTGCCAGGCTTTAGCCTCCAATACATTGATTTCAAGACCAGCTACCAAAGCCGCTCTCTCAATCAAACTTTGCCAACCTCCAACTGTTAAATATGCATATTTTTCCTCTACTTCTGCCTGGTATGCACTATCTGTTCTCGCCCAAGAGTAATGTGCCAATACATCGGTTAAATCCTCTCTTCCCACCAACACTCTCGCTCCCCGTCTCCACATATTCCTTTTCTTCCAAATTTCAACTTGATTGGATAAATATCCTAAATCCCTTCCTTTGAAGTCACTGGCAAATCTGGACACAAACTCAGTCGGGTCCATTTGTCTCCACCTTCTTCTTCCCAGCTCTATCCAACACCACTGAGGAAAATCCTCTGGAACGACAAAATCCCTAAACCCCAATCTCCCACCGATCTTAAGCTTACTCAAAGCTTCAGAAAGTAAAGGAATTGCCACTTCAACTTGATATGGATTCTTATCATGCAAAGAAACAAATTCATGCGTCATCGAACACAACAAAGCCACATCCACTGACCTATTTGGCAACGGTAACTCCAAGCCATTAGCCTGCACCAGCCACAATTCTCCTGTTGGATTCTCCTCCTCTCCATTCACTGTCTCTAACATGTTCAAAGACAAATCAACGCCAATTGCCCTACCGCCAGTAATAGACAAAATCTCCTTTTCTGTCCTGCCTGTTCCCGAACCAATACTTAAAATTAATGGCTTTTTACCTGCATGTACCTCAAAAGCTTTGCGTAGCTGCCATACCTTTTCTGGCACCCCGGCGTTCATACCGTCCCGATAATTAGCCTGGCTTTCCTCATCCCTTCTACCGTACTGATCAAACTTTTCCATATCAATCCAATAACTAATAGATATTAAAATATCTTTTTAGACTAAATAATCCCGCAATTATATCACAAAAGAATTGACTATAGGTCTATATTATGTTAAATTTAGCTCGTGAATGTGAAGCACTGCTTCCTTTCGCTCTTTAAATCGATGAGTAGGCTAAAGGGGAAAAACAATGAGCAAAAAAAAGTTCGTTGTAACAAGCGTGATCCTCATTGGGATGACGCTCGGGCTTGCAATTATGCAAGCACCTACGCTTATCCTCCTATCTGCCATAGTTCTTTATGGCGGAATTTTGGTAATCTCCTCATACAAAGCCGTATAATCGATTCAGAAGCTTCAACAGCAAGCCTTAGCTTCTTCGCGAAGCCAAGTCGGCTCTTGCAGCTTCATCATTTTAGTGCCGAGGGGGGCGAAAAATTTTTTCTTAAATATTTTTTAAGATTAATTTTTCAATTATACTTAACCCCCACCCCCCCTCGGCACCTTTTTTTATCCTTATATGACTCATTCTGAAATTCAACCTCGAGATAAACGGAATATTCAAACACTCCCTAACACAGAATCAAGCACACCAGAGACATCTGATGATCACGCTTTTACCAGCGAAAACATCATCAGTCCCTTAAACCTTCCAGAACGACTTTTTCAAAATCCGGAAAACATTAGATTCCTAAATACAATTCCAGGACACGAAATACAGACACCATTTGAAATTGATAATGCTTCGGAATTCGGCCAAATCCAATCTGCCCTTATCAATCTAGCTAATTGGCAATTAGAAGCCCTAGCCCACCCAGATTCAACCAATTCTCAAGGTACTAAAGATGCCCTAAATGCCTTGATCCACTATCTTAACGAAGATGAACCCAAGGATAGTCAAGATTTAGCTCAACTAGACATTGAAAATCTGGAACAGAGCGGTATTCACGGTCCAATTCACCTGATCGCAATTTATATCAATGCCTCAAGCCTGGTCCAACCTTTTGTAGATCGTGCTCCTGTTCTTGCACACAAAGCCCAAATTCTAATATCCCAAAGCAGTCTCCAAGAAGATTTTGATCGCCACCCAAGCCAAATTCGTTACCTTGAAGAAACAACCCAGGAGCTAGATGAACTCAAGCAAAAACAACTCACACATTACCAACGGGCAAAAGAATTGCTTCAAGAGGCTTATAATCTCAACCCCGACCAAATCTCTCAAGAAAATTATTACCAGGCATTAATCCATTACTATGGTGAAATTTTAAGAGCAAGGCTTTTAGATGAAACACCAAAGCTTAATCACACCATATTCAATTCACTTCAAGAAAACGACAAAGAGCTACTCAGAATTATTCTTACACAAGTCAATTTCGTTGCCAATCCTAAACCAGAAGAATTAGACACCACTCACTATTGGAGCATGTATTCCCAAAGACAACTTGAAGATCTTTCCAGGCTAAATGAACACTTGGACGACCCGTACTTGGACGAAGTAATTTTTTACCTATTCACTAATATTAATCTCAACCGAATCCCTAAACCAACAGACAAAAAAACAAAAGGACAACTTGATCAAAGATTAAAAACCGCCAACGCCAAACTCTATAATCTTGTCATTCAAGCAGATGTTGAAACCGTAGCGCCTAGCTTTGAAGAATACGACCTCCTTCACCAACAATCAAAACCCAAAAAACCATCTTTACCAACTCTTGAACTCTCCCCTAAAGAAAAAATTTCTAATTACATAAGACGTGTTAGAGATACTCTCTTCGGCACCTAGAATCTACCAAATTCACATCCTTTTGAAACTTTCATCTTTCCTCATTTAAACAGACTAATTACTATTCTTTCCCCTTTCCACACTCTGCTTGATTATCCCCACCAAATCCTTCCCTTGACCTCCTAAAACTTTCGCATATCCAAGCTTTTTAGCCTCCCGCTCTCTTCTGTCCATATAGCTTACTTTTCTCACTTCCCCCAAGAGTCCCA
>CAYNMS010000053.1:0-3150 GCA_964398525.1 uncultured Pseudomonadales bacterium | reverse complement strand
TCAAGCTTATTGGCATTAGGATAAGATAAGAGACAATGCTAAGTTTGTTTAAGTCCTTACCATTAGTTTTAATGTGGTGTTTGGTTTGGATTATGGTCTTGTTTGGCCCGGTATGGATTAGGCTCGAATTCCACTGGCGAGAAAGAGTAGATCATTATGGTTGGAGCCAGGAAGAGAAACTTAGCCTGGCAACAAAGACAGTTGAGGCAATTACACAAAATAGAGTTGAGGAACTGGAAAGTTTAGAACTAAAAGGGAAACCGATTTACAACTCCAGAGAGTTGGTTCATTTGGAGGATGTCGCCCGCTGGTACAAAAGATTAGAAAATGCTTTGGTTTTGATAATTGTTTTGGTGTTAATTACTTTGCTGGTTTTGGTAAAACAAAGAAAATTTACTGAAATCAGGCGTTGGTTATGGACAAGTGGGATTACGGGGTTGGGATTGATGGGGATAACTGCAGGTTTTGTAATCCTAGCTTGGGATTGGGTGTTTGAATGGTTTCACCTGAGTCTATTTGAAGAAGGCACTTATCTGTTTTATGAAACGGATAGCTTGATACGGTTGTTTCCGGAGGAGTATTGGATTGACAGCGCTAAAGCCTTGATTGGTTTGGCAGCATTTTCTTATATAGCAATGGTTGGCTTTGGGCGAATGAGGAGAAAAAGCAACTAGCTATTTTTTGACTAAACCAGTTATACCTTCAACGGCCCTGAGTACTTCCATGGGAACGGCAAAGATGACGGTATTGCTTTGGTCTGAGCTGATGTCGTTTATAGAATTGAGGGTACGCAAGTGAAGAGCACCAGGAGACTGGGCCATAATACCGGCAGCTGTGGCAAGGTTTTGGGCGGCTTGAACTTCGCCTTGGGAGCTGATAATGGTAGCTCTTTTCTCTCTTTCTGCTTCGGCTTGTTTGGCCATGGTTCTGACCATGGATTCGGGTAACTCAATGTCTTTGAGTTCTACCGCTTCAACATCGATACCCCATGCATCTGAGGTGGTGTCGATTATTGCCAGAATTCGATGAGCAATTTCTTCCCGACTGCTTAGAAGTTGGTCAAGGTCTACCTCTCCAACAATGCGGCGCATAGTAGTTTGAGCTAACTGGGAAACTGCCCAATAAACGTCCTCAACTTCGTTGATAGCTTTACCAGCATCTTTGACTTTGAAATAGATAACGGCATTCATTTTGCAGGAGACGTTGTCTTTGGTTATGGTTTCTTGCTTGGGTACATCGAGGGCTTTGGTTCTAATGTCGACTTTACGAAACATTTGGAAAATGGGCCAAACAATGCGCCAACCTGGCATGACCAAGCCTGAAAATTTACCCATAGTGTAGACGACGCCTCGTTCGTATTCGTTAATCTGTTTGAGGGAGATTAAAACAAGAAAGATTATTGCCATGAAAAGTGAAAAAACGAAGGCCATGATGTCCTTAAATTTGATTGATATATTAATTAACTAGAGGTGGAAATAGTATAGCATTTTGGGCACAAAAAAAGCCTGAACGGGCTTTAAGTGCTCGCTCCAGGACTCGAACCTGAATATAATTGGTAACAATTTAATATGAAAAGTTAATTAATGATAGTCACGACATGCTAAAAGGATGAATTTGCACGTGTTCAATGAGCAGATTGTATCGTTTGATTATATTTTTTTAAAAATAACAGACTTTAGAATCCCTTCACCAGTTAATTCTGAACTAAAGCCTAAAGATTCAATTGACTTTAAATTGGTAGTTCTTAATAAAAGTTCAAAGGTTGATATCTCATATTGATTTGTTGCATTAGGAAAACAGGCCGACGGAGTGGTTTGACTACCTTTTTGAAGGTAATCATAGTATGCCTTTTTGAATATAGCATCCGGTTCAATTGAATTAGACTGACCAAAAAGTGACCAATCGGATATAGCATCGGCTATGATAACCCCACCAGGTACCAATTTTTCATAATAATGTTCAAATGCAAGTTTAATTAACCTTTTCTCTCCTAGACGGGCACAATACCAAAGCCAACCTTTACGATCCCAAATGACATTTAAGCTATCGTGAGGAAAGGGAATGTCACTGGCACTTGCTTGTATACGACTGGCATGAATGCGTTTTGTTCTTGTATCTTCTGTGAAGTAAACCAGATCTCCCAATACAATCAAGCTAGGTGCATTTCTATATTTATAATCGTATTGAGCAATGGCGATTTCGTGGGTGCCTGTATTGGCTGTTGGACTAAAAAAGAAAAGCTCTTGATCAAATGATGGAATTTGACAACTTTCAAGAAGTGTTTGCCAAATCTGAACTGCTTCTTTGGTGCCAAATAAATTGTCTGAATCTTTTTTCCAACCATAGGGAGAATAAAGGTGTTGATCTTTATTGTTATACGCGTTAGCAATTCGATGCAAAACAGTTTCTATTTCCATAAATAAAAAACAGTCCTGGGCTAGGACTGAAAATTTAACTTTTAAATTTGAGTTTGGTAAGGAGTGCTCGCTCCAGGACTCGAACCTGGGACCTCACGAATGTGAATCGTGCGCTCTAACCAACTGAGCTAAGCGAGCCTAGGGTAATTATACTATGAGGTGGATAGAGTTTTGTGCTGATAAAGTATGTCTTGAACAAAGCCCAGTTTTTGATAGTACTCTCTGGTACCGATAGCTGAAATAACAGCTAAATCTTTAAAGCCGTGTTTTTTAGTAAGGTTTTCAGCCTTTTTAATAAGTTTGCTACCCAGACCTAGGTGTTGAGCCTTGAGGTGGTGGTGTTCACCTAAGTTGGCAGCCACGCCATAGACGTGAACTTCCCGAATGATTGCTGAAGCTGATATTTCGGGAATGAAGGAAGGTTGGGAGGGTAGAGAAAGCCTCAAAAAACCTAAAATGTTATCCTCGGGTGTGATGAATTCGAGAAAGAATTCTTTAGAAGTTGATGTGGAATAAGAGGTTGTTTTTAACTTAATTGAGCTTGGATCGAATAAAGTGTCTCTAATTTCCCGGGCTCGGATGTCAATCACACCCTCACCTTGGCTTTTGATTTCTTGTTCAGCAATTTGACGGAAGTTAGTCTTTTTATTGCCCGTGACGATATCGGTCCCAGGTATATCTCTGACAACCCGGGTAAGGCGGCAATAGCGCGGAGTGGCTTTCATACAGGTGG
>CAYNMS010000052.1:0-3277 GCA_964398525.1 uncultured Pseudomonadales bacterium | reverse complement strand
TGACGGGAATTTCAATGGTTTTAAAGCCCAATTGGCCGGCTCGGATGGCCAAGTAATAGTGGAGACGGTAGTTGATAAAAACTGATCGGAAGGGTTGAACGCGTTTGTCGAAAAGAAGACGGGGTGAGTAAGCCCTAAAGCCATTGGTGGTATCGGTATATTTGACGCCGGAGGCAAGGCTGATTAACGGAGCGTGAAGGAGGCGCACCCCCAGGTGGCGCCAAAATGGGGTGCGTACTCCCCTACCCCCTTTGATGTAACGGGAGCCTTGAACGTGATCGAAGCCTTGAATCAGTTTGTCAATAAATTCGGGAATAGCTTTTGGGTCGTCTTTGTTGTTGCCGTCCATGACAATAAACCCATGGTATTTTTGATCTAGAGCAAAGGCAAGACCTAGTCGCATTTGAGTGCTTAGACCGCCTGGCTCTAAAAGAGTCAGTAGGGAGACAACTTGGTGGTTTTTGAGAAGTTTGGGATTGAGGGAGCCGTCGGTGGAACCGCCGTCAACTACGATGGTATCCACTTGTTTAGCGTAGGGCTCGAGTCTGACAAGTTGGCGGCGAATGCGGGTGCCTTCATTGAGGACAAAAACGAGGAGGGCATATTTTGACTGGCGGGGAGAGAATCGAGTGAGGCGATGTTTGAGAGTCAGAGACATAGGATTAGCGTAGCATAAGGAAAATTCAACTAGCTGACGATGTTACGGCGCAAGTGATCGGGAAAATGAGTGGTGCCGGTTAACTCTTCGACGATAGTGTAGGGCGGGCGTTTTTGAGTTTCCTCGAGAATCCGGCCGATGTATTCGCTGATTATGGCCAAGCTTAGGAAAAGAAATAAAAACATGAGTGAGTTTTGAATGGAAGAAGTGGTCCAGCCTTCGGCAACTTGGTCTTTGAGAAAGTAGACACTAGCAACATAGAGAATGTAGCTTAGGTTAAAGAAGCTAGCCAACAAACCAATCCAAGTGACGGCACGAAGGGGGTGGCGGGAATAAGTGACTAGAGTATTGAGGGCGAGATTGACTGACTCAAATAGATTTCTGGAGGAGCGATATGATGGGATGGCTTTGGGGGCGTAGGAAATGTGGGCAACTTGAAAACCTGTTTGGGTGATAAGAAACCTAAGATGCCGGTGATAAGACTGAAATTGAGTTAGGGCGTTGAGACTTTTGCGGTTTAAGCCCATGGTGGAGGTCGCCCTGGGTAAAAGATGGTTTAGCTTAAGCACAGAGGTGGTGTACCAATAAAAGAAGCGACTGCCGACTTGATTCCAAACAGGCTCATTAAATTCCTTGGTGGAAAGGGATATGACGATATCGTGGTCAAGATAAAGACGTCTGAGGAGCCTGGTGATAATTGAGGCTGGGTCGGATTCAGGGAAAGCGACAATGACATAATCGCCAATGGCTTGCTCAAGACCGGCAAAGATAGAAGTTTGGATTTCATAGGGGCGGGCTAGCTTGAGTAGCCGCAGATTGGGGTCGGAATTTAAAAGTTTAGAAATGGTAGTTGGAGTGGGCAGACCCGTATTGTCTACCAAAATTACTTCGTAGTTTTCGTATTTGGAGGCAAGGTTTTTTTGAAAGGCTTTGATTCCTGAAATAGTGTCTGGCTGGTGGTGGCTCACCGGACAAACCAGGGAAACAAAGATATCAGTTGGTTTGGAGTTGGTGGTCGATTTCTTGGAGGACATCGTAAATATTGTCTAGCTTAGCGCCCATTATACAGGTATATCCGGATAAGCCGTGATTGGGCTTGAAAAGAATCGGGCGACTATCACTTAATTCACTTTGCGGCAGAACGGTTTTAATTTCCCAGAGAGATTCGACGACTTTAGCCTGTTTTAAGCACGGCAAATAACGGCTGGCATCGGCGAGCATTTGGCGAGCGTGACTGGCTTTTATTTGGCTAAGGTTTTTTGGTGGTTGGTAGGAGGCGCCCGGCTCGTGCCAGGCAAAATGTGGGGTATAACGGACGTGGCTTAAGGAGTAAAGTCTACGCGCGGGGAAGGGCATGATAGAAAAGAAGGGCCCGCACATGAGAGTGAGACCTAGACCTTGAAGTTCCTTAGGAGGTTTAATCAAGACCATTTCGGTCAACTCGTGCTTGAGGGGTATCAGAGGCAAACCGGAGGCGAGGTTAATTTTGTTAATGCCGGAGTAAGTGACGTTGTAAACCTGGCGGGCTTTGATAGTTTGGTTGGGGGTGAGGCGCAGGGTAATTCCTGCTTTGGTAGGCTTGAGGTGGGTGACTTGGGTGCCAAGGATAAGGGTGACAGGCAGGGAAGTAAGGCGACGGCGCAAAAGTGAGCTGAGTTTAATGGCGTCGAAGGCGGATTCTTCTGAGTTGAATACTGCCTCCACTAGCCGAGGGTTAAAAAGTTCAACTATAGCGTCAGGGGCAGGAGGACAAGGGAGATTCAAGCGCTGGCAAAAACGACTGAATTGGCTGGGGGTGACTTTGGAGAGCAGGCGGCCAACGGCATAGTATTTTTTAAACGTTTGATCAACGGCTGGAGCATAGTCGACTAAGAAGCGGTGATAATTGGCGTGAGAGCGGGCAGCCGTGAGAAAGCTTCGGGGATAGTGATAGCCATTGTGAATGCGGGCTTGGTTATTGAAAGAGGCACGAGTGAGAAGTTTTTTTTCTGCCTCAATTAAAGCAACTTTGAAGCCCAGGCGACCAAGGTGGACGGCGATAGCTGAGCCGAAGAAGCCGCCGCCGATGATGGCAAAATCGTAAGTCATTTTGTTTAATTGAATCTGTTAAAACCAGATATATAAAAACTTTTTATTGATCAGCTGATTCAAGGATTAAAACCAGCAATTGTTAAAGTTTTGGGAGCCGCGAACTAAACCTGGTCTAGCTTGACCAAAGAGACTTTATGGAGTCTCAGTCTGAACCTCCCTTAGCGCAGATTAAGCAGCTCGCCAAAGATATGAGTTAAAAGTTATTAGCTTGACTTATATAGCAGCAAATATTTTGTGGCCGGACCTTTTCCTTCAGTTTTCAAGATCTTATTTTTGACCAAACTAGTTAATCGTCTTTGAGTGGTCCTTCTTGTGGTCTGTAAAACCTCAACAGCTTCACTAATAGTAATTGTCCCAAACTCAAATATATAGTCTAAAATCTGTAGCTCGTCTTGACTTAGTCTTATCGGTTTTCCAGCATCGTTCACAGTCTTGCCCGCTTTTATATATTGAGCAAGATTTTCAACAGAATGAAGAAATCCCTTAGTAAAAAAGTCAATAAACTCAGTCATATCAGCTTCCATACGT
>CAYNMS010000051.1:0-3885 GCA_964398525.1 uncultured Pseudomonadales bacterium | reverse complement strand
CAAACTACAAACTACAAACTACAAACTACAAACTACAAACTACAAACTACAAACTCACAAACTACAAACTCACAATATTATCAATAAACAATACATCACGATAAGGGCAAACCCTGAGTGATCAGGGGGCGCAAAGTAATAGGGTCTTCTTAATACAAGGATGTGGTTTAAGAGAAGATAACTCTATCCTTATATTGAGTCGTAAAAAGACAGCCTTACTGCCGAAGATGTTTCAATGAACATTTTTGCAGTAAGGCTTTTTTGTTTTAAGGTCATGTAAGCCTGATAGCAAACTGTTCCTTCTTAATTTAATGTTCATCTTTACTTGGTGTGAAAAACTCAAGAGATAAATCACTTATTCATTCGACAAATTTAAAATGGAGTAGATTATGATTATGATCAGTGTATATCAGCTTATTAAACATTATAGACTTAGAATAATAATGGCTCTTGGTTTTTTGTTACTGTGTTTTTCGAATACTTGTTGGGCGGATACTGTTTATGTAGCTGTTGGAGGTTCTCAGCTTGCCAATGGATTGCCAATCAATCCAGTTCCATCGGTGAAGGCCGGTATTTGCAGGGCTGGATCGGGTGATACTATTGAAATTGGGGGTGGTGTCTATAATGAGGCGTTAATAATTAATAAACGTGTCACCTTGATTGCGCCTGGAGGTCCTGCGACTATAGTCGGCAATGCAGGAAAAAGGCTGAAAGTCCTCACGTATAACACCCACCTTTTTGGTGATACTTTGGGTCCTGATTTCGAAGATGATAGAAGAGCTGTGCAAATAGCAGATAAAATTAGTGCAGAAGATGCGGATATAGTAGCCCTCCAAGAGCTTTGGGATGGCGATCTCGTTGATAAAATTATTTCAAAAATTGAAGATATCTATTACTATCATTGGACTGGGGAAACTGATGAGATTGATGATGTTCTAGGTGCAGGCCTTATGCTTCTTAGTAAATACCCAATCAATGTAAAGGTAGTACATTATGAAAATGAATCAAGTTTTTTAGATGGCTTCGACGCATGGGCATCAAAAGGACATATGCATACCTTCATAGATGTCGATGGATTTCCTTTGTACGTTTTCAATACGCATTTGGACGCATCAGGAAAAGCTTTAGAGCAAGTTGAGGAACTAGGTGCTTATATATACTGGACACGATTTCCAACTCCCGGTCACGGAATTATTGTAATGGGGGACTTCAATTTACCAAAAGATTATAGTCCTTTAAGTAATCACGTTTCCCCATATTTTGCTATATTGGATAGTTTAGGCGTCTTCGATGCCTTCTCGGCAGGATGTTGCGAAGAGGTCTGTAATGCTTACACAGACGTTCCAGATAATGAACTACGAAAAATCTTTAATCCTGATAATGAAATAAGCCAAACTATTGACTACATTCTTTACAGTAACGGTATAGGTTTTAATATGGTACCTCTATCAGCGTCGGTAAAAAAATACAAAGCAAGCAGTCCAATTAGTGATGGTGAAAAATCGAGCAGGGATCTTTCTGACCACTATGGAATTGTTGTTGAATTTTCTTTAACGCGGTAAGTGTCTAATTTTACTCAAACTCATGTGTCTTCTGTAAATAAATGGTGCAGTCATGCTGTGAAACATACGAGTTGTTTCAAAGGCTTCTCTCAAGGCATAACCCATAATTTGAATACGAGACAAGATAAATTATCATCCTGTGTAAAGAATTACGAAATCGTCTATTTAACAAATTTATAGAAAGGGGCAAAGCTTTATGAAGATTAAGCAAGGCTTATTGGTAATGCTACTTACTATATTTGGCACATGTAGTTTTGCATTTGGACAATGGCAACAAAATCCAAGTAGTAAGGATATTTTCTATACCGATGGGAATGTTGGTATAGGTGTGGTAGAACCTGGAGCGACTTTGCACGTTAAGAATTTGTTATCAGTTACTTCTTACTTCCCTATTGATCAACCGTTACCTCCACCAGCAGAACCAATGATCACCCTAAACTACGAAGGAGGTACTGTTGACCTACCTGAAGGTCTTGGACCATCTGGGAGAACTCCCAGGTCCCCTAATAAACAAGGAGAGGGAATAATCAAGGTTTCATATCCATATCCATATGATTTCGTATTAAATGCCGTAAGTCGTTCCATGCCCATTGTATTTCAGACCCAGAATATTGAAAGACTTAGAATTTCTTCAGAGAAGATTAGTACTGGTGCTGGTGGACTCGTTGAAGTAATGAACAATAGCGGCAAGCCAACGATTATGCTCATGGGCGATTTCGGCGATAAATCAGGATGGATGGCCTTAAATGATAACGGAGTAGGGCGAATAACATTTGCGGCGAAAAATGTTGCTACTGGTGCTGGTGGACTCGTTGATGTAATGAACAATAGCGGCAATCCAACGATTAAGCTCGTGGGCGACAAGGGAAGCGGCTCTGGTCAGGTGATAACCCCTATTCTTCAAATTACGGGTGGCAGCGACTTGGCTGAGCACTTTGATATTAGAGGTGCAGAGACAATTCAACCTGGAATGGTAGTAGCAATTGATCCTGACCATCCTGGAAACCTGCGCATTGCAGAAAAAGCCTACGACTGTACCGTAGCTGGAGTTATTAGTGGCGCTGGTGGTATTGAGTCTGGAATGCTTATGGGGCAGAGTGGCACCGCAGCAGATGGGAAATACCCAGTGGCTTTAACCGGACGCGTCTATTGCAAGGCAGACGCCACCTATGGCCAAATTCAACCCGGAGACCTTCTCACTACTTCCGATACGCCTGGGCATTCGATGAGGGTGAATGATTACGAGAAGGCTCAATGAGCTATCATTGGCAAGGCGATGACTTCATTAGATGAAGGACAGGGGTTGGTTCTAGTGTTAGTATCGTTGCAGTAGAATGTATCATTATCATTAAAATTGATGTGAACTCTAGCGAACGACAAAAATAAGTTGTCCTTGCAACGAACGGAGCGACGAAACAATCTCAATCATGTGATTGCTTCGCGTCGCTCGCAATGATTTATGTATACTTATTTAAGACGTTGACTACAATACGAGACCTATGAAAATCCCAAGTTGAAAGGTCATATATTTATTGGAGGTATTCATCCATGTGCCATAAAAGGTTACGGTTTTTAAGAGAATTGATTTTCATCATTCCCTTGTTTCTTGTTACTGTTGGGACTACTGTTGCCCCAACAATAGATGCCCGGACTATTTTTGTCGATGCACAAGGTTCTCCAAAACCTGATGGCAGTAGCAAAAATCCATTTCAGTTGTTGGAGACCGGAATTTGTGCAGCAGAACGAAACGACATAGTTCAAGTAAAGGCTGGTAACTATTTGGAGGCATTCATCATCGATAAGCCAATAACTATTACTAGTTATGATGGAAGCGCAGTCATTGGAAAATTGAAAAGTCATTCATCGACAACGTTGAGGGTACTTACGTACAATACACATTTATTTGGTAAAGAAGCATTTGCTCCGGAATACAAGGATAAGGAACGCGCATATCTCATTGCTGGAGAAATACAGAGAGAAGATGTTGATGTAATTGCATTACAAGAAGTCTGGGACGAAGAAATTGCCGAAGAAATATTCGATGTATCTAGTTGGCGTTGGGGAAATGGTAATAGGTATTATAAATACTATAGTAAGGATCAGGAAACATTTGACACAGTGAACTCAGGTCTTATGCTTATAAGTAAGTACGAAATTACAAATCCGTCTATTACATTTTATGACGCCGAGGTTGGGTTTGCTGAAAGTTTTGCCTCTAAAGGATTTATTTCTGCCAATATTCACAAGGATGGTTTCAATTTTTTAATACTATATAGATGCGCATAAATAAAACGACATGATAACTAAAAAAAGGGTATCAATA
>CAYNMS010000050.1:0-4012 GCA_964398525.1 uncultured Pseudomonadales bacterium | reverse complement strand
ATCAATAAAGATTGCTTGAAGCCAGAGGACAGGGTGTCCAGGCGGGCTTTGGAGAGCTGGTGGGCTAGAAAAAGAATTAAGGCAGGCTTTATTAGTTCTGAAGGCTGGAAACGAAACAGGCCAAAATCAAGCCAGCGGGTTGAGCCTCTGGTGGTGGCACCGACAATTAAGGTCAAAACCAGAAGTAAATTGCCTAAGAGAAATAGGTGGAGGGAGAACTGAGAGACAAGGCGCAAATCAAGTTTTAGAATGACCCAAGCAATCAAGAGACCTATTAAGAGAAAAAGTAAGTGGTAAGGAAAATTTGTCGGAGAGATCGAGTAGTGGATGAGGGCACCTAGGCCAAGAATGATGGAGGTGGCGATAATTAACGGCAAATCCAGGTTAGGCTTCATGGGTCGAGTTAAGCACAAGAAAGGTTAACTCTCAAGGATTACTGAGCAGTTACTTCCAGAGAAGAGCCAAAATCTAGACTCGAGGCTAAGGTTTTGGTTTTGATTTCCTCAATTAGCTCTGGTGATAGATCTTTGGCTTCTTGAGGTAGGGTAAGACTGATGGTTTTATCGAGTTTGACATTAAGCTTTTTTCGCTTGCCTTGAATTTGACGGATCAATTGACGGGCCTCGCCTTCTTGTTTAAGTTGAGGAGAAAGCTCGATATCAAGATAAACGTTTAAGGGGCCAACGGCAGTATTAAAGCCGGTTTCGAGCTTTTTGACTTGAGTTTGAGAGGCAAAGCTTGCTTCGGTAGCGAAATTTTTGATATTGGTTTCAAGGTTAATGATCTCGATGAGCTCTAGTTGGTTATCTAGCAGAGTTTGGTTTTGAGAGTCAACCGACCAAGCAGACAAAGGCTGTCGCACCATGAGGGAGTGGGTTTGTCTGAGGGCATGAAGACTCTCGACGATTTTTCGAGCCAAGGACATTTGGGCTTCCAATTCTGGTTCATGGAGAGAAAGTTCGGCTTGAGGCCAATCGTTTAAGTGGACAGACTTCTCGGAGCCGATTAGGTTTTGGTAGATGACCTCACTAATAAAAGGCGTAATGGGGGCAAGTAGGTGAACCAGGCGGTGTAGGACCCAGGCAAAAGTTGCCTGAGCTTGTTGATCAGTTCGGAGTCGGTCGCGAGAGCGACGCAAATACCAAGTGGAAAGGTCGGTGACAAACTCTTGAAGATGACGAGTGGCAGAAGGAGTGTCATAACTGTCGAGAGCCTGAGTAACAGTTTGAGTTAAACCTGTGACCCGACTGACTACCCATCGATCCAGAAGGTGAGGGGATGAAGGTTTGGTGGGGACGGAAACATCTGAATAAAGTTTGTAGAAACTAAAGGTATTCCAGAGTATGTTTAATAATTTTTGGTGAACTTCCTTGACCTGATCCTCTGAGAAGTTTAAGTTGTCGGCTTTCATGACAACTGAGTTCATTAGATAAAAACGCAGCGCATCGACACCGTAAAGATCGATGAGCTTTTTGGGGTCGGGAAAGTTTTTGCGGCTTTTACTCATTTTGGTGCCATCCTCGGCTAAAATGGTGCCGGTCGTGAGGGCGTTTTCGAAAGTATGGGAACCAAACAAGCCGACCGACATGACGTGAAGGGTGTAAAACCAAGCCCGAGTTTGGGCGATATATTCAGAGATAAATTGAGCTGGATGACGAGATTTAAATTTGGATTCGTTTTCAAAAGGAAAATGCTGGCTGGCAAAGGGCATGCTGCCAGACTCGACCCAGCAATCAAAAACCTCGGGGATGCGATTGCCTTTGATGGTTTTGGCGTCGTCGATCCAGACTTCAAGATGGTCGACATACTCGCGGTGAATATCGGTGAGGTTTTTGACCGCTTGCTGGTCTACGGCCCAGGTTTGAAGTTCCTCAATGCTCCCAATTACTCGGGTTTGTCCGTCATGGGAGACCCAAACTGGCATAGGAGTGCCCCAATAGCGGGCGCGGGAAATATTCCAGTCGGGAGCAGTTTCCAGGCCTTTGCCAAAACGGCCGTGTTTTAAGTGCCCCGGGTACCAGTTGATGTTTTCATTTTGGGCAAGAAGGTCGGCTTTGAGTTTCTGGATATCGATAAACCAGGCAGGAATAGGAGCGTGATAAAGTCGGGTTTGGCAACGGTAACAAACGGGTACAGGATGAGTAACGGTTTTGTCGGAATAGATTAAACCGCGCTTTTCAAGATCTTGATTTATAAGTGGATTGGCTTTAAGAATGTACATGCCTGGCCAAGGAGTGACTTCACTCTTAAATTTGCCTTGTTCGTCGACGTGTTCAACTAGTTGGATGTTGTGGGCTGTCATCACCCGATAGTCGTCTTCACCGTAAATGGCGAGAGTGACGATACCGGTGCCTTCATCGGCAGTAACATAGTCATCGGCAACGACGACACCAGCTCTTTTGCCTTCACGCTCGGGGTAGAAATCATAGTGGAGTTCAAACTTCAGTTTTTCCAGGTCTTTACCTTGAAACTTTTGCATGACTTGATATGGCTCATCCTTGAGAATGGAAAGAGTGGATTCGGCTAAAATGAATTGTTGCCTCCCCTGCTTGACCTTAACATAAGTTAGGTCAGGATTGACGGCCAGAGCCGGGGTAGCTAATTTGTTCCAAGGAGTAGTGGACCAGGCTAAAAGAAACGTGTCAGACTCACCTTTGACTTTGTATTGGTAAACGGTGCTGGGGCTTTCCTTTTCCTGATAGCTATTGTCCATGGCGATTTCGAAGTTAGATAGCGGGGTCGAACATCTGGGGCAATAGAGGATGACTTTGCGGCCTTGATAAACTAAGCCTTTATCAAAAAGCGTCTTAAACGCCCACCAGACGGATTCCATGTAAGTGGTGTCCATAGTTTTGTAGGAGTTTTTGAAGTCCACCCAACGGCCGATACGCCGGATCATTTGTTCCCATTCTTGGTCAAAGCGCCAGATGGCAGCGCGGCAGGCGGCGTTGAACTTATCTACCCCCATAGCCTCAATGCCTTTTTTGCCACCCTTGAGATCTAACTCTTGCTCGACAATGTTTTCGATGGGCAAACCGTGGCAATCCCAGCCCCAAACCCGCTCGACACGGTAGCCTTTCATGGCAAAGTAACGGGGAATGACGTCTTTGATGGTGGAGGCCAAAATGTGACCGTAGTGAGGCGAGCCCGTAGCAAAGGGCGGGCCGTCGTAGAAAACGTACTCTTTGTCTTTGGGCTTTTGCTCGACTTGTTTTTTGAAAGCCTCGGTTTTGTCCCAAAAATCGAGGACTTGGTGTTCCAGGTTGGGAAATTTTGGACGTTCTTGGAAGTTTTTGATAGTAAGAGAGTTCATAAAACCAAAAACCACCCGGCTCCTTAAAGGACGCTGCCGCGTGGTACCACCTTATTTTGACTTATTCCTGCTATTACGGGCTTACCCGGCCGGATCTACTCTCCATTGATAATCTCAGGATTTCTACCGGCTGCTAGCCTGGTGATGGCCAGGCTCAGGCGCAATTGAATTTAGTATATCACAAAGGCGAAAGCAATTGTCTCTGGAGGAACGGCGTGAAAAGGGGGGGGCGCCGGGCCTTGTATTGCTTGAAACTAAATTTATTTGAAAGAAAATGAGGGGTTTGAGTGGCAAAAAGTGGGAATAACATAGAACTTAATTTTAATTACTATAGGCTTGACAAATGTCTGGTATGTGTTACTATATTAGCCGTATAGTAATGATTACAAGTTATCGGGATGACTCAGACCTGAGTCGTGGACAGCCCGTAACAGAACTGCCTCGATTCGACTGAAGACTCCCCTACTCTAAATCATTTTGCAATTTTTTATTCGTTGGCTATAGGACTTGGTTTTATAGAAGTAAAACTTGTTCTGGAGCCAACCAAACTTACTCCAGATTGGCAAAAACCGGGAAGCAATCAAAGCGGTTGCAGACCGGATACGCCAAGCACATTAACAAGCGAGAGAACAAAATGATTAGCAAAGGCTAATCTAGTTTCACCAATAGCTCACAGCCTTTTGGGGGCGCGATGAGTAG
>CAYNMS010000049.1:0-5391 GCA_964398525.1 uncultured Pseudomonadales bacterium | reverse complement strand
CCTCCTGAATACTTTATTTATTCAAGAGTCCAATATGTATCGCGACTTATTCATAGTGATAATATAGAGTGGTATTTAGGGAAGCTGCAGATGAAAGAGTCAGAAGAAAACCAGGACAAAGTAAATGAAGAAATTATAAACTTGTTAAAGCCTTCAAGTGAGATGGAGGTTGGCGGGAATGAAGAAGAGAGTCTTGAGAAAAATGAGGGGTTGCCTGGGGAGAAAGATCAGGTTAAACTGCAAGGTTCATGGACGGAGAAGCGTAAAATGAAACTAAATATGAAAAAGTGGTTGGCTAAATTTAGGAAAAGAAAAACCAGGCGAGCAGCCAGTCAAGGCTACCGGAGTTATCAAAGCAGGCTGGGGCGATGGGATAAAGCAAAAGTGGTAAGAACGGGGGCTTTGGCAGCGTTTATTGGAGTGATTGGAAGTGTACTGTTAGCTGGTGGGTTGTTTGCATGGTATGCCAGGGATTTGCCTAGCCCGGACAAGATTGTCCGCCGGGACGGATTTTCGACCAAGATTTATAGTCGAGAAGGTGAACTTTTATATGATGTGTTTGACGAACAGAAACGGATCCCAATTGATATTGAACAAGTACCGATGCACTTGAGGCAGGCAACAATAGCGATTGAAGATCAAGATTTTTACAAACATGGCGGTTATGATCCAAAAGGCATTTTGAGAGCGGTTTTAGTAAACCTGTCGACTGGACGAAGAGTGGGAGGATCAACTTTAACTCAACAACTGGTAAAGAATGGACTACTGACGTCTGAGAAACGTTTGTCTAGGAAAATAAAGGAATTTGTTTTGGCGGTGCAAATTGAAAGGCGATTTAATAAGGATGAAATTTTACAGATGTATTTAAATGAAATTCCTTACGGTGGAACTGCCTGGGGGATTGCGGCAGCCGCGGAGACTTATTTTGGTAAGAATGTTGAGGAATTGAATTTAGTGGAGTCGGCAATTCTGGCAGGATTGCCACAACGGCCGAGTGTTTATACGCCGTTTGGAAGTGATCCTAAAGCATACATAGATAGAACTATGCATGTTTTAAGGAGAATGAGGGAGGATGGCTATATTACCGAGGAGCAAGAGCAAGAGGCTTTGCCTCAAATTGAAACAGTAGAGTTTAATCGGGATAGAACGGGAATAAAGGCGGCTCATTTTGTGTTTTATGTAACAGACTTACTTGAACACATGTACGGACGAAATTTGGTTGAACAAGGTGGATTGAAGGTAACCACAAGTCTTGACTACCAACTCCATGAGAAAGCCCAGCAGATTGTGGCCGAGGAAGTAGAAAAAGTGGCTGACATGAATGTCGGCAATGGGGCAGCGTTGGTGATGAACCCAATCAATGGTGAGATATTGGCTATGGTGGGAAGCAAGGATTTTGCGGCGGAGGATTACGATGGACAAGTGAATGTGACGCTGTCACTACGTCAACCTGGTTCGACGATAAAACCGGTGACATATGCTTTAGCTTTGGAGCGCGGATTGACTCCGGCTTCAATCATTATGGATGTAAAGACTGAGTTTCCGGGAGGGCAAGGACAACCACCCTATATTCCGGTTAATTATGATGGAACATATAATGGTCCAGTAGCGCTTAGGAAGGCCTTGGCTTCTTCTTTGAATGTTCCGGCAGTGAAGCTTTTGGCAATTGTTGGTTTAGAAGACATGTTGAGGCTAGCATATGACATGGGATTTAACACGCTGGAGCCGACAAAGGAGAACTTGTCCAGGTTTGGTTTGGCAGTAACCCTGGGTGGTGGAGAGGTGAGATTAATTGATTTGTCCAGTGCTTATAGCGCATTTGCTAATGGGGGTAAAAGAGTGGACCCGGTGGCAATCCTTAAAGTGGAGGATAGAGATGGAAAGGTGCTTTATGAACACAAACCAGTTGAGGGAAGAAGAGTTTTGGATGAGAAGGTGGCATTTTTAATAAATGATATTTTGAGTGATAATGATGCTCGACTTTTGACATTCGGGGCAAATAGCTATTTGAATATGGATGGTAGACCTATTGCCGTTAAAACTGGTACCACAAATGACAGGAGAGACAACTGGACGGTAGGTTGGAGTAATAGCGTGATGGTGGGGGTCTGGGTGGGAAACAACGACAATTCAGAGATGACTGGAGTAGCCAGTGGTGTGACTGGAGCCTCGCCCATTTGGAGGCGAATAATTTTGGAGGCAGTGGGCAAGTATCCGGCGCAACCATTTGAAAAGCCGGCTGGAGTGGAATCAGTGTTTGTCGATGCAATGAGCGGCTATCCGGAGCATGATGGGTTTCCGTCAAGGAGTGAGTATGTGATTGCTGGGACTTTGCCGGATTTACCTGATCCGCTGCATCAAAAATTGAAACTGTGTCCCGGGCAAAATAAGTTGGCCCCAGCAGGTATGATTGCTGGCGGTAGATATGATGAAAAAGAATATTTTACTTATCAGGAAGATGATCCTCTAAATGATGACACTAATAAATGGCAAGAAGCGATAGATGCTTGGATGGCGTCACAAGGAGATGAACGATATCATCCGCCTAAGGAAGTGTGTGAAGGCGGTGAGGCGGGGGTGGTGAGGATTCTTAAGCCGGAGCATGAGAAAGATTACGATGACGACTCGGTGGAAATTGAAGTGGATGTGTTTGCGGACAAAAAGGTTGAGAAACTGGAAATTTGGATAAACGGCTCACGAAAGGAAACGTTAAACGGAAAGCCTTATAAGACCAAAATTAAACTTGATGATGGTGCTTATGAATTGCAAGTTAAAGCGGAATTGGAGGGTGGAGATAAGATTGAGAGTGGAATCCTCAAGTTTGGACTTGGAGACATTAGCTGGGATGGAAGCGGCGGGGATGAACCAACCCCAAGCCCAACACCCAAGCCGACGGCATCGCCGACCCCAGAGCCTGACGAGGATTGATTTAAACCTGGCCAACTAGTTTGGCGGCAAATTTGGATTCAACTAGTTTGACGAGTTTTTGTCTTAAGGGAGTAACAGATTCTTTGGAGAGTTGTTTGGTAGGATGGTGGAAGGTAAGAGTAAAAGTAGCGTTGTCTTGATAAACATCTTTGAGAGTGACACTGGTGAGTTGAAGGTCCTTTTGAAGCAGAAAACGAATAACCAAGCCTAGAGGAGTTTTGGGTGGAAAAGTGAAGGTGATGTCTTCAATTACGGGAGCAGTCGAGGCAACTGGATTGTAACTAGGATGAGATTTGGAGGAGGCAAGCAGGCTGTTGAAGTCGAGAGTGGCGGCCAGGGTGCCTGGTTGGGTGAGGCCGAGATAGCCTAAGGGTTGGTCCGCCGAGAAGATCGTGCCAGAACTGCCGGAGAGAAAATAAGGGTGATTTGATTTGGGGATGATGTGAAAGTCAGGCAGGCGAAGGATTTGGGCTAAGGCATCAAGGAGACCCTTAAACTCAGGATAAGAAGCGTTGCTGGCCAGGGCAAGAGTGAGGATTTCTTGGGGTAAATCTTTGGCTTGGGGCTCGTAGGTGTGGGCTAATTCGAAAACGGTGAGGGGTTGGTGGACTGAATTATCCTCAAGTACTTGATGAAGTGAGGGCAGTAAGGATCGGCGCAGATAAACTAAATCGTCGGTAAGGGGGTTTTTGAGTTTGAGGTGATTTTCTAGGGGAATCTTAGAGTCTTGGGCTAGTTGGCTTGAAACCAGGGAATAGGTATAAACTTCTTGAGCGCCTAAGAGCGCCAGGGAGTATTTAAGCTGATGCTCAAAATGGTGGTTTAGGTTGGTGTCAACCTGGGGAATGGTGGTGGACATAAGCTGGCTTGGGAGGTTGTGGTAGCCATAGAGTCTGGCAATTTCTTCGATGTAATCATGAGGTTGTTGGAGGTCTAAATGTCTGAAAGTGGGAGGGGTAATTTGGTAGGTGGTAACTTTTTTGGAAGTTGTGGTTTTGACAGTGCATTCTAGTGAGTTGAGAAGGCTTTTAACTTTGGATTTGGGGAGAGATAAGCCCAGGTAGTTATCTATTTTGGATTGAGTCAGACGAGTGGAAATTACTTTTGGTTTGCCGGGAAAATCGTCATAGATTTGAGTTAAGGGTTTAGCGTGAGCGATATCTATTAGAAGCTTTATACCTAAAGCCATGGCTTGATCTGCCAGAGAGGGATCGACGTTCTTTTCGTTGAGGATAGCGGCTTGGGAGCGAATGTTGTGTGTCATTGAGGCAAATCGGATTTTTTCAGCCACTACGGAGTCAATGAAATAGAGAACTTTGGTAGTGCCCTGATCGACTATGGTGTTTTGGGTGCCCATGAGGCCAGGCATGTCGATAATGGTGCCAGAGCCATCGTCAAAGACCACTTCCCCACCGACGGTGGTGAAGGATTTGTTGTCTAGGGTAGTGACTTTCTCGCCTTTTGTGGCTTCTCTAACGATGAGTTTTTTTTGGGTGAATTTATCGTAATCGAAGACGTGAGTGGGGTGGCCAAGTTCCCACATGATGTAGTTGGTAGCATCGATAAGGTTATTGAGAGGTCTTTGGCCAACTTGTCGGAGGCGTTTTTGAAGCCAGGCTGGAGAGTCGCTGACGGTAACGTCTAGGACAATGCCCATGAGGCGCTTACATAGAGAGGGGTCGTTTTTAATAGTCAGATCCAGATGGGGTAGAGTTTTAAGACTGGGGAGTTTGTCGTCTAGAGGTTTAAGAGTGGCTTTGAGGTTAAATTGAGGCAAAATAGCAGCAGCTTCGCGGGCAATACCTCTGACACTCATGGAATCGACCCGGTTGGTGGTGACTTCGATGTCATAGACCGGTTCACCTTCTATGGTTTCAATTCTTTCCACAGATGGACCAGAGAGGGACAGGTTGGTTTGGATTTGCCTGGGGTTAGCGGGAGTGTCTAGATGTTGACGAAGCCAGGTGTCCGGAATAAGTATGTTCATATTTGTCCTTAAAATTGGCGAAGAAATTCAAGTCGATTGGTATAGAGGTGGCGAATATCATCTAATTTTAATCCCGGTTTGAGAGAGTAACTTCTTTCTACTCCCCAGCCGAAGGCAAAACCGGTGTAGACTTCGGGGTCAATACCTCCAGCTTTGAGAACGTTAGGGTGAACCATGCCAGCGCCGCCAACTTCATGCCAACCGGATTTACAGAAACGGCAACCTTTACCGGAACAGATAGTGC
Source organism: uncultured Pseudomonadales bacterium (assembly GCA_964398525.1). GTDB lineage: Bacteria > Patescibacteriota > Microgenomatia > UBA1400 > CAYNFZ01 > CAYNMS01. The sequence continues at coordinate 232 of CAYNMS010000049.1, read as the reverse complement.
AGGAAAAGTCGACTTCGAAACTGGGCTCAGTGAATTGAAAGTGAAAGGGGCGAATTCGAGACTTGGCATCTGGGCCAAAAAAGGCGTGGGCAAAATAATCGATGGTGCCCTTAAGATGCTGAATGTTGATGCCTTGGTTGACTACCAAGCCTTCGAACTGGTGAAGCATGGGAACGTGAGTGACATCGGATTGGCGCCGATAACTTCGGGCAATGTTGATCATGCGGATGGG
>CAYNMS010000048.1:0-5553 GCA_964398525.1 uncultured Pseudomonadales bacterium | reverse complement strand
GAACTCAAAAGTAAACCCACCCAGCTTTCAGTCAAACTCCTAAACTCTATGGGAATTCAACCAGACTTTGTCGTCGGTCGAGCCGAACTGCCCATAGATGATCTCAGAAAAGAGAAAGTTGCTTTTTACACCAATTTGGATAAAAAAGACGTTATTTCAGCCCCAGACTTGCCTTCCATTTACCAACTGCCCTTAGTATTTCACGAGCAAGGTTTTGACAGTCGAGTCTTATCCAAGTTTGGTCTCAAAGCCAAATCTGGCAAATTAAGCAATTGGAGCCAGATGGTTGACAAAATCCTTAGCCCCAAACCAATCCAAGTCTCAATTGGTATTATTGCCAAATACATTGCCACTGGCGATTACGAACTCAAAGACGCTTACGCTTCCCTTCTGGAGGCTTTAAACCACGCCTCTTGGCATCTAAATTACCAGTTGGATATCAGGTTCATTAACGCCGAAAAACTCGAAGCTGGTGACGCCTCCTCCCAAGCTGATCTTAACGCCGTATCTGGCATTATTGTCCCCATTGGTTGGGGCTCACGTGGAGTCGAAGGCAAAATTAAGGCTGTTACCCACGCCCGAGAGCAAAAAGTGCCCTATCTTGGTCTATGCTATGGCATGCAGTTAGCCGCTATCGAGTTTGCCCGAAATGTTGCCGATTTCAAAATGGCCAATACTTCAGAAGTCGATCCTAATACACCCCATCCGGTCATACACGACATTCCCTTCAATGATCAATATCAAAAGATCAAAGGGGAAGGTGCCAGCATGCGCCTTGGTGCTTACGATTGTATTCTCAAAAAAGATACCCTCGCCCACGACATTTACTCTAAGCATAAAATGTTTATCGATAAATCCAAGCACCTGATCTCTGAGCGTCACCGTCATCGCTTCGAATTCAACAATGATTATCGTCGCCCCCTAGAGGAAAAAGGCTTAATTATTTCCGGGTCTTCACCCGATGATTTCTTTGTCGAAGTCGTCGAACTGCCTCGTGATCAGCACCCTTTCTTTTTGGCCACTCAGGCGCATCCCGAATACAAATCCCGACCACTCAAGCCTCACGGCATCTTTATCGAATTCTTGCGCGCTAGTCTAGATTTTTCTCAAGCCTAGACTTTTTTCCAAATACTCTAACTTCTCTCGATCAAAACCCTCTTTTACCATTTCTTCTTTTAAGTTTTCTGCTGTTTTCCCATTTTTCTGCCAAATTTGCCCTAGCGATACATAAGTTTCTCTAATCTCATAGGGGTAAATCACCCAAGCATTCGTTTCCCTGGCAAAATAATCAGGCCGCTCAATCGCTCTTGGTTTTACGTGTAGCGCCACACTTACCACTTCGGTAGCCCGCAAACGTTTCAAATATTCCTTAGCCCTACCCAAAGTCAGTCCACTATCCACAATCTCATCAACCAATAAAATTCTCTGGTCACTTAAATATTGGCCTAGCTTTTGGGTGAGTTTTAACTCCCTTTGCTGCATCGCTTCATATGACTGAATGCTCACATTAAATATTGCTACATCCAACAAATCACTCAAAAGTCTCGAGATAACATGTCCACCTCTGGAAATTGAAACTATATTGTCAAACTTTTCCCCGCCCTCATTTAGTTTCACCGCCAGTTCAAAACACAAATCTTCAAATTCTTTCCAAGTAACAAACTTAAGCTCCGGCATCTTTGACATGTCCCTTACACTACCAGTTTGTGCTTTTTCTCGCAACCGGCATCATCACCTTGAAGCTTAAGCTTCTACCTGATAAAATCATTTCCTTGTTAATACTATTGTTTTCTTATGGCTAATCAATTTACCTATCAAGATCAACAATTTCACACCGGCGACACTGTTCGTCTCAGTCTTTCCGTTACCGAAGAAGGCGGTAAAAGCCGCACTCAAGGTTTTGAAGGCATTATTATGGGAATTTCTGGTCGAGGCGAAGGCAAATCAATTTTAGTTCGCCGTATTGCCGTTGGCGGCGTTGGCGTCGAAAGACTGGTTCCACTTTCATCTCCTACTCTCACCAATATCGAACTTCGCACTAGTGGAAGTGTCAAACGTGCTAAACTTTATTACCTCAGAGAACGCGTCGGTAAACGCGCTATCAAAGTTAAACTCAAAGATAAAAAGATCAGTGAGCCCAAAAAGACCGCCAAACCAACCAGCCGGCCGTCAGGGAGAAGCACTAGCCAAAAAGCTGCTGCAAAGTAAAGGTTATCGTTTTCTAACCCAAAATTTTCGTACTCGTTTTGGTGAAATTGACTTAATATTTAAAGATGGCCCAACCATCGTTTTTGTCGAGGTAAAATTCCGGCGGTTTCTGGCACAAGGCTTACCCGAAGAAGCTGTTGATTCAATCAAACTCCACAAAATTCGCCTTGTAGCCGAGCAATATTTACTTGAGAATCAACTAACTTCACATCCAGCTCGAATCGATGTCGTTGCCATTGACGCCTCAGGTGAAAACAATCAAATTCGCCATATTCAAAACGTCTAACCTTACTTTTGTTGCTCCGACCAATTTACATCCGCTTTGCTCTCCTGCTAAAATGTCTCCACTTGTCCGACCTTATTAATCACCATTATTACTATGGCCACCAAAAAAACTACCAAATCATCCACAAAAAAAAATACCTCACCGTCCAACCCACAACCTCTCTATCGTTCAGAATCTAACCAAATCATTGCCGGTGTCGCCGGTGGGCTAGGGGAGTACTTTCAGCTCGACCCCACTCTTATTCGCATTGTCTTTCTGTTGTTACTGTTTTTCGGCGGTTCTGGTGCTTTAATTTATTTCGTTCTTTGGTTAGTCATGCCTTTAGAATCCAAAATTTCTTCTGACAATCAAGCTACTATCAGAAATAACACCCAGGAAATGCGTGACAAAGCCCAAGTTTTTTCCCAAACCTTTAGTAACAAATCCAAACAGGACAATCGCCAACTAGCTGGCATAATCATTCTGGTTTTAGGTATCTTTTTTCTGCTCTCGAATCTGGGAATAATTTCCTGGTTTAGTCTGGAACGTTTTTGGCCTCTGATTCTTATCGCCATCGGTTTCTTTATCCTCTTTAAACGTCATGAGTCGTAATCCCGATGCTTCACCAAAAACCACAACATCTCACCCCGATATTGTGAGTGCTTTCCTGATTATTTCTCTTGGCTTTGTCTTTCTCTTAAACAACCTAAATCTATTGCCCTGGAATGTTTGGCAAACCCTGCTCAAGTTTTGGCCTGTTTTACTGATACTCAAAGGCTTTGAATTGCTCGTTGGTACTAGCCTTCGTGCTCAATTACTCACCGTATTCATCACCCTTCTTGTCATAGGCACAGTTCTTTCCTATTCTTTTATTGATACTCAAGGTATCAACTCAATCCTACCTGTTTTTTCTTCGTCTTCTGTTACCAAAACCCAGAAATTCCCGGCCAATGATTATCCAGAAATTTTAACCAGGCACATCAATTTAAATCTTTCGGCAGGTAGCCTCAGTCTCTCCGATTCTGATAATTCCTCAATCTTAACTTTAACTTCTGATTCTCAGGCTCAAGTCAATGACAATCTTGACAATCAAGATCTATCCTTTTATATATCCCGCACTTCTCCCTGGTATCACCGCTCAGGTGATTTTGATCTAACTCTCGGACAACCAGATCTCACAACCAACTTAAATCTAGATTTAACCACCGGCTTAGCTAATATTAATCTGGATCAAACCACTCTCTCTCACGCCAACCTTTCTGTCACCACCGGCACTATCCAACTTAAGCTTTCACCCCATTCTCTCCCACAACAGTTAAATGCAAACGTTGGTCTTGGTACTATTCGCCTAAATCTTCCTCAAAATGCGCCTTACGATCTTCACTATTCTGTTGGTTTGGGTTCTGGCCAGATAAACAATCAGACATTCCATGGCAGCGGCACTTACTCATCCCCCGTTGCCACCACCTCAGCCCGGCCTCAATTTAACCTTTCTGTCACCACCGGCTCTTTTGTCATCCTAAGCTACTAATACAGTGTGTACTATAATACGCGGATGGAAAAAAAATTTACCAGACGCGAAACTCTTCCCCTTATTCCGGCATTATTCTACTCTATGTACGAAGGGGTAAACCAGCAAGAGCCGCCGTTTGAAAAGGTGCTTGAAGAACAAATAAGACTTCTCAAAATCGAGTTAAACAACACCGGCACCTACGATGATGCCCTTAGATTAAGTGTTGGTGTGCTAGCACATCAAGAGCTATTTGAGTGGTTTGTTATTAATAATCCTGAAGTGGTTAATCAACTCTATTCGCAAAGCTCCCAGCTTTACGAGCCATTTCACCCTTCTGGCCTGACTTCACACATTCCTGAAGTATGGATTAAAATAAAAAATATGGGTTTAAATTTACTTAATAGTGAACAAGCTAAAGAACAATTCAACTCAGGTTTCAATCGATTTGCTAGTTCAATTGAAGGTCTTTTGTTTATGCCCGAAATTGTTTCCGTTTTTATAAAAAACAATCGAGATAAATTTTCCAGATCTGACATTCAAGAAATTTGTGAGGAATACGCTACTCTTCAAATTCAATCTGATTTAATTACCGGTGTTTTAAGTATTCAAAAAGCATTAATGGGAGATTTGCCTGATCATCCAACTGATTTAACATTCAATTTATTTACTTCTTCTAGCCAAAATCAGGCTTCACTTCAAGAATTTGATATAAACGCCCGTGATATAGCTATAAATTGGCTCATGAGAGCCAGCAGTAAAATCACTGGACAATTTCCATTTGAATTAAATGAGACTCTTGTAGATACAGAAGTATTTATCCCCTTAACTTTAGATTCTGGTCAGTTAGTAGCCTAAAAAAGCTTTGCCTGGATTTTAAAAATTCACTCATGTAAAATACCTCAAGAAACTATTTTCTCTTGGCCCCGTCGTCTAGTGGTTAGGACTCAGGGTTTTCATCCCTGCAACGAGGGTTCGATTCCCTCCGGGGTCACACGGAAAAGTCGCCAACAGGCGGCTTTTTTGTGTGACTTTGGACATGGGAAGCGGACTGGGTTCAGATAATTCGGCAAATAGTGGAAACCAAGGACTACGATGCCGAATTATAAGAGGAAGCGGACTGAAGCAAGAATAATAAAGAAGCAAAGCGAAGTTATTCTTGCGAAAAGAGCAAGCTCTTATTTCCTCCGGGGTCACCCTGCTTAGCGGGGTGAAAGTCTGCTTAGCGGACTCACCCTATTTGAAACTTTGTTCGACCGTGTCATCTCGTTGCTTCAGCAAAAGATGATTTTCTTCAGTGACACATAAATTGTGAGTTCAAACTCTTTTTACAAGAGATTACCACACCCGAGGTTGAAAGCCTTAGGTGTCTTGAGGTGTAAATCCGTAAGGTGTAATATCGTATAATTTCCAGATTATGACTGAATTTAAAATTAACAACACTCAATATATAGACCAAGACTAGGAAGCAAAAAAAAGAAAAATCTTTCCTGAAGAAGATGATTTTCACAGATTTTTGGGATATTTCTTAACTGAGAAACATCAGGATATATTTGAGACTCAGATTTTG
>CAYNMS010000047.1:0-6074 GCA_964398525.1 uncultured Pseudomonadales bacterium | reverse complement strand
TGGGTACGGGGCAGTAATGTTAGCGTGTGGATTGATGGAGATTTGGGGTGGAGCGAATAACCCAGTGGAAATGGGAATGATGGGAATGCGGGGAGATGAAGATCTCTATGTATGGGAATGTAAATGTGGGCACAGAAATGCAATCAATGTACCGATGGGTATTTTAAAGGAGTTTTGTGAGAAGTGTGGCGCACCGGGTAAGTGCGTTTAAGTGCGATGATAAAAACAAATGAGCTAGTTTTGATAAACAAATATGTTCTTTGTAAAAGAATTGGACCAAAATAGATAACAAGTAAAGGGGCAAAAATTGCAGGAAAAATGAAGCGAAAATATTTACTCAAGTTAGATGTAGCAATTTGGAAACTGAGAAGGTTTGATATAGTTGGAGGCGTTGACAGGACACTATGGACAGTGTTTAGTTGGCATACATCACACTAGTCCTAGTGTTTTGTTACAAAATTGTTACTTAGGGCTTAAGTAACTTTTAAAAGGAAAGGGTAGTTTAAAAATGCGATGTCCATACTGCGGAATCTTAAATGTCGGAGTGTTGGAATCGCGATTGGCAGAAGATGAAACCAGCGTTCGCCGAAGACGCGAATGCAACAGCTGCCACAAACGATTTACTACTTATGAGAGGGTCGAGGGGGTTGACCTGGTAGTAGTTAAGCGGGATGGCAGGCGGGAAACATTTAGCAGGGAGAAATTGAAGCGGGGACTAATTAAGGCGACTTGGAAGAGGAAGGTGTCGGCAGCGGATATTGAAAAGTTAATAGACGAGGTTGAGCGCAAGCTCAAGGGCAGATCGAGTACCGAGTTTAGTAGCCGAGAAGTGGGCAGGCTGGTGCTAAATCGGTTGAAAAAATTAGACCTGGCAAGCTATTTAGCTTTTGCCAGTGTATATAACAATTTTACAGAAGTAGATGACTACAAAAGAGCAGTAGACGAAGCGGTAGCAGAAGTGAAGAAGAGTGAATTAGAAAATAACGATACAAGAACAACAGAAAAGGAGGCCTAAGATGGCAGACATAAGAACCTCAACTGCAGTCTTTCCAAGACCAGGAAGAACAGAAATTGGTAAAAACAAGAATGTGGCTAACGGGCACACTAATGGACATACAAATGGCCACACCAATGGAAATGGCGTAAGACAAACTCAAGTGATTAAGGCTGATGAGTTGCCAGAGGCGGGTTGGGACACGAACAAAATGAAAAAGAAAATGAGAACGATAGAGAGGAATTTGATGCCAGGTTTGGGAGAGGCAGTGGCAAAAAGGACGATTTTAAGGGGTGAGGAAACCTGGAAAGATGTAGCCAGAAGAGTGGCTCAGGGAAATACATATTTACTCAAATACGATGAGAAATATGACGAGCACAGAAGGGATGAGTTTAAACAGCTTTATAAGTATATTGCCTCGGGCATGACTTTGATGAGCGGGAGGCATTTGCAGCACGGAGATAAAACCCAGCCTGAGAGAAATATGGAAGTGTTTACAAACTGCGCGACGGCTTCGGCTTCATATGTGTTGTTTTATCTTTTATTGAACGGGTCGGGGGTGGGGAGAGCTTACGATGACGATATGTGCATTGTAAACTGGGACAACATGCCAATTGTGAGGTGTGTGTTGGATGAAAGCCACGGAGACTTTGTTTGGGGTGAAGACGAATCGGTGAAAGAAGCGCAGCACAAGTATGACAAGGTTTACTGGTTTGAAGTACCGGATTCAAGAGAAGGCTGGGCTCAGGCAATTGAGAAATTGGAAGTAATGGCGTATGAGAAAAAATACAGAGATGACGTGTTGGTCTTGGATTTTAGTAAAGTGAGGCCTAAAGGGGCGCCGATTGGAGGGATGCAGGACAGGCCAGCTTCTGGGCCAAAGCCTTTGATGCACGCGATTCAGAGGGTGGCTACAGTTAAGAACGCAGGTATGCCGGCTTGGAAACAGGCGATGTATGTGGATCACTATCTGGCTGAGTGTGTGTTGGTGGGAGGAGCCAGAAGAGCAGCCAGAATTGCTACTAAAGCTTGGACGGATAGCGGTATTTTTGATTTTATAAATATCAAAAAGGGTGGGTTTTTGTGGAGTGCTAACAATAGTATTTCGGTGGACGAGAATTTTTGGAAGTTTAAGACTAAACATGCCAAAAAGGTGTTTGAAGCGACGATGGAGGCGAGTTATTATCACGATACCGGAGAGCCTGGGTTTGTGAATCAACACCGATTAGTACAAAACGACGAAAAATATGATGGATATTTGGCGGGAGATTATGCGGAAAGCGCTAAATATATGCCAGGCAAAAGAACCAAAATGTATTTGGCAGATTTAGCCAAGGTGGCCTCGAGCAAGCTGTATACGCAAATCCCTAATCCATGTGGAGAAATCACGTTGAACATGTTGGGTGGGTACTGTGTGATAGCTGATGTGGTGCCTTATTTTGCTCCGAATGTAGATGTAGCTGAGGAAGTGTTTCGAGCAACAACCAGGGCTTTGATTCGAGTCAACACGATGGATTCTTTATACAAAAAAGAGGTTAAACGAACCAACCGAATCGGAGTGGGAATGACGGGAATTCACGAGTTTGCTTGGAATGCTTTTGGTTACGGCTTTGCTGACCTCATAGATGAGGAGAAAAGTCTGGACTTTTGGTTGACGCTGTCACGGTTTAAACGAGCGGTGGTAGATGAGGCTCGAACTTACAGTGAGTTTCTGGGAGTGAATGTACCGCACACGAATACGACCATCAAACCGGCGGGAACAACGTCGAAGCTGTTTGGTTTGTCGGAAGGGGCGCACTTGCCGGCGATGCGGGAGTATATCCGTTGGGTACAATTTAGGAATGATGACCCACTGGTGAAGAAATATAAAAGGCGCAAGTATCCGGTTAAGGAATTGAAGAGCTATTCCGGGACAACGGTGATAGGATTTCCGACACAGCCGGAGATTTGTAAGCTGGGGATGGGGAAGAAATTGTTAACGGCAGCGGAGGCAACACCGGAGCAACAGTATAAGTGGCTGATGCTACTGGAGAAATACTGGATTGTGGGAGTGGACGAGGCCGGTAAGCCACTTGTCGACACCGGTAACCAAGTGTCGTATACGCTTAAGTATAAGAAAGACTTGGTAGGATTTTCGGATTACAAACGGATGATTAAAAAGTACCAATCGAAAGTGAAGTGTTGCAGTGTAATGTCGCAACAGGACACGACGGCTTATGAGTATCAGCCGGAAGAGGCAGTGCCGATTGCCAAGTTTATGCAAGTAATCAGAGAAATTGAGGAGGGAGATAGTGAGGAGAAGAATTTGAAGGAAGATATTAACTTGGATCACCTGAAGTGTGACGCGGGTGCATGCCCAATTTAGAGAGAAGAAGTTTAAGTAACCAAAGCCCTGCGAAAGCGGGGCTTTTTTTGAGGTTATAATGTGGGGATGAAACAAACCAAAAGTCAGGAGAGAGAATTGGCGGTGAGGATGGTAGTAGTGATGGAGGAGTTGGTAACAAAATTGGAGACTGAGGGTAAAAATTTGGATGAATACCAAAAAGCTCAAGTAGTACAAGCCTTGGTGTTGGCAAAGAGAAGATTGATGGTGCAACTCAATAAACTGACGGAAGCGGATCTAGTCAATCTGCGGGGGAGATTGGAGATGATTGAAGAACAAATAAATGATTTGGCGGCAGAGATTGATATTGAAAAAGTGGCAGAAATTTTGACAACCTTGAAGGCCGGAATGGTAAAACTGTTGGAAAAGACAGAGGAGAAGGGTTAGCGCAAAACAGCTTGGCAGTGGTGGCAACGCTTAACCAGAGGATTGATGAGAAAATGATAGAAGCGTCGAGGTTCGTGGGGCTCGCGTTTGTTGCCAACAAAGTAACCGCAGCTGGGGCAGCGAAAGTTGATGAGAGTGAAGGGGAAGATGAGAAAGTTAGAAAGACCAGCAACGATGGTGACGATTTCTAGAGGAAAGCCCAAAAGGGAGATGTTGCCGAAACTGGTATAAAAGGCCATAAGAACCAAGGCCACAGTAGGGAGGCTAAAGAGGACAATAAATTGGCGGGCAAGGATAGAGCGCCATGCATCGATGGTGGCGGGGTTGAAGTCGTATTGGTAAGAGGCGCCACGGCGAAGCTGTTGATCGGCAGAATTAAGGGGGAGGAAAGAGGTGTCCATGAACCTATTCTACAAAGTTAGCGGTCACACACAAGCGAAACAAAAATCATCCGCTTAACTAGATCAGCCACTGCCAGGTTTAAAGCCCGGCAAGGTGCAAGCGAAATGACGGATTATAAGCCCGCCAGCCAGACTGAACCGCCCTTAAGCGACGGCGCGCGCATAAATGCCTGCCACTAAAATGAAAGTGGCTGATCTAGTTAAACAGATGATAAGGTGCAAGGTAATTAAAGACAGATATTGAAAGATTTGTCAATAGCGTTAGTTACAAGGTTGTTTGTTAGAATGGGGGGGATGAAAACGAGAGTCAATGCAATTGCCGTCATTCAGGATGAGAGAGGTAAATATTTATTGGCAAAGATGCCTGAAAATAGGGGGGTGTTTCCAGGGCAATGGGCTATAGTGGGAGGAGGAATTGAGGAGGGGGAGAGAATTGAGGTGGCTTTGGCACGAGAGATTGGGGAAGAAGTGGGTCTGGAACTTTTGGAAACAACAAGATGGTATTTTGCAGATGAAGTGAGGGAGAAGCTGTATCCTGGGGGAGAAAAAGAAAAGTTACATTTAATCTATTTGTATTTTAAATGTTTGTGCCGAGGAGAAGTGAAGCTGAATGAGGAGTTTGAGGAGTATGCTTGGGTGGAATTGGAGGAAGTGAATAATTATGATTTGAATGAGGCAACTAGAGTAACATTTGAGAAATTAATAAGAGAGGAAGCAAGTGAGTAAAAGTGATTTTTTGAGTTATCCAACGGGGAAAATCGGGAAGGGAGAATTTTGTGAGGAGTGCAAGCGATATAACGCCAGACACGTGACAGTGGAGGGGGTAGTGGTGAGAGAGGGAAAAATTTTATTGATTAGAAGAGAGATGGAACCAGAAGCAGGTAAATGGGCATTACCGGGAGGGTATTTAGACTGGGACGAGACGCTAGAAGAGGGAGTGTTGAGAGAATTAAACGAGGAGACGGGCTTGGAAGGAAAGGTGATGGGATTGATTGGAGTGTATTCCAAGCTTGATAGAAGCAAAGATGGCAGGCAGAATGTGGGCCATGCATTTGAAGTCGAGGCTGACGGGGAGGCGATAACTGGAGATGAAGTAGTGGAAGTGAAGTGGTTTGGATTTAGCGAATTACCTGAACTGATTGCCTTTGATCACCAGGAGATAATTGAGGATTATTTAAAAACCGTATTAGTTAAATAGAAATAAGAATATATTTAATGAGGAGTCTTGATGAAGTTAGTATTGGCATCTGAGAGTAAGTGGCGAAAGGAACTGTTGGAGTGGCTAGAGCTGGAGTTTGAAGTAATGCCAAGTGGGTTTGATGAAAAACTAGTAGAGTGTGAAGAGCCGGAGGAATTGGTGGCAACATTGGCGGCGGCTAAGGCGAGAGAAGTAGCCGGAAGAGTGGAGGAGGCGGTAATAATTGGGGCGGATACAGTGATTGTTTTGGAAGTGGCAAGGGAATCAGAGATAATCGGTAAACCTAAAGATATTGATGAGGCCAGAGAAATACTCAAAAAACTCAGAGGCAAAACGCATCAAGTCTTTACGGGAGTGGCAGTGATAGATAGTGTGAGTCAGGATATGCGCGTAGAGGTGGAGCGGAGCCAAGTGAGTTTTACCAGTTTTAGTGACAAACAGTTGGAAGAGTATTTGGAGACGGGGGAATCGTTGGGAAAAGCGGGAGCATATCAAGTTACTGGTGAAGCGGAAGTGCTGGTGGCTGATGTAGCCGGAAGTATTACGAGTGTGATTGGATTACCGCTGGTGACAGCGGCGGAAATGTTGGAAGAGTTTGGGGTGAGCGTGTTAGTGCCTGTGGAAAGGACAATTTTGGACAAAACCGGTAGACCAAGTTAAGGAAACATTTTCTCTTTGATATATTGCTTGGATGGGGATATGAAAGAGTCT
>CAYNMS010000046.1:0-6148 GCA_964398525.1 uncultured Pseudomonadales bacterium | reverse complement strand
TCTCTGACAACCCGGGTAAGGCGGCAATAGCGCGGAGTGGCTTTCATACAGGTGGAAATGACATGAAGAAGTTGGTCGTGGGTATATGACTGCCAAAGGCCTTTTTTAAAGTATTGCATAAGTTCGGCAGAGGCAATAAGACTGGTGGGGTAAATTTTGAGTTCGTCGGGTTTAAAGTCTGGATCGGAGAAAATGCGATGAAAATCTTTTATATCTTTTTGAGGGTCTGAGCCGTAAAGATTGGGCATCCAGTGGGCGTGAATTTTTAATCCGGATTGTCGGAGAAGTTTCATTGCCCGGCGAGTGGCGGCGACATCGTGGCCGCGCTTGTTTAAGTCAAGGACTTCATCGTTTAAGCTTTGAAAACCAATTTGGGTTTTGGTGCAACCAAGGCGCCTGAGGCGAACAACTTCGGCTGGGGAAATATAGTCGGGACGGGTTTCGATTACCAGACCGACGTTACGGCATTTGGCGGTTTGATTTATTTTCTGGGCGGCTGCTAAATCCTGCCAAGCGGCGTTTTCCCAAGGGTTTAATAATTTCTTTTGAGCAGTTTTAATTAACTCTGATGAAATTAGTTGATTGTAAGTGTTGCTGATGTTATTGCCGTCGATAGTTTTTGGGGGCTTGGTAAAATCACTGCCAACTTGAACTTTGTCTCGCTTGTCGACACCTGAGCCAAAATCATTTAGAGCCTGAAAAGCGCGGGTAATGAACCAAATTTGATAAGGCTCTGGATAAAAAGACCAGGTACCACCAAGGATGATCAATTCGATTTTGTCGACACTGTGGCCGTTACTTTTGAAAGCTCTAAGCCGGTTGTAGGTTTGAAGATAAGGATCAAAAGCAAAGCGGGCGGCACGCTGGGCGCCAGGCTCGTCGGCCAAGTAGCTTTTGGGCATACGCACGTCATTGGGGCAAAAGATGCATTTTCCGGGGCAAGGAAAAGGTTTGGTGAGAATTGTAACCGGAGTAACGCCACTCATGGTGCGAATGGGTTTTTTCTTGATTTTAGCGGTAAAAGTTGTGGGGAGGGTCTGAAAATCGGCTTCTTGGTAGAAAGCCTTAAAACCGGAAATAAGCTGAGATTTGGAAAAATATCCCTGATTGTTTTTGGGGTAGCGTTTAAGCAGAGAAAGCAGTTCATGTTCTGGAATTTGATCTAGTTTGTCCAGATGTTTTAGAAGCGGCAAAAGTGTAGCTTGATGAAGATGAGGATTAAAATGATAAGATTTGTCGGACATAGGTGCAGACATTTTAACAAAGCCAATGAAACAAAAGACAATTGGGGCCATTAATAAACTAAATAGAGACTTTTACAAGTATTTAGCTCCAGAATTTCATACGAGCAGGCAGAAGCCTTGGCTTGGAATGAATTTAGCCTTGAAAAAGGTGGCTCTAGACTCAGACAAAATACCAAAAGTGTTGGATATCGGTTGTGGTAACGGCCGATTTTTAATTTCACTAAAGGAGGATTTTAACGAGGTTTACTATACTGGTGTGGATAACAATGAGGAATTGTTAACTAAGGCTAAAGAGCAATATCCCCGCCAAGAGTGGATCATTAAAGATGTTGTGGCAGAAGAAGTGAGGGGCAAGTTTGATTTGGTGGGAGTATTTGGTTTAATGCACCACATACCTGGTAGAGATTTGAGAATCAAAAAACTGAAAGAGTGGATTAATTGCTTAGAACCCGAAGGTAAAATGATCGTTTCTTATTGGCAAGAGGCTGACAAAAGAAGTTTGAGCAATCAAGAGCTTGAATCACGAGGCATTGAGTTTAAAAAGAGGGAGGCAGGAGATTATTATTTGGGTTGGAATAAGTCCGACAAGGTAAGGTTTTGTCATTGTTTTTCCCTGAAAGAAGTGAAAGCTCTAGAGGAAGGAATAGAACTTGAAGTATTTGACAGTTTTGAGGCAGATGGAAAAAGCAAAAGGGCTAATTTGTACCGAATATATCAGTCAAAAGGTAAAAATGTCGGGAACTGAATAGGGCGAAAAGCTGGAGATTATCTTCGTCAAGTGGTATAGAATAGTAAAGTTATGGATACAGTAGTACGAACTATTGGCGGTTTCTTTTTGGACATCATTGAGACGGTGGTGGTGGCTTTGAGTGTGTTTTTGATTGTGTATCTTTTTTTGATGCAACCGCATCAAATCAATGGCCAAAGTATGGAACCTAATTTTTCCAATAAAGAATATTTGTTGACAGACAAGATTAGCTATAAAAGAAGAGAACCCCAGCGAGGCGAGGTTGTAGTATTTCATGCTCCTGCCAGAGCTGGATGCCAACAAGGGGCAGGTTGCGATTTTGTTAAAAGAATAATCGGCCTACCTGAAGAAACGGTGGAAGTAAGAGAGGGGAAGATATTTATTAACGGACAATTGCTTGAAGAAGACTATTTGCCAATGGGTTTTGTAACTCAATCCGGAGCATATACCAGTCGGGGGCCGATTAGTCTGGGACAAAATGAGTATTTTGTCTTAGGTGACAATCGAGACCATTCGAGCGATTCGAGAATTTGGGGACCAATTGACGAGAGTGATATTGTGGGGCGAGTGTTTTTTAGGTATTGGCCACCTGAAAAAAGTGGCTTGGTAGAGCACGCAGCGTACTAGTACTTTAGTGAAGATTTGAGGCAAACAGACTTTAGCTACGAGTCAGCGCTTGGTGGACTTTATCAAGAAGATTCTGAGTGTCTTCAGGCGTGCCTTTGAAGGTGATTTGAAGTTTGGTTTCCCGTCGGCTGCGTTTTAATTTGACTTGGGTTTTTTTGCCGAGGGAAGTTTGGATTTCTGATTGGAGACGGTCGATCTCCTCGCTGACGATAACTTTGTGCTTGGAATCACCCGAACCTGAAGATTTTTGGCCCGAGGCATGTTTCATACGACGGGCTAACTCTTCGGCTCGACGAACTGAACCAGATTCTTTGAGAATGATTTTATAGGCTTCAACCATTAACCTAGGGTCTTGGATGGCGGAAAGGGCTCGAGCGTGACCTTCCGAGATCAAACCACTAATAAGGCCATCTTTGAGGGCATCAGGAAGTTTTAATAATCTTAATGAGTTGCTGATATAGGGCACGGATTTGGAAACACGTTTGGCTATTTCGGTTGAAGTAAGTTTAAATTCCTGGCCAAGGCGTTCGAAAGCTTTGGCTCGATCAATGGGGTTTAGGTCGGTGCGTTGAACGTTTTCGACAAGAGCCATTTCCAGCATGCCACGAGGAGTGGTCTTTTTGACAATTACAGGAACAGTGGAAAGGCCGGCAACTTTTGAGGCGCGCCAACGGCGTTCACCGGCTATTAATTGAAGCCCGGCCGGGGTTTGGGCGGCGACTAAGGGTTCTAGAACACCGTGTTGCTTGATGGAATCGACTAATTCAGCGAGGGAATCTTGCGTGATCACACCACGAGGTTGGAGTGGATTGGGTTGGAGGCTGTGAATATCGAGTTGTTGGACAGTTTGAGGAGAGTCGGTCACAGTTTAAATTAGGTTTATATTACAGAGACTAAACGCTTGGTAAGCCTGGTTTTGAATTCAACAATGCCGTCTTTGACTGCATACAAAGTGTGGTCTCGACCGAGTTTAACATTTTGGCCTGGATGGAATTTGGTGCCACGTTGGCGAATTATGATAGAGCCGGTTTTGATCTTTTGGCCGCCAAAGACTTTGACACCTAAGCGTTTACCGGGTCTTGTAGTTTGTTGGGCGGTTTTACCACCAGATTTGGTTTTTGACATAGAATTTAAGGCTTATTTGTAAGAAAAAGTAATGATAGCACGCCTGACAAGGGCTTTGGGTTTGGCGTAAATGTGGGGGCCAGTAACTCGAGTATACCCTCGTTTTTCACAGGTGTCAATCAAGGAGTCGGCCATTTTCACGCTTGATTCGAGGCCAAAATCCGGTAAAGCAATGGTTAGCCTGCCTCCTGGGCGAAGGAAATTGGCTAAATTAAGGAGAGATTCTTGATAAAGAGGAGCGAGAGAGTCAATTAGTTTTGGCAATTGGGAGCGAGGAGGGAGTGACGGAGGACCAAGATAAGTTTCGGTAACAATGGCATCTACATGGCGTACACCCAAGTCATCGGGCTTTACTCGGCGGGCATCAGCGACCGAGACCGCCCAAGTGCCTGACGCGGAAGTGTTGGCAGTAAGCCACTTGAGATTGGCACTGGTGTCTTTGACGGCCTCGGGAGAGATATCGGAGCCGATAACGGGTAAGCCTAAGGTCAGAGCCTCGGCCATGATAGTACCACTACCACAGAAAGGATCGAAGATTAGGGGGCTTTTTGCAAGAGGTTTATCGAGAGTGAGGTTTAATAAGATGCGGGCGATTTTGGGGGGCAACATGCCTGAGCTAGGATCAAAGGCGGGACGGGCACGATCACGTTTTTGCCAGGCAATGACATCGGTCACAAATTGGGTGGCAAAAATCAGCAACCGTCCCTGGTCGGGTAGAATGATAAATTCTTGAGCGTTTTGACTTAAGAGTTTTAAAGGAGTAGTAAAAGGATAGTCGGGCAAAATAAAACGACTGGAAATGGATTTCTCTTTCAAAACTTTTTTAAGGGCTACAGACAATGTTTTGGGCTCTAATTCTGGAGAAAGAGAAGCCAAAGCGAAGGTGGCTTTATGGGAGGTTGAGGAAAATTGATGAGCTAGACTGTCGACAAGATTTAAAGACGTGGCGGTAGAGACTTGAGAGGCAATTCTAATGGTGCCACCTAGTTGATTGCCTAGCTCAGTCACATTGAGTGGAGTTTTGGTGCTGATGATAATTTGATGAGGGTTGACTGAATGTTTTTCAAATTTGACACCAGTAACCGAGAGAACCTGACTGATTTCTCTTAAAGCGAGTGCAGGAGAATGGCCTAAATGGAAAAAATAACGCATACTGGGCCTTGTTTGGCCTTTAAAGATTTATTTCGAAGCTTTAGTAGTTTTGGTTTCTTTGGCTGGTTTTTTGGTGGTTTTAGTAGAGGCTGCTTTCTTGGAAGTGGTTGCAGATTTGGTAACCTCGGGTTTGACCTCTGGTTTGGCTTCTGGCTTGGATTCGGGTTTGCTGGTTGGAGTTTTAGCTTTGACAGCACCGGCAATTTGGATTCGGGTTAGATGAGAGCGGTGACCTCGAACCCGACGATAACGTGATTTAGCCCGGAAAGTGGCAACGCGGATTTTTTCACCTCTGACGTGAGCTAAGATGGTAGCAGAAAGAGTGCTTTGGGAAAGAAGGGGGGTACCAATTTCAACCTGGTCGTCTTTTTGGGTTAATAAGACTTGGTCAAGAGTAATGGTGTCGCCTTCTTGGCCGTCTAACTTATCAACTACAATTTCTTCCCCTGGAGTGACTTTATATTGCTTGCCGGCGATTTTAACGATGTGATAGTGCATAAGGGGATATTTTACAGATTAGATCAGGTAATTTCAATGGTCGAACGGGATGAGCTGAAACGAGCTAGGTTAAGAGCCAAGCCAAGAGCGGCAAGACTGGTAATTATGGAGGTGCCTCCGCTGCTGACCAGGGGCAAGGTAATGCCGGTAACGGGCAGGAGGCCGATGTTCATACCGATGTTAACAAAAATCTGGATAGCAAAAAGACTACAGATCCCCACTAATGCTAAAAAAGCAAACTGATCACTGGTATGTTGAGCCAGGGAGAGAAGTCGATATAAAAGCCAGGTGTAGGCAGCCAACAAGATGAGGCTCCCCAAAAGTCCCAATTCCTCGGCAAGGGAGGCAAAGGCAAAGTCGGTCTGATGCTCGGGAAGAAAGTTAAGCTGACTTTGAGTGCCGTGGCCTAAACCTCTACCTAATACTTGGCCTGAACCAACGGCAATTATTGATTGAATTGAGTTGTAGCCCTTGCCAAGAGGGTCGGCGGTTGGGTTTAGAAAGGTAAGAATCCGGTTTTGCTGGTAGTCTTTAAGAGTAAGCCAGAGCGGAGGCAGTGACAGGAGAATGATAAAAAGGTAGAGGAAAAGATGGCGGTAACGCAGGCCGGCGGCAAAAAACATACCGGCACAGATGAGTAGCAGAATCAAAGCAGTACCCAGGTCTGGTTGGAGAAAGATTAGGGTGATGGGCAAAAATATCAATAAAGATTGCTTGAAGCCAGAGGACAGGGTGTCCAGGCGGGCTTTGGAGA
>CAYNMS010000045.1:5987-6829 GCA_964398525.1 uncultured Pseudomonadales bacterium | reverse complement strand
CACCTTAGCGTCGTTAAAGAAGGCCTTGTACCATACTTCATACACTGGTGAAGCCTGCCAGAAACCTGAGCCTAAGAAGCGAGGGCTAACCTGAGGCGAAAGCGAGACATCCAGATAAACATCCCACAAAAACGAGCCAGGCAAGGCCACAGACACCACCTGCTCCTTGCCCACCACCCCGCCGGTTTGAGCCACAAAGTCAGGTTGCCTGGCTATATGAGCCTCTCGCCAGGGACCTTCAGGCTTGAGTGCCCCACCCGTGTTTGGTCCAAACTCGCTGGTGGAGCCGTTGGCGTTGGTAGCCAGAGCGGTGAAGCTTGAAAGGTTGTCCCAGGTGTCGCCAGACACCTCTACATCCAGACTCCAAGAGCCACCAGACGTAGTGGTAGTTCCCAGAGGCTCCAGACAGCCGCCGTGGCCGGAGGGGTGCTGTGATGACTTACACACTTCTATGGTAAAAGGAGCCTCGGCCGGGTTGCCGTCCAGAGTGCCTTGGATATAGTAGCGGCCATCGCCTTTGAATTCGGCCACCTGGATTTCCGGGTAGTTCATGAGGTCATTGGGGCCGATGTCAGCGTCTCCGGGATCGTTAGGTGTTACCGTGTCGCGACTGTCCCCTGAAGATAGTAACGCAATGTCCAAATTGGTGTTGCGGAAAACCCTATTCTCAAGGAATGTGATGCTGGATGAATTATTGAAGTCAATACTTATGCCGTTTCCATTGTTGTATGCAATGGTATTGCCTTTAACCGAGACATCTGACGAATTTGCATCCCGAAACACCAACCCCGCACGGATAAAAACATTGCTTAATGCGTCCAACTGTGGATTTGTACCGATAT
>CAYNMS010000045.1:0-5977 GCA_964398525.1 uncultured Pseudomonadales bacterium | reverse complement strand
TGCCTTGCACCGAACTATTGGTAACACCCATCAGTCTGACTAGACCGCGCTCTTCTGTTGTTATACAGGCGAAGATATTCGCCTCTTCACTATCGGATACGCCATCGAAATTTGTGCCTATTTGATGCCCAGTACCATTCTCTAAGTAAAGGTGATTTCTATATCTATCTCCTCCAGCACATTGTTTTCCAGTCTTATCAACGCCGACGTAGTTTCCAGCAAAGACAAACTCAGAAATCGGTGGCGCCCCAGACACCCCGCTAACTAAAAATGTTCCTTTATTTCCAGCATTGTAGTTTGATCCCATGATCAAATTGCGCTCGCCAATATCATCGTTCCCATCCCCATTGGTTCCGAAAGTATTTCGGTGTGAACCATTATGAAACAGAAAACTTGCATAATTACTTGAAGTTGAGCCGCTAATGTCACTACCGAAAAAATTCCCGTCTATCCGATTGTCATTTGAAGAGTTAAAGAAAAACGTGGCTCTAGCAGGATATGCTGATCGAATCGCCAATCCACTTATTCGGTTTTTATCACCTGTGAAGTTCATCCCATCGACGTTTGCATTAACGTAGAGAGCGATTGTCAATACGGTATTTAGTGTCTCGCCAAATGAAGTGGTATTGCGGGATGCGCCTTCTTGGGAATAGCCGTTTATGAAAACGCCTTCCTCATCCGAAAGTGCAAGTGTGCTGGTGCTTTCAATTTCCCAATAAGCATGTACGTCACCGGAAGCCGGAACATAACCAGCGTCGGTATCTGGAATATCAAACTCTATGGTGTCATGGCCGGCGTTGGCGTTGGCGGCGGCGATAGCTTCGCGAAGTGAACAATCTGCATCACAGGTGCCGTCATTGGTATCTGCTGTTTTGGTGACTGTGAAGGTTGCAGCAAGTGCCTTTGAAGGACTTAAGAGACTCAGAGTGAGAAGTAGGAAAAAAAACGGAAAGGAAGCGACCAGAGCCTTAAAACATCGGGGCATAACCTTTTCAGGTTATCATAAATTTCTTCGGTTTCAAACGATCTGGCTTATGTGACTACATGAAGCGCCTTGCCCCAAGGCTTTAAATCCGGCAAGTCGATCATTTTTTCGAACTGCGGCCCAGTGGGCGGCCGGTCGCTACGCGGACGTGACTTTTAAAAGAAACTAATTCCTGTAGTCAGCGGGATCAAAGGTGTGCACACCTGTAGGTCAAATTTTTGTCTCAGCCCACTCTTTCCAGCTGGCGGCTTACTCGCCAACCAGCCCACCAGCCATATTCTCGCCTCAAGCTCATGCGCTCGTCGGCGCTGGTGGCAACCTCACCATCCAGCGACAGCTCCCAGATGCCGTGGCGGTTACGGTCCTCTCCACGGTAGATGTAACGAGCCACAAAGGGTTGGCCTCGGTTGCGGCGTTTCAAGCGCTTTAAGAAGTCTCTGAGAGCCCGAGAAGTGGCAAAATAGCGGAGTGGAAGAGAGATTGAGTAAACACACCAGTAAACAACCGGTGGCAGAGTAACTTGCAGTGTGAGGGCAACTGACTAGAATGAGAGGTATGAGTGATTTTTCCTTGGATGAGGATAAAGCAAAAATTGATCATACGAGAAAAGTCAAAGGGTTTGAGCCGATTGAGGTGGTGGATGAGAGGAATCGGCCGATTGCCAAACACCCGATTAACTTTAAGAAATTGAATATGCTGGCGATGGTAGCCAGCCTGCCAGTTCTGGCCGGACTGGTTTTGGCGGTGGCTGTTATCAAAGAAAGACAAGAGATAAGAAAACAAGCACAAGAGTCGGTATCGATTTCTGCCGAGAGTTGGTGTGTGGGGACCGAGGCTGTAGTGAGAGTGGATGCCATGACCAGGGATAAAGGATATCAAGCCCGAATTGAAAATCCGCTGACGAAGGAATGGATCGATCTGGGTGAATTGAGAATGAACGTACCGGTAACCCGATTGGTGGAAACGGGCAAAGTGAACTTAGAGGCGGGAGAGGTGAGGCTCGAGCTAACTAATAACGGCTTCAAGATAGAAATGAAGGCAAGTTACGATCAAAAAGCCTGCCAAGCCAATGGGCTTGATTGATTTGGTAAGATACCAACAGAATGTTTATTAGCCAAGTTTACGAAAAGTACCAAATTCCAGATAATTTACAAAAGCATATGTATCGGGTGGCGGCTGTAGGGTATGAGATTACCGAGAACTGGCTGGGGCCGGAAATAGACCGAGATTTAATCGCCAAAGCACTACTGCTTCACGACCTCGGGAACATAATTAAATTTGATTTAGACGCCTTTCCGGAACTTTTAGGGGATGACAAAGATAAGCTCGATTATTGGAAACGGGTCCAAAAAAAGTTTATTGATCAGTACGGCACTAATGAGTTTGAAGCGACAATGGCAATGATGCAAGAGTTAGCTGTCGAGCCGGCAGTGAGTGGATTGGTGGAAAAACTGGGAGTGAATAATTTGGCAGAGATTGTAGGAGGCGGAGATTGGCAACTGAGAATTGCCGAGTATAGTGACTTGAGGGTTGCACCGGAGGGGGTGGTGAGAATTGATGAAAGGTTTGATGATTTGTTTAAGCGGTACCAAAAATCAGGGTTTGATCTGGAGAAGAATCAGGCTGCCAAGGAATTGGCAGTGACACTAGAGGATATGGTGCAGAGCAACTGCGGACTGGATATAACGGAGATTAATGACGAGAAGATTGCCCAAAGATTGAAAGTGATGCAGTTTTACGACGTTTAGAGTTCGCAGCTATAACCGGTTGAGGGAGAGGGACTGGTATCAAGACCTGATTGAACGTTGAGGTTGTTGGCGCCAATTCCACCATCTAGGTAATTATTACCTGAGCCGCCTTTGAGTGTGTGATTTAACCTAAATCAAGTTGGAGATTTGATCAAGTCAAATTGTGGAGACAAGACAATTTAAGTAAACCGTTTTAGTTATCTTCACCCATCAGAATTTTTTTCAACGGCAGGTTTAATATACGACTTGAAGAGTTGATTGTCCGGGAGCGCAATCTGTTGGTTCGTTTATGTTTGGAAATCGGGAGATGCTTTTCGTCTAGACGACGAGTTTCTTTGAAATTTTTTATGATTTTTTCTACGGTTATTGCCCAAGCAAAGTAATTAGCTTGTTTTAATTTTTCTAAGGATTGCATGATTAGGGCTTGGTTTTTTTCGTTAACTTGGGGAGGGTAGGAGGATAGGAAGTAGAGTTGCATTAATTGCATTTTTCTGGGATTGTTGGTTGCTGATAAAACAAATTCATCTGCTTGAGCAGCATCTTGAAAGCTGGGGGTGTGGTAATTTATGGGATTGACACTCTCACAGGAATGAAAGTTGGGGCTAAAACCATGCTTAGCGGCAATTTTTGGCATGGCTCTTTCAATGGTTTTTGTTGCTAATCTGGCAATTAATTGATTTGGGCCTAAATTAAATAGGCCACCTTTTTGGAACAAAATTGCCCAATCAAAGTCAGGCTCTCCTTCTGCTTGAGTAGCTTGACGGAAAAAGTCCCCGCCATAGCTGGCACTGCCTTGAACAACAATAGCTTTTATGGCAAAGCCAAATTTTGATATTACAATTTGAGCAACATCTGAAGCTAATGCATCCATCCGAGGATCAACAAACTTTTCATTTCCCGTTAATTTACTTAAGTAATAGTCTAAGTCAATTCTTGCTTCATGAGAGCGTACTACTTGTCTAGTGTCTGGTGGAAAAATTCCATGATTATTATCTCTTACTCTTTCCAGATTCGAGCGCCTTAGAAATCTTTTAGTCTCAAAAGCCCAGTCTTGTGGTTCTGTTGTCGTTGGATTAAGAGTGTTTAGTCTTCTTCTTTTAATAGCTTCTGGTTTGTAAATTGATTGTTCTTGAGATTCGATTAAAGCCATGAGTCAAGACAAATTCAGATTAATTCTCGCAACTACTGCCAGAGGCAGGATTGAGGCAGGTGTCAGTGCCGGAGTTGCCGATATTATTATTGTCTCCTGGCCCCCCGTCAAGGTAGTCATTGCCTGAGCCGCCTTTGAGGGTGTCGTTGCCGGCTTCTCCGTAGAGAAAGTCATTGCCGGAACCGCCATTGAGATTGTCGTCATCGTCTCCACCGTAGAGAGTGTCTTGATCGGCACCGCCGTCGATTTTATCTTTGCCAGACTGGCCATAGACTAAATCATTGCCCGAGCCGGCGTCGATATTGTCATCGCCGTCACCGCCCTCGATGTAGTCGTTATTACTCCCACCTATGACCCGGTCGTTACCAGGACCGGCGTAGATTAGGTCATCACCCGAGCCGCCGTCAAGGTTGTCGTTGCCTCCCCTACCCCAGATAATATCGTTATGGGTGGAGTAACGGACAGTGTCGTTACCCTCGCCGGCATCGATGATGTCATTGCCCGTACCCCCGTCGATCCGATCGTTGCCGTCACCGCCGATAATACAGTCATGGCCGCCGCCGCCTTCGATTCGGTCGTTGCCATCGTAACCAAAAATCAATTCGTTTTCGCCGGTGCCCCGGATGCGGTCGTTACCCGAGGTACCGTCGATTTGGACAAAGATTTGGCCTTGGAGGGCGGAACAAACCTCAGGGAGCTTGATGGGGACTTGAACCTTGGAGAATGAAAGATCAAAAACCGCCCGGGTGCCTTGAAATTCGTTTTCAGCCGTAGTCAAAAAACAGACCTCAAAATCAAAAGTGGTTGCCTCGGTTGAGGCAATCGGAGGCAAGACCACGCCGGTAGTGGTACTAAGGTCGTAAAAATCAGAAAGGAGGACGGCAGAGTCGGAAGCTGAACCGCCGTAGAGGTCGGTACCTGCTCTACTGATAGTGACGGTCAGTTGTGACTCCAGATTGTCGTCTGTATAGGTAGGGATGGCTTTGACGGCTAGTGTTTGGGTACTGGGCTCGCCGTTTGTGATATCCACCGAGCGGGTAACACAATCACCGGGCATGAAACCTGAGATGTCAAATACGGGGCCGGCGGAGAAAGGTTGGCCGGAATATGTAATGGTAATCAAACCCAAGGCTTGGATGCGTTCGCCGAGGCGGGAGCGAAACTCGGCATTAAACTGGTAGGCCAGGGGGATTAGAATGAGAGTGAAGATAAAAATGCGGATGAGTTTGGGTTTCATGGTTTAAATCCCATTTGGGGCTTTGGGGGTGCCGAGTTGATTGACTGGATCGAGATTGGCTTGAGTGGTAGCGGTTTGCCAACTATTTGAGAGAGTACCTTCGAGAAGTGGATTTTTCTTTTCCATGGAGCTTTTAGGGACAGAATTGCTACCTGCAAACCAAGCCCCCGTACCGTTGGCAATATCTATTATTTCACCAACACTGGTTTTGAGAATAAGTTGCTCGCCTCCATCATGAAGACTTAAGTTTGAGGTGATGAAATCAGGATCGACGTTAATATTTGAATCTTCTTTTGAGTTTTTGGAAATCAGGAAGTAACTTTCAGCGGGAATTAGGCTGTTACTTGGTAGAACTATATTTTGATTGACTCCCGAGCCGGTTCCGGCGTTTTCGATGACCCAACCGGATATATCTATTACCTGATCGCTAGTATTAATTAGCTCAAGCCATTCATCGTTACCGCTGGTGCCCCCAACCCAATTGATTTCGTTGATGATCACTGAGCCGACAAGTCCAGAAGCGGTAGAAGGGGAAGGTTGCGAGTCCCAACTGGCGGCGGAGAGGAGGTTGCCCAGGCTAGCCTCGGTGTCCAAAAAGAAAGAGCCGGAAACAGCCATAACTACCATAACAGTGCCTAAGAAAGGCAAAGCGATGGCAGGGGTAGGGTGCCAAGATTTGGGGGGAGGAGATAGTTTAAAACTCTTAACGTTGGCCGGGGGCGGGTGGAAGCTGATTTGCCTCTGATAAACCGCCAGGGGAAAGCCAAAATTGAGGCGACGGCTAAAGGCTCGCTTGGTGGCTCTGGCTTGAGCGACTAACTCGCGCTGGACGGTTTTTAGTTCTTCCCAAATGATGA
>CAYNMS010000044.1:0-7601 GCA_964398525.1 uncultured Pseudomonadales bacterium | reverse complement strand
CTAAGTTCTACACCCGCTATTTAGAATCCGTGTCTACGAAAAGGGGTACTTGACAGAAACACTTTCCTCAGCCATTCCTTACTTTGATGGGTGTAGCCCTTACAAAGATTATCCGTTCCAGTACTCTCTCCATGTTCAGGACATACCTGGCGCTGAAGTTAGACACTTAGAGTATTTACACGCTGAGGCTTCCAATCCTATGCCGGGGTTACTGGAGCAACTTAAAACAGATATAGGCAGTTCTGGGACAATCCTGGCCTGGAATATGAGCTATGAAAAAGGGTGTAACGAGCGGATGACTAAGTTCTACCCAAAATACAAAGATTTCTTGGATAGTGTTAATGAAAGAATAGAAGATCTGATGACACCTTTTGCCAAAATGTGGTTTGTCGATAAAGCTTTCTTTGGTAGCGCCTCAGTTAAAAAAGTCTTACCAGCTCTGGTACCGGAGCTTTCCTACAAGGAACTTGACGTGTCAGACGGACTACTGGCAAGAAGAGTTTGGACCGAAACAATACTTGATGGCAAAAATCCTGATAAAAAACAAGAAGTGTTAGCTAATCTTAGTACTTACTGTACCTTAGATACATTTGCAATGGTAAAGATTTTGGAGGAATTAAAGAAATTAGTATATTAATTAGCAGTAAGGTTGCATTTATGGTCACAATTTATTTACTTCAACAAGCAGCGAAATTAATTTTAGAAAATGACCAAGTAAGTGTGCCGATGATTCAAAGATCACTTGTCATTGACTACAAAACTGCTGATGCTTTACTAGATAATTTAACCCAGTTAGGTGTAGTTAATGACGATGATGTTTATCGAACTGTTGATGTTTCTGATGAAACCAAAGCGAAACTTCAAGTTTTCTTAACCGAAAAACTATTAGATGAACGAGATGAATTGTTTGATAAGGCAGTTGAATCAGTATTGTCAATGGGGCGTGCTTCTGCGTCCGTAATCCAGCGGATGCTAGGAATTGGCTATGCCAGAGCGGCAAGACTCATTGATCAACTTGAATCAGAGTGTTTAATAACCCCATCTGATGGCACCTCTAAACCAAGAAAAGTTATCGTAGATAAAGCCAAGGCTTTTTTAGAAGAAAGTAAAAAAGGTGAAGGCAAAACAAAGTCAAAATAAAAAGATCGAGGCAGTTCTTGTAGATTTCCTGATTAAGGCTGCTCTTATGGTAAGCAGGGTTAAAGCTGCTTTATTTCATAAACAACATTATGATTTCCATCATCTTCAGGTGGCCCTTAAGCGTTGGTCAGTATCTGTCAGGTGGGTCCACCACGATGACTATGCACTAGAAATGGAAGCAGAACTTTATGAACTTCAAAATGAACTTAGCTCCGAGGAATTTATTGAACACGCAATTGCCAGCTGTAGGGATTGTAATTTTTTGATTTTTGACTGCGGTGATGATACCAAGTTTGTCCAATTTTGGTTGGGTGATGGCAAAATCATTGGTAACTGGCCGATGGTTAAAGGAAATAACCTGAAAAGATACAAACTAGCTATGTTAGGGGTATTAAACGAATTAGGAATTGTTCGTGATTTTGAGCACAACAATAAATGGCCAGATAAATATCCATTTCGTTACACTCTAATTAGGTACCAAGATTTTGACGAGTATGTGATGAACTTTGGCAAGGATGTCCACAAAGCTTCAGAGTTTACTAGACAGGTATTAACCCAAGTTTTTAGGTACAATCTTGATAATTTAACCTTTAAAGTAGGTTGATATGAGTAACCGCGACGATTTAATCTCAAGACTAGAAGATTTGGAGGATGTGACTCTGGAGGAAGAACGTGACGAAATTGAAGATTTGATTGAGAATGGTGAGTTAGAGGATGCTGAAGACTTGTTGGAAGATTTGGAAAGTGAGAGAAGTTAATAATTAGCATCGGTGAAAATGCTTAAACAGCTATTCTTTAAAAGGCAGTATGTGCTTTCAAATAAATCGGGTGATGTTCTCAATGTAAAAGAAGACTTTGGAGGAGGAGTTACACTTTATTGGAAAGGTACAAAGATAGTTAGCGTTTCTAGAAAAGAAGTTAATAGAGGGTTTGAGACTTTATTGAGTCCAGGTAAGAAAGTGGGGATCAAGAAAAAGAATACGCTTTGGGGTACCCAGTATCTTATTGAGGTAAATGGACGTCCAGCCAAAGACAGCATCGACCAGTTGCAAGGTAAGCTTGAACTGGTATCCTCTTTGATTTTTCTGATGGGAATGGTATCGATGTTTCTGTCCCTACTTAAATCCGGCTCAAGACTACCTACCGGCTCGTTGATAAACTTGATCCTTGGGGGCGTACTGGTTTATTGCAGTTATTTGATCAAAAAGGAGCCCCAAAAAATCATTAAGTTCGTAGCGGTGCTTCTGGGACTGGCGCTGGCATCTGATGTCTTGGGTTTTATCATCTTCTTTAGGTATCTGTATTCATCGGTGTTTTATATCCTTGTTGGCCTTCTTTTTAAGGCTGCTGTCATCTATGAATTGTATTCCATATGGAAGAGATACTTTTCAGATAGAGTGCGTCGCTCCAAATATTATGTCGATCAAACAAAATAAGATTTTATTTGTCCAGCAAGCAGATAGCATTTCTACCAGCAATTTATGATAAATCAGTGTCTAGCGGATAAAATATTCTTCTAATCTATGTTGTGTAACACTTTAAATGTAGTTAATGTGATTCCTAGTATTTCAATTGTTTTTCGAGCTTCAGGAGAGGCTAAAATCTCTAGTTCAAGCTCCCTAACTGCGTTGTAGCTACTCAAATCATGTAAATTTGAACTATCGAAGGCTGGGTGTGTCATTAGTTCCATAACACCAGGGGCAAGACCGTACAAAATAGCTTTTAAATGATCGATATTTACTCCATCATTGTAAAAGCTAATTTCCAAAGCATCGGGACTCAGTGGTTGATACTTATCGTACCCACCATCTTGTAGGTCATCAATAGGTTGGTGTTCACTAGCAAGGTAAGCTGGTGACGATCTTACGGGAAGACCGTATTCACTGGCTAACTGTAGAGTTATACGATACAACGCCCGATTTCGGTATGACACATGATGGTGGCTGTCTAGATGATCAGGAGTGATACCTAATGAGATCATTTTTTCAATTTGAGCTTTCCACTCTTTATACACATGGGTTGGATCAATCTGGGAAATATTTAGTTTTAGAAAACCCAAAGACATGAATCTACCCTCTTGATCAACTATGGAAGGCACTGCTTCTGTTGGCAAGAGAGGTCTACCCAATGTCAAGTTTAAATGGACGCCAAATCCCATATTTGGTGTCTCGCGACATGCAACCTCCAGATCCCTTGCGATATCTACGGAATTCATTAAGGCAGTTGTTGATGTGACTAATCCGTTAGCGTGGGCATATCTAATTCCCCTAGAAACATCAGGGGTCAAACCATAATCGTCTGCATTTATTATGAGTAGTTTTTCCGTCATTAAAAAATCTAGATCTCAACTTCTGCAAATATTGGGAGATGATCCGAATAGACAGTTTTAACGGTTTTCGATTTAAGAACTTTAATATCTTTAGTGGTGAAGATGTAATCAATTCTCCATTCAAGCTTATCTCCTTTAAATCCGTTATGATCAAATGATTTCGTAGTCCAGGTTTTATGTTTGTAATCGGGTCCGGCATGTTGATATTTTTGTTCCATTAGATGTACTAGTCTAGATTTTTCGTCTAAATTAAAATCTCCGGCGATTATAGTACTAGACTGTTTCTCCTTTAATAAACTTAAAAAAATGTCTTCTTCTTTAATCCTTGACAAAGTTTCTTCTAAATAGTCACTGCATGATAAATGGGTCGTTACAAAAGTTACCGTTCTGCCTTTGATCTTGATGTCGACTGATAATACAACTCTGCCCTCGTTTGCGAAGTCGTAATAATTATCTTCACTAATTGGGGTAATTGGTGTAACCCAGTGTTTTTTGGAGTTTATGAGGGGATATCTAGAAAGTATCCCATTACCTTGGATTTTGTCCCCAGTTTCAGTGGGCCAACTTTGAGCCATGGCAAAAGAATAATTGTAACCGAGTTTTTCTGAGAGATATTTGGGTGTATCAATAAAGTTTGTCCGATAGTAGTTTTGGGATAACTCTTGCAGACAAATAACGTCAGGATTAACTCTTTTCAACAAACGTAGAATATTTTGTGGTTTTTCTTTTAACCAAATATTCCACTGAAGAATAGTAAATTTCATATAAAGACGGTCTATTTATTTAAACAATACTAGCTGCATAATAGTGCTCCGTGGCTAGACCAGTATACAGCATGCCCGCTTTTTTAATTTCAGATAGGTCCATTCTACGTTTTGTCCAGCCAAGGGCTACTCTGAGTTCATTGATGAATAAAAGTTCTTTACTAAGCGAATCTCCATTTACTAGATCAATCACCAAATCCTCAAAAGTACGGAAAACAGGTTGCATGACTTTCTCAGGACCTACGAATTCTTCTGTTAAAGCATATTCAACAGAAAATGTGCCATCAGTAATTGAGTGTTCACCCGTATATCGATATTCAAAGAGGTAAGTGCCACCCACTAAATTATTGACAAGTGATGATGGAGTGTTGTATCCAGTATAATTCCCTGGATCAATAACCCAATATCCGTCTTCTCCAGATAATAAATTACCCAAATGTTCATCTCCATGACATAAAACCATAGTTGGTTCCCTGACAGTTGTAAGTCTTGTAAGACATCTATTCATTGTTGACTTCAAACATGGATAGGTACATCCGTTGACCACGATGGGT
Organism: uncultured Pseudomonadales bacterium; assembly: GCA_964398525.1. Lineage (GTDB taxonomy): Bacteria > Patescibacteriota > Microgenomatia > UBA1400 > CAYNFZ01 > CAYNMS01. Next base: position 2,814 of record CAYNMS010000044.1, on the reverse strand, counting down.
AAATCTTCAATCTCCTGAATTAATGGGGATTTTTTTAATTTCAATAGAGTACTTGTCGTCTCAGTCTTCCAATTTCTGGACAGTTTCTCGATCTCCATAGGTTTTCCGGTATTTTGCCACATGCTATAGACATCAGACAAAAAACCGTTTAGTGTTTCAGCCAAAGCATCAGGATCAGTAGTTAGCATGGAGCTTGCTGAAGGAGCGTCTATACCTTGAACAACTAGTACTGGACCAATAACAGTGTCTGCGAGTTTTACCCTGGGCATCCGGAGGTGCGGAGAGAGGAGTTTATAACCTTCATATTCTGTTTTGGGCCTGCGGATATAGGTACCCTCACAACCTGTTTTTAAGTAGAATGATTGATGGTTTTTATGATCAATACAAAGTTGATCTGTGACGTGTTCCCTACTCATTTCGATATTTCTGTATTTTTGGACTTATGCATTAATTATTTCTTCAATTTGCTTGATAAAGCCGCTTGCGTAAGTTTTTCCCAAGGCCCTAGAAAATTGCCTAATCTCGTCACTGCTCATGCCAGCTATTTGGTTTTTAGCTACATTCAAGGCTAGAACAAAATCATCTTCCGCTCCGATTAGCTTTTCGATTTCACCTATATCGATTTGGTCAGTTAAGATGGGAAAAATCACGTTCCTATATACAAAACTTACTAATCTTTCCCCTCTATGTCTAAGGAAATCTTCCACTTGCAACGAGTCAATGATTTTTTCAAGTAGTAAAACATCTTTTTCTCTTGAATCCACCCAACCTTCCATTGATGAAAGGATATATTGAGGAGTCTTTTGTGACAGAGCAAATATTTCTCTTCTAGCGCTGGTAGTAGAAAAAATTGGCAGAAATGAGACTAGTTGACCTGAGTTTCTTACGGCATCACCAAACCTCAGGTCACTTCCCTTTATTGGTTTGCCATCTGATCCGGTTGGTTGTTGACTCCCACCAATTAAAGCGTAAGCCGCTACTTCTATGGCCGAGTTTGCACCATAAGTAAGGATAAGCGAGGCATCATTTGAAGCCAAGTAATGCGCTACTGTAGGGATGAGTTTAAAATAGTCTTTTATTCCAGTTCTGCTTTCAATCAATTCATCTAGCACACTTGGAAAATAAAATAGACCACCACCCGCTGCAGCGTGAGTTGTTGTGAGAGTGTGATATATTGTATCGGCCCAATTTTCCGGTACTTGTGTATCAGAATCCGTCATAGCCATATATCGTGGGTTAGTTGCGCTGGTTTTGTATAAATAATGGGCTAAAACTTCATCCATCCCTCTTTTTCGAGCATTTACCGGACCTCTCTTATCACAAGTAAGAATTGTTACTGAATATGGAAGCTGTTTTGCTGTTTCTAATGCGACATCTTTTGTTCTATCTTCACTGCCATTATCGACTACCACAATTTCGATAGGAGTATTCGAAGCTCCAAGACTTAAAAGAGTGTCTCCAATAAAATCCTCTTCATTGTAGGCGGGGACAACGACAGTAAGAGTTGTTTGTGGATCGCAAAGTAATACGTCTGGTGTTGGAATCAGGCGCTCCATTTCACAATATTGTGTAATCGTCCTAACCCTTTGTGCATGGTCAATCTCATTCGTCAATGTGGGTTTACGTTTTTCCGGTGTCATGTTGGTTTCAGTAACTCATTTCATAATAAAAATAATGTCGGGGGCTGTTGTATTGGCAGAGTATCAACTTATAAGAGACTCTTAACTAATAAGTTCAAAGATGACATTCCCCAACTTTTCTGGATCGTGTCGGATCATGCTCCGCCTGACCCTATCACCTTTTTGTGGCTGGACAATATTTCGGGAGACTAAAGGTTTTCTGACCACGGATAATGTAGATGGTAAATCTATATGATCAAGGTCATCGATAACAGGTATTGCTGATTCTCCAAGATATTTTTCAACAACTTCGGCGGGAAAGTCAGTATCGCTGTTTATCAAAATGTAGTCTATATGGGTAAGTGGTAGATACCTATCGAGGTCAAATAAATAATCTGATGCCTTATAGTTATAAGCTTCACCATATTTAGTCATTAAGTTCACAACAAAGATCGTTCTGGCCAGAGAGCTCGTAATAGCTTCAACAACCCCACCAACTACCAACGAAGCAATTGTGTTTGTGTATAAATCACCTGGTCCTAAAATGATTACGTCACTTTTACTGATAGCTTGGGCAGCTCTTTCGGTTATCATGGTTTTTGGTACAGTCTCCAAACTTACAATTCTTTTTTTACCGTCATGTTGAGGCTCATCAATTTGATGCTCGCCTACAACTTTTGTGCCATCCTCATAAGTTGCCAATAATTGGACATCGTCTAATGAAATCGGTATTACTTCACCTTTTGCGGATAAGAGGCGAGCCGACTCTTCAATTGCATCATCAAGTGAGCCTAAAATTTCTGTCGCAGCTAAAAGAAAAAGGTTTCCAAGATTCATGCCTGAAAAACCTTCACCTTCGTGAAATCTGTAGGCGAAGAGACCTTTCAATAAGGAATCGTCTTCTGAGAGAGCAATCAGTGCTTGTCTGATGCCAGATGTGGGCAATGAACCAAATTGTTCTCGGAGGACACCATTCGATCCTCCGCTATCCGCCATAGTCATAATGGCTGCCACATCACACTCTCTGCCTTTTAGGCCGGCCAATACACAAGCTGTGCCCGAACCTCCACCTATAACAGAAAAAAATGGTTTTTCCATTGACATATCAAGTATATTATATAGTAATATTTCTATTGCTGTATGTACGAGTCGCAGACATATTAGACTCTAGCTTGCATGAACTGTACTGGGCTTT
>CAYNMS010000043.1:0-8251 GCA_964398525.1 uncultured Pseudomonadales bacterium | reverse complement strand
GGCGGCTTGTTGGTCGTAGGTGCTGTCGCCGATCATGAGGAATTGACTGCGAGTGTGAAGCAGGGGGTCAAAGATAGCCAGAAAGCCGTCGGGTAGAGGTTTGCTGAAGGTAGTGTCGTCGGCGGCAAGCAAGCGAGTGATGTAGGAGGTCAAGCCAAGCTCCTTAATGACGGGCAGGACAGTGGCGCGATTGTTGCCGGTCCAGATGTAGAAAGTGTAATTCTCATGATGGTTTTTGATAAAGTTGATGAGCTGGCGGTTAGGGGTGTGGCCGGAGAAGTGGTTGTGTTCGTATAGGGTGCAAAAATCGGCCACAACTTGTTTACCTTGAGAGCCGTGTTTTTTTATGACGGAATTGTAAAGAGTGTAACTTGAACTCTCCTCTTTGGGAATGTCGATGACTATTTGGGGGTCGAACTTGGCGACAGTTTGCCAGAAGTCGTTGGTGAAGTGACTCCAGTCGATATGAAGGTGGGTAAGAGTTTCATCGAGGTCGAAAATGAGATGAGTTTTGGGGTGATTTGATAGATAGTCGATTAAGGATTTCATGGGTTGATTTTAGCAAAGGGCAATTTAAGGGTGTTAGAAAGGATGATTGGGGGTAGAATACGATTTTTCACCAGGTAAAGCTTATGACGGAAAGAGATTCGATGTTGAGTTGGGATCGAGAAAGAGCAGAAAGGTATTATGATCAATTAATGCAAGCTTATCATTTAGGAGTATCAAGTAAAACAGAAAGTTTGCCCTCGTGGGAAAGGGAAGGACTGAGAAAATTAGAAAATGGAGAAACTTTGTCTGTAGGAGATGTGGGGATTTTAGCGGAAGCTGGTAAGGGGCTGGATAATACTTTAGGGTCACCACCAAATCAACCATTACACCCTGATGGAAAATGCGAGCCCGGAATTCCTGAAGATGAGTTAATAAACATTATGAGAAGATTTAATGGGGCTATGGAAAAAAGCTGGCCAGAAACACAGAAAAGAATTGAAAGTCGAAGACGAAAACTAAGGGGATTAGAGTAGAATTAAGACATGAAGAAAATAAAGAAGTGGTGGTGGTTAGGGCTGCTGGTAATGGTTGTTTTGGTTTGGCTTTGGATAAAGAATGACTCAAGTGGGAGGGCTTATAATTCTCAAGATGAGATGTGCCAACAAATGGCATTGAGTTATTTGAAAACAATGAGAAAGGTAGAGCCGGAAATGGACGAGGATACATGGGCAATGGCGGTGGATGTGGAGACGGATTTGTTTAATTTGTGTCAGTTAGAACTACAGGCAGAGGCTTTGGGTAAGTATGAGGCGCAGGCATTGAAAAAGTATTACCAAGGATCGTTGAGAGCAAAACTCTTAGAGTGTTTGCCCAAAAGCGATATGGCAAGTAGACAAAGATGTGAAGAGCTGCTACAGGAAATTGAAAGTTATGAGGAGTGTGTTGAGGCGGGGTTTGAGGTGATTGATACAGAGCCGGAAAAATGTAGAACAATTGATGATAGAGAGTTTGTAAAGCAATTGAATTGATGGATAGAAGTAGGTGGAGTGGTTTTAGGCTGACAACATGATGGTATACTGGGCGATTGATGACACAAAGACTGCTGGTATTGGGTTTAATGATAGGAATAGGCCTGGCGTGGTGGCAGCCTGGCTGGCCAGTGGTGAGGAAAGAGAGGATGGAAGAGACGAGGGAAGAAAGGATGGGTCGCAGCGGGTTTGAGAACATAATTAAACAAACACCAGAACCGACACCTGAAATAGAAATTTTAGAGCCGTCTGGTAGACAAGTGTTGAATATACCGGTGCATTATTTTCAGACTTTTAATAATTGCGGGCCGGCTTCACTGGCCATGACTTTGTCATATTTTGGGATCAATAAGACTCAGCAAGAATTGGGACAAGAGTTGAGGCCATATCAAAATGCTAGCGGGGATAATGACGATAAGTCGGTGACACTGGAAGAGTTGGCGGCTAAAGGGGAGGAGTTGGGGTTGGTGGCCTTTCATCGGCCTGGAGGAGGAATGGAGCTTTTGAAAAAATTGGTAGCCAATGAGATGCCAGTAATAGTGAGGACTTGGACTAGGGTGAATGAGGATATAGGTCATTATCGAGTGGTGAAAGGATTTGATGAAACTGGCGGGGTGATTATTCAAGATGATTCGCTGCAGGGAAAAAATATTGAGATAGGTTACCGTGATTTTGAGCTGATGTGGGAAAAGTTTAATTATGAGTTTTTGGTGTTGACCCGGAAAGGGCAGGAGAGGGAAGCGGAGGTAATTTTGGGGGAATTGGCCGATGAAAAGAGAGCATGGCAGTTGGCGGCAAAGAAAGCTCAGACACAATTGAGGAATGATTTTGGCGATGAGGTGGCTGGGTTTAACCTGGCAGTGGCTTTGTATGAAGTGGGGGATTATCAAGGTTCGGTAACGGCATTTGAGAGAGTAGAGAATCGGCTTGCGCCCAGGACATTGTGGTATCAGATTGAGCCGTTGTTGGCGTACAGGAAGTTAGAAAGAGATGATGAGTTGTTGATTAGAATTGAGAGGATTTTAACTAACGGAAACCGCGCCTTTTCAGAACTGTATCAATTGAGGGGAGAGATTTATTTGGAACGAGGGGAGAGGCAGGCGGCTAAAAGGGAATTTGAGTTGGCATTGCGATACAACGAAAATTATGAACCAGCGCGATTGGCTCTGGAGAAGATTAATATTTAGAAGGTGGGGGTGGAAATGAAATTGATGGTTTGGGGGATTTTTACAATAGTCATGGTGGGTTTGGGGTGGTATTGGTGGGGAATGAATCCTCAGATGGAGGAGAGAGTAGAAGAAGTGATGAATGAGGGAGGTTTGGAAATTTCAGTACATCCGTTGTCGATTGAATCGCTGAGAAGAGGAGAGTATCCAGGCAGTGAGTTGGTGGTGGAGCAAAGATTGGAGCCGGGGGTAAATTACGAAAGAGCGATAGTCAGTTATAGATCTGAGGGGCTTAAAATATTTGCTTTACTAACGGTGCCTAGTGGTACACCACCACAGCAGGGTTGGCCGGTAGTAGTTTTTAATCATGGGTACATTTCACCCAGTGTGTATAAAACGACTGAGAGATATGTGGCATATCAGGATGCGTTTGCCAGAAATGGGTTCGTTACGCTTAAATCTGACTATCGGGGGCATGGGAATTCTGAGGGTGAAGCACGGGGAGGGTATGGAGTAAATGATTACACGATTGATGTGTTAAACGCGGTGGCGTCGATTAAGCAATATGAAGGAATTGATCCGGAAAGGATCGGGATGTGGGGACACAGTATGGGGGGACACATTACTCTGGAGAGTATGGTGGTAAATAAAGACATAAAGGCAGGGGTGATTTGGGCGGGAGTGGTGGGGTCTTATGAGGAATTGATTGATGGCTGGAGACGGGGAACTAGTGGACCAAGAGTGTCGCCTTCTCCCGGAGGTAGAGGCTGGTGGAGACAACAACTGGTTCAGGAGTTTGGTGATCATAGAGATAATCCTGAGTTTTGGGCGAGCTTGTCGGCGACGAGTTATTTGAAGGAAATTTCCGGGCCGCTACAGTTACATCACGGAACAGAGGATAGTTCGGTAGATGTGAGACTGTCTGAGAATCTGGAAAAACGCATGAGAGAGGCTGGAGTGGCAGTGGAGGCATTTTATTATCAGGGAGATGATCATAATTTGAGTGGAAATTTGAATTTGGCACTGGAGAGGTCGGTGATGTTTTTTGATAAATACCTAAAGGACTGAGTGAATTAATATGTTAAAAAGGTTGGGGGTATAATGGTATGGTGGTTGAACTGAAAACTAAACCAAATCGAAAAAGTGTAGACAATTTCTTAGAACGAATTGAGCCTGAGGAAAAAAGAAAAGATTGTAAGAAACTTAAAGCGATGATGGAGAGGGTGACTGGCGAAAAAGCTGTAATGTGGGGAGAGGAGATAGTGGGATTTGGTAGTTATCACTATAAGTATACAAGTGGTCGGGAGGGTGATTGGATGCTGTGCGGGTTTTCACCTAGAAAGCAAAATATTTCGGTGTATATAATGTCTGGGTTTGAAGGTGCGGAAAACTTGCTGACAAAATTGGGAAAACACAAGAAAAGTGTGTCGTGTTTGTATATAAAGCGATTGGAGGAAATAGATGAATTGGTGTTGGAAGAGAAAATTAAAAAATCGGTAGAAAAATTAAAATTACTGTAAAGGAGGCGACAAATGAAGCCAAAATTGACACCATACTTAAATTTCGATGGTGACTGCAGGGAAGCGATGGAGTTTTATCAGAAAGTTTTGGGAGGCAAATTATCGATGCAGACATTTAGGGAAGCGGGGATGGAAACACCTGAGGGTTATGACGATAAGATTGTTCATGCTTTTTTAGATAATGAGAATTTGAGTTTTATGGCGAGTGACTGTATGCCAGGGCAAGAGATTAAGTTTGGGGATAATATGCATATGAGTGTGGTGGGGAGTGATGAAGGGTTGCTGAGAGGATTTTTTGAAAAATTGGCTGACGGGGGGAAAGTGGAGATGGCCTTAGAGAAACAGTTTTGGGGTGACACGTTTGGGTCGTTTAGAGATAAATTTGGAGTTGGTTGGATGATTAATATTTCGAGTGAGAAACAGGTTGGTTGATAAGGGTGGGAAGAAACGGAGGGTGAAATAATATGTTAGCCTGTTAAAATAGCAGGATGGAAAAGACGTCTCATGAAGATATGTTTATGATGGTAAGAGTGGGAGTGTATGGGGAGGATTGGGATGAACTAGAGGAAATAGCAATGGAAATAGGAGAGTTTATGATTCAGAAAAATGGATGGTGGTGTCAGGAACTGGAACAAGTTAGAAGTGATTTAATCTTGGCTATTATTGTGGCAAAAATACCTGTGAAGTTTGCTAGAGAACATCACGGATTTGACAGCAGACTAAATAGTACAACTACAGGGTATGGAGTGGCTTGGGTGGAGGAGATTTGATTTGAAAAAGCACGAAATTAGATATATGGAAGGCTACCAAGCGAGGAATAGTGATGATTAAGTTGGTTGAGGGAATTGACATCATCTTGTGTGAGTTGAAAATCAAAGAGATCGAGGTTTTCTTGGAGGTGGTCGAGTTGGTTGGCTTTGGGGAGGGGAACGGTGTTTTGTTCAAGATTCCAGCGAAGCAGGATTTGAGCGGGAGTTTTTTGATAGCGGGTGGCGATTTGGTTGAGAACAGGTTCTTCTAAACGTTTAGTTCTAGTGAGAGAACTGTAAGCTTGAATAATGATTTGGTGGTGGTGGCAATAGTCTTTCATAGTTTGACTGTGTCCAAACGGGCTCCATTCGATTTGGTTAACAACGGGAGTCACACCGGTGGCCTGGATCAAATTATCGATTTGGTCGGTAGAATAATTGCTGACACCGATGTCGCGGGTGAGGCCGTCTGCCTGAGCCTGAATTAAGCCTTGCCAGAGATCAATGCCGGGACCGGAGGGTGGAGGCCGGTGAATGAGAGTGAGATCGACAAAATCGAGGTCGAGATCTTTTAGATTAGATTGAGTACGTTCTAAAGCTTCGTCGGTTTCTTCGATTTTGGTAACTAAATAGGAATCGTCTCGAATAATGCGGCTTTGAGCCAAGCCTTGGCCAATACCTGGTTGAGTACCATAGTCACTACTAGTGTCAATCATGGTATAGCCAAGTTCTAGGGCTTTGACAATGGTAGTGGCAGTATCTTGAGTTATAGTTGCCATGTGCCCAGGCCTAAGATGGGCATGGTTCGACCGGTGTGTAAAGGATGGGTGGAGTGTAGGTTCATAAAGAATGGCAATCTTAGAAAAAGTGTGTGAAGCGGTTGTAGGAAAGGTATAAGGAGAAAGTAAGAATAGGTTTGTCACCAACATTAGTTGAGGGTTTTAAATCAGGGCATGAAATAAAGAATAATAATCAAAGGAAGAAAAACTTTAAGTGAAAACACAACCGAGTGTCGGAAAGCAAGGAGCTTGAGGGTGATTATTGTGGGGACTTGAGCAAGTTTCTTTCCGGTAGGGAATTGGTTAAACTAATTAGATGAGTGATGGGCATGTAAAAGATGAACGAGATTGTGTAGAACGGCGAGATGCGGTGTTGGCGGCGATAACTAGTGCCACTGAGGTTTTTTTGAGAGGCTCTTTGTCGACGTGGCAGGACAATGTCTTACAGGTAATTGAGAGACTGGGGAGTGAGGTGGGAGCAAGCCGGATTTATTTATGTAAAAATTCAGAGGTGACGGCTGAAGTTGCAGTGACTGGGGTGAGATACCAGTGGAGAAGGCAGGGTAGTGCGACTGAGGTAGATGTGCCACAACTACAAGAGATTAATTTGCAAGAGAGTGGATTTAGTCGCTGGCCGGGAATTCTGTATCACGGAGGCATTATTAGTGGATGGATTGCCGATTTGCCACTATCGGAGCGGGGATGGTTTATGGCTGAGGAGGCAGAAACTTTGATTGTGGTGCCGGTGTTTGTGGAAGAGGAATGGTGGGGATTTATTGGAATTGAGGATTATGGGAATCGAGCCGAGTTTTCGCAGGCTGAACTGGATGCGTTTAAGACGTTGGGAGTTATTTTTGGGGCGGCGATAAGGCGCAAAAGAATTGAAGAAGCGTTGGAGAGAGAAAAGGCTAGCGTAATGCAAAAGGCTCGTGAAATAGAGGATGTGGCAAAATTTCCAGCTGAAGACCCGTCGCCAATACTGCGAGTATCAAAAAGAGGGGTGGTACTTTATGGCAACGAAGCAGCAGAGGAGGTATTGGAACATTGGCAGGTTAAGGCTGGAGACCGACTACCCGAGAAGTGGATAGAGTTGACGAGAGAGATTTTGAAACAGAGTAAGGGGAGGGCGATTGACCTGCAAATTGGTGAAGTGATATTTGAGTTGTTGATCGTGCCGGTGGGAGGAGATTATTTAAATATTTATGGTAGAGATGTTACCAAAGAAAGACAGGCAGATCAGACTAAAACCCAGTTTATATCGATGGCATCACATCAACTGAGGACACCGTTGACGTCGCTACGGTGGTATACAGAAAGGTTACTTAAGAATCATGAAAATTTGACTGAGAAACAACAAGAAGCGATAGAAGTTATCCATGAATCGACGATGCATATGGCTAAGCTGGTGGATGATCTGCTTAATCTATCTAGAATTGAAAGTGGGAAATTGAAGCCAGAGAAAGTGGAAATGGATTTGGCACAAATTGTGCGGGAGAATTATACGGAACTGGCGGCTCAGGCAGAGGAGAAACAAGTGCAACTGGAAATGAAATTTGAGGGAGAATTTAAGATTAATAACGACCCGGATTTAGTCAAGCAAGTACATATAAATTTGCTATCTAATGCCATTAAATATACGCCCTCTGGAGGAAAGGTGGTGACGGAGATTGAAAAGGGGGATGACAAAGTTATGGTTAAGATAAGAGATAATGGGATTGGTATTCCTGAGAAGGAAGTAGATAAGATTTTTGAAAGATTTTATCGGGCAAGTAATGCGAGTGAGTTGGTGGAGCAGGGGACGGGACTGGGACTCTCGGTCGCACAAATGATGGTGGAACAGTGCGGTGGGGAGATTGGGTATGAAGGAAACCTTAGCCCCGGTTCGGTGTTTTACTTTAGTTTGCCGATTTTGTAAGATTGACTGACATGGCACAGAAAATTTTGGTAGTTGAAGATGATAGGATGTTGGTGAATGCAATTGTGGGAGAATTGACAGAGGCGGGTTATGAAGTGGATAAAGCCCGAAGCGGGGAAGAGGCAGAGAAGAAACTAAATACGGAGAAATTTGAGATGGTGTTTTTGGATATTATGCTAAAGGGTGAGTTTAATGGTTTTGATGTTTTAAAAGCCATAAGAGGGCCAGAGTCACCTTATCGACAGATTCCAGTGATCGTGCTATCGAATATGGGCGAGATAGAAAATATGGAAAGAGCGAGAATGGCTGGGGCGACAGACTATATGGTAAAGGCGACAACGGATTTGGCAAAAATAGTGGAAGTGGCGAGAAAATATTTGCACGGCTAGGTAAAGGATGGAAATAATTTGAGAAAAGTCATGTTGTTGGATGATTTTAAGCATAGAGCAATTTGACAGTTTGTTGTTGGGTATAATGCTCAATTATATGGAAGAAACAAGTGAACAAAAAATAATTGAATACTTTAAAAGCTTAGGATTTACGACAAAAGAAGCTGAAGCAATTGCTCTTAATTGGATACCCAAAGAACAATCGTGGGAGGATGT
>CAYNMS010000042.1:0-8334 GCA_964398525.1 uncultured Pseudomonadales bacterium | reverse complement strand
GGTAAGCAAATGCAAACAATAAATACAACTTATCTTTAACTTCTCGATCTACACTGCCTTGAAACATTCTCTGTTCTTGCCAAATCTTTAGCCACTTCTCTTCTATCTGGTTGTGATCATAATCTGCCATAGCTGTCATTTTACTAAATCCTCCGGCTAACTCCTAGGAGTAAATCCCCTCTACAACCTATAGTATCAACTATTTCCCAACTGCTTCTGCCAGAGGTAGACAACCTTAGTATCACTCCATTTAATCATCTGCTAGCACCTAAACAAAATATCTGACATGCACACATCCGTTCAAATTTAGACCTATACTTCCACCGATGAGTTCAAATCACTAGCAATCAAATTGCTTAACTGACAACATCATTCTTAATTTCCTCTACTACGATCTTTAAGGCAATTAACCTAGGTTTATTGCCTTCAACAACAATCGCTTGTCCCTGATAAGCTTTTGGCTCGCTTATCACCAGTTTATGGTTAATCGAACTGATTCTAATCTCATATTTTCCCTCCGGAACAATAAACTGGTACTTCCCCGCACTATCACTTATTCTTCTCTGAACCAACTTCTCAAACGCTGGGTCAATCAAATCCAACTGCACACCCTCCAAGCTATTTCCAGACCTATCCACTACAATTCCCCACGTCTTTCTAGCCCGATAAATCAACCACAGTTGCACACCCAAGAGTCCCGTGTAAAGCAATAAAAATAGACCATGAATCTCCCCTTCCCCTCCAACAACCGCCACCAGAGCCAATACCCAGCCAACTATTAACATCACTCTAGAAAACCAGTGAAGTCTTCTCCTCAAAAAAGTCATCACTTTAAACTTCCAGTCAACTTTTGCCTCTTTTGGATCCATCGGAATTGACACTTCCACCACGCCTCTATCCTGATCAAACTCAATTTGCTCACCATGATAAACCCGAGCATATTCGCCATCCGTAGCTCCTCTTACCAGTCTGGAAGGAAACTCATATCCCGACTTTGTCGCCATCACCACATACTTGCCTGCCTTGGGGAAAAAGCTAAACACTCCCACTTTACTCGTCACATCTGTTTCAGCCAACTTCTTCATCTGTTGCAGACTATATAGTCTCACTGTTGCTAGCATTATTGGTTGTTTTGTCACTGCATCGTATACCACTCCCCAGGGGTATCTCTTCCTCCAAAACCCAAAATACTGCAATCCCGCCGTCGCCGACTGAAACAATAACAGCATCACATCCTTACTAATCAGTGTCAGCTGAGACAGTAACCCCACACCTACAGCCGGCGCCACTCTTGTACCTACTTGGCTAGCTTGAGGTGCCAATTTCCTCACCGCCTCTCCCACCACTGGCGGCAACAATGTCTGTGCGATATTTTCCACTGTATCTGCCACTCTTTGGCCCACCCCTTCTGCAGTCCTGGTAATAGGCGATACAGCCGTTCCTGGATCTACTCTAAATCTCAACTCTTGGCTCGGTTGACTCTGGGTTCCACCAAATTCACTCACCGCCACAGCCACATACTCCCCAGGCGGCAGCTCTTGATAAATCCACTCATAACCTCCGTCATCTTCAGTTATAAATTCTCTTTCCTCAACCAACAAACTATCCCTAGAAAGGGTCACTTTTACCCTTGCACCCGGATAAGAATAACCGCCCACACCCACCTCATCATCTAGAGTAGAAACTGCCGGATCAATCACCAACGTCGGTGGCATCAATACCCCAATCGCTCCTCCACTGTCTAGACTCAACCTCTGGGTGGTTCCGGCTGGATCAATCGCAAATAACCACAGATCACTCTCTTGCCCACCACTAATCCTAAATGAAAATCCAAAATTACCTGTGCCCTTATCAATTCCTCCAGCAATCACTTCATCCCCATAAGTTACCACAATCTGAGATCTTGGAGCGTGCCTGCCGCTGATATTGACTATTATATTTCCCTCGACTGCATCCACCTTAGCCCCAACATTCTCCAATGCAGCCACCTCACCAACCACTTGCCAACAAAAAATCCAGACTAGCACCATACTCACAATCATTTTCATACCTTCATTGTAGCTTCTCTTATAGCTCTTTGGGAAATTTTCTAAGACTACTTATCAATTTATTGTCCCTGACCCTTGATACTTATGCTGTTATTGACTAAGTTTATTAAGTGAGCTTTTCTATATGAACACTCCCCTCTGCGTTCTCGCCATCATCGACGGTTTTGGCTACTCACCTCAAGTTGAAGGCAATGCCATTGCTGCAGCCAACACCCCCAATCTAGACTACCTCTGGTCCCATTATCCTCACTTCCTCCTCAAGGCAGCCGAGGAAGAAGTTGGGCTTGCGTTTGGCGAGATGGGCAATTCCGAGGTCGGCCATATAACCATTGGCACTGGTCGAGTCATCCCCCAGAATCTTTCAGTAATCAATAAAGCCATCGGAGATGGATCTTTTTTTGACAATCCCGCCTTCCTCAAATCCATCAATCACGTCAAGACTAACCAAAGCCAACTTCACCTCTTGGGTATCGTCTCTACCGCCGGGGTTCACGGCCATCTCCTCCATTTCCTCTCCCTTATCAAACTTGCCTCCAGTCACGGAATTAAAAATTTAAACCTCCATCTTATCTTAGACGGACGCGACTCTGGACCCAGAGATGCTGCCTTCTTCCTGCGCGAAATTAATGCTGCCATCCAAAAATACTCTCTCGGCAACATCGTTTCAATTTGCGGTCGCGCCTTTACTATGGATCGAAACAATAATTGGGAACGCACCCAATTAAGCTACCAACTCCTTTGTGGACAATCCCAATACGCCTTTACCTCAGCCGAAGAAGCCCTTGAGTACTACTACGCCCAAGGCCTAGATGACGAAAACATTCCCCCCACCCACATTATTCAAGGTAAACTCCCTCCGGTTAAACTTAACCAAGGTGATTCAATTATTTTTACCAACTTTCGTGAAGATCGAGCCCGCCAGATCACCAAAGCTTTAAGTTTGCCTGCTTTCACCGATTTCCCTCGCCATAATCACCCGGACGACCTTCAAGTCACCACCATGACCTCCTATGAAAAAGCCTTGCCTGTAGACGTTGCCTACCCTCCTCCACCTATAAATAACACCCTGTCGGATATTTTCAGCCAAAACCAAGTCACTCAAATTCATATTGCAGAGACCGAAAAATACGCTCATGTCACCTACTTTTTCAACGGCGGTCGTGAAACTAAGCGCCCAGGAGAGGAATTCTTTCTCATCCCTTCACTCAAACCAGAAGAATTCGAATCCCACCCGGAAATGTCTGCTAAATTTGTCGCCCAAGCTGTTATTGATAGCATCAATCTCGGTTACAAATTTATTGTTTTCAATTTTGCCAATAGCGATATGGTTGGTCACACTGGCAATTTCGATTCTACTGTCAAAGCTGTCGAGTGTGTTGATTCATTATTTAAAGATGTCTGGGCTTCTATATCCTCTCAGAACGGCTTTTTGATGATAACTGCCGACCATGGCAACAGTGAAATCATGATTAACCCTAAAACCAAAGCTATTTCCAAAGAGCATACAATTTCCCCAGTCCCTTTTATTATTGCTCATCCATCTCTTCTCGATCAAAACGCACCTGCATCAAAAGTCATGTCAGACGCCTCAATCTCTGGTATTCTTTCCGACATTGCTCCCACAATCTTAAGTCTAAGCCAACTACCTCTGCCACCAGAAATGTCAGGAACACCTCTTATTAGCCTGTAAAAACTCTTTTCACAATGAACTGATTTTAGACTTATGTAATGTCTGACTGTATCAAACTCTTTCATCCTGTTTACCCGAATGCAAACCGTACAAAATCCGATTTAGCTTGCTAAACGCGAAACTTTATCCAATCCAAATTGCTTAGCAGTTGTAACCATCCTTTGACAAGCCCCAGATGTACTAGATCAAATGCAACAAATTCCGTGAAAAAACACATCAAAACTAAAAAAATTTAAAAATATTTAAAAAATGCAACATTCTTAACTAAAGATGTATTTTGTTACTTTAAATACTTTTTAATACTCTTCACGTATATTTATATATAGAAAAGCTTCCAAGTATTAAATAAAAAACAATTTAAAAATACATTACCCGACCTCATCTTTAGCTCCGACTTTGCGGTGACCAATTCAATCTCAATTTATTGTTTTAAGGGTAAAACGTATTTCCGCATTTTACCGCAAAGTAATATTATTCCAGAATCTTGCCTGGTAGTATATATATCGCATTTCTTACGTGTTTTATAAAATGCATAATTTAAATTTGTCACATATTCTCCGCATATTGCCAAAATTACCGACATTATTTTCAGTAACCAGATCTATGCGGTTATTATTTAATTCCAAAATTCTCAAATTTTTGACTTAAGTTACACTATTAATGCATTCTTTCTAGAAAAAAATATTCAGCTTTCATTTAATCCTTAAAGGCCTGAAAACTTCGATTCCTAATCCTTAATCGCAAGCAATACAAACCTCGTCACATAAAAGCTTTCGCCTTGTCTACCTCAAGAGTCATTTCGCTGCCTAAAAGCTAATTCATTAGATTACCTAGATAAACCTCCAATCAATTACAGTTAATCAAAAGTATTAATAATATATTTAAGTTTTCTGCAATAATGGACAAAATCACCTACCCACTTGAGGAATGTCCACGTATGCAGTAAATATTTTTACTAGAATTTATTTATCTATCATTTCCACTACATTTTTCAAATAAACATTCTTTATCAATGATTACTTATACTAATTTTCCGCTTCTATAATCCCCTTCCCTCTAAGTTTATCTTCTAAAACCATTACAGCAGCTGTATACACCTCATCCGATCCCGTTCTTTCGTCTTCCATTTTTCAGTCAGTCTAGTCAACTACATACCAATACTGACTTAAAATAATCTTATTTCAGCTTTGAGCGTTTTTCACAGTTTAGTTTTCATACATTGCATTAATTGAGAATTCATATATTTCTGCGATCTAACCGCCAATTGAACTATGTTATTTTGCCAGCACTGCTTTAGCTTAACTGCTTATCTCACCTGGACATCTCCATTCGCTTAATTTTGCGCTCCTGACTCACCCGTAACCCCCTAACTAGATCACCAACCCCTGCTCGCTAAGTGATTTATAAGTGAGTTTTTTGCTATTTGTAAGTTCAACCATTCGTCTCCAATTTTCTTAAGTAGCCTTTTTCTCGTTTATATACACAAACCACCAACTTTCAATTTGTGATAATCAACCCTCTAAACACCCTAACAAATACCAAAATTTACTTAATTAAACACTTACCCAAACTTTCCAGCATATTTTCCGATTAATATACCCTAATAATCTATTGACACGTTTAAGCAATTCTGCCATATTTAATATTGGACATAATCCCTACCTACACCAGAGCATGTCCAACCCACACGACCAACTAATTTCTGAAAAACAAATAAACAAATATTTCCTTCAAAAACATAAACCTATAGTAATGAGTACACCCGCTGCCCACCCCACTTCCAACAAATCGCTCACAATTTCTGAAGCCGCTAAATTCCTTAATGTGTCTTCAAAAACTCTAAGACGCTGGGAGAGAGCCGGCTTAATCAAACCTTCTCGCAATTCTCAAAATCAACGCCTATATAGTCTGGAACAACTCCTACCCTTACTTAACCGAAAATATCAACCCCTACCAGAAAAAGCTTCTACTCCCCCCCTAGATGACAATCCTCAGTTACTCACCATCTCCCAAGCTGCTCAAAATCTAGGTGTTTCCCTCAAAACTATCCGCCGCTGGAATCAAGAAAACTTAATCACTTCTCAAAGAAACGAATATAATCACCGAGTTTTTTCCGCACAAGAGGTCAATCGTGTCAAGCAGCTAAGAGCACAAGGCAAATTCTTTCCTTCTTCACTTCCCCAACCATCTCCTGCCTCAACTTTAATTCTACCCACTCCACCACCCATACACCTAGGAAGTAAATCTCAAAGCCCTCGGCTTCGTCCGAGGGATTTTGCTATTTTAGGAGGTTTGGCTATCATTCTCTCTCTTTTTAGTGCATTCGGCATCAAACAATACCAAAGTGCTTCAAGTAGTACTCTGGTTCATGCTCAACCCACCACTACCTCGGCCAAACCATCTTTCCTTTCTCGTATCTTGGGTATCACCACCTTTAATGACTCCGATCTTACTTTTCAAGGTGTAATCGATTCTAACTTTAACTTTGGCGTAGCCGGTACCATTGAAGGTTCTCAACTTATCTCTTCCACCACCAACCAAACTCCACTAATTGTCAGCTCTACTACCCGTGTTCCCAATTTAAACGCAGACTTACTTGATGGAAAACATCTTTCTCAGATAGAAGCCCAAATTGCCAGTTCCAACAATCTTCAAACAGCCTATATTGCCGGCCCAACTATCAATACAACCAGTAGCGACCTCGTTTTTAACTTTACCGATCAAAGCATAGATGCCGATTTTAAAATCAACCTTCTGGGTAACCAAAGTACCCTAGATATTACCGGAAACTCCGGCGAAAACATTTTAAACATTCAACCCAACTCTGCCTACCCCGTAGTCATTTCTAAAGCCACCAGCCTAACCGGAACCCTTTTGCTAGGTGGTCCATTAGTTAGCTCAGGCACTCTTACTTTGGACGATGCCAACACCACTTCCTCAATTCCCTTATCCGATGCCAGTAACACCAGCCTCCCCTCTGGCAGATCTTCAATTCTAGATGCACTCAATAACCCTTCAGGCAGTAGCAAATTTACCGATACTGGTCCTCTTACCTATCTCTCCGATACCACCGACGATTTTGCCATTGGCGGCTCAGCTTTAGCCGCAGCTCTCTCCGTCGATGTTTCCGAAAACAAACTTCGCCTCGGTTCAGGCTCAACTACCGACGGCCGAATTGAATTTTTTGCCTCGGATGGAGACACTGGCACTCTTACTTTCAACTCCTCTGATACTTTCAGTTTATCCGGAGGCAACGTCAGCATCGAACAAACCCTTCAAGTCAGTTCTGGCAATTTCTACGGCGCCAACGGCGAACGACTAATTGTTGGTACCACAGATGACATAATTTCCTTTATTGGTACTGCTGGAACTGACAATACCGATCTCTATATCAATTTAGATGGTCCTTATCCTACTCTTTACAGCCAAGCCGACACGGCCATAGCTCTTGATGACGATCTGGTTTTTGTCGGTCCTCACACCATATCCTCTACTACCGGTGATATCACTCTTTCTCCCGCTGGCAATTTCCGTATAGATAGCCTTGACTGTACCAGTAACGCCAACGGTGGCACTCTCACGGCCCAAGCTGACGGTACTATTATCTGTAGTGACGATGATGATACCGGAACAGTAATCACCGTTGCTGAAAATGGCACCAGTGTTGTTGCCCTCCTCACCACTCTAGATTTTCTTGGCTCCGACTTTTCCATCACCGAATCTCCTTCAGGTGAAGCCAATATTGCCATTGACTATCTCAATTCAGCCATTACTCGTTCCAATCAATCCGAAACCATTACCTCTAGCTGGACCTTCTCCTCTGGCCTAACTCTTGCTGGCAACCTTGCCCTTGGCTCCAACTCTATTACTACTTCTTCATTGACCATCTCTTCCGCCGAACTAGACATTCTCGATTCAGGTATCGGCTTTACCGAGTTAACCGACGACGGCACCCTTTCTATTTCTGACGCCAATATCACTGGCGGCTCAATCAATAACACTATTATTGGTGCTCTTACTCCCGCCACCGGTTCATTTACTCAAGTCTTAGTCGACAATCTCAGCCTTGACGGCAATACTCTCTCCTCTACCAGTGGCGGTCTTACTCTTGACTCTGCCTCGGGTACTGTCTCCCTTGCCTCCGGTGACTCCCTCGGTAACGGTACCTGGTCCATCGCCTCCGATGGTACTACTACTGGTCTGGATGTCGCCGCCAGTCAGATCTCCGGGACTCTTTTCTCCATTGCCGACAACGACGTTACTACTGAGAATATCGCCTCCGGTGAAACCATTAACTTCATCGATGGCACCAACACTACCGCCGATGTCACTGCCACCCGCCAGGTTACCTTCAATTTAGTCTCTGCTCTAACCGGTGTTGACTCCATCACCTCCAGCAACGACACCAATCTCACTCTAACCGGTGATGGTACCGGTACTATCTCCCTAGCTGACAATACTGCCGTCACCGGTAGTCTTGATGTTTCCTCCACTTTCTCCCTCGATAATCTCTCCGACTTCCGTTTCCTGGATTCAGGTTCCAACTACACCGGCTTCAAAGCTCCAGCCACCGTGGGGACTTCAGTCGTTTACACT
>CAYNMS010000041.1:0-8616 GCA_964398525.1 uncultured Pseudomonadales bacterium | reverse complement strand
ACCAACAATGAGAACCATTTAGAAACCACGGACTTTAGTCCGTGGAGGTTCATTTCTCTAAATTCTCTTGAGATAACTATTTGGGAGAGTAGCCTAAAGCTCGAAGAAGATCATTCTTACATCGCTTGCTGGGGTTTACCCGTCCTGTCTCAATGAGTGAGACGTAGGTTTGGGTGTAGCCCGCAATCTCTGCTAGCTTTGTTTGGCTTACAAACTTACCTTGCCTAGTTCTTATTTTATACAGCGAATCTGCAAAATTGTCCATTTTTCACCTCCACAGTTTCATATTGTGACTCTGATCCTAGTAGCTCCTTTAGGATCTCTAGTTTTATCTTCATTTGTGCTAGTAGATCCTGGGGAAACAGTTGATACAACATAACTGCCGAATTGGGGAGCCAAGATTACTTTACTCGAACCGTAAGTGGTTCGAGTTTTTTTATCTTCTATAAAATAGAGGTAGACGCACCTGGGGTGGGATACAGAGATGGCGTGGATCATGGAGGATGACCAGACTTGTCTGAGGGGTGGTTGGATAAATAGAGAGTCGCAAGCTTCGATTTAAGCCCTAGATTAGGGTAAAATACTCTGGTGGCAGCAGAAGATTTCTATACCAATAGAGCCCAAACCAAGATGCGCCAGTACGGCTTGACTAAAGCCGATGTCGAAATCGCTTTATCCTCAAGTGATTACCGCGATTCCAATATTCCGGGTACAGAGCATAAAGTCAACTACATCAAAAGCAAAGGCCTGATGGTTGGGGTCATCTATAAAAGTGCTCCCGGTGGCCGGAGGGTCATTATTTCTTGTTGGGGCAGAAAACAGTAAGCTCGAGTTTTTGGCATGTGTGGACTCATACGGGGGGAGAACAAAAATTACTGACTGAATATCACACCTGGTGTGTTTATAAGATCAACTTGCGATCGAAACTGCGATTGATATTGGGGAAGAAGTGGTTGTGGGCAAGAATGCTGTTGTGTGAAGATCTAGGCATTAACCTACTAGTTTAGTAGACTTTGGGTGAGTATATCAATTACTTTGGGGACCGTCCCTGCATACTGCATATTGTTATAGAACTCTCACGTAAGCTATATAAAACTGATTCTTGTGAGTAAAATAAAGTAACTCGAGAAATGAAAAAGCTTTACATTATCTTAGGCATAGCCCTCACCTTACTCATTGTATTATTTGTTGGCTCCTTACTTTTAGTTCGTGCCCCTGACCCAGAAGCCGAAGAAGGGCCTTTTGTTATAAGTAGAACAAACCAGGATGAAACGCAGCAGAGACTTGTTGAGGGAGGATATGTTCGAAACCGCTGGTCTCTTGCTGTTGCCGGAGTCATGACTTTGCGTTTTGGAGAAATTGAGCCGGGAGGGTATAAGATTTCCAAGGCGATGAATACACTGGAGATTGTAAGCAAACTTACTTCAGAGCCTCAGCTTAAATGGATAACCATTCCCGAGGGGCTTAGAAAAGAGGAAATTGGTGAAAGATTGGCAAAAGAGCTTCACTGGAGTGATGAGGAATTGGGAAAGTGGAACACTACATATACAACAATGGAATATGACTACCGGGAAGGAGTCTATTTCCCTGACACCTACCTTATTCCGGTGGATGAGGATGGACTTGCAACTGCAAAGAGGATGCTGATTCGCTTTAACGAAAGATTTGAAGGGTACCCACAACAGTTTTCTCAAAAGGATATCTTGTGGACAACGGGTTTGAAAGTGGCTTCGATTATTCAACGGGAAGCAGCGGGAAAAGAGGATATGGCTCTTATTTCAGGAGTAATATGGAACAGGTTATTAAACGACCAACCGCTCGAAATTGATGCAACGGTACAATATGCCAGAGGAAATACCGGTGCAGGCTGGTGGGCGCCGATCAAAGCTTCAGATATTGATAACATTGATTCCCCTTACAATACTTATAAGTATTCGGGTTTACCTCCTACTCCAATTTCAAATCCCGGGATTGACGCCATTGAGGCTGCTTTAAATCCTGAAGAAACAGATTGTTTTTACTATATTCACGACAACGATAGACAAATCCACTGTGGTGAAACCCTAGAAGAACATGAAGAAAACATTGATAAGTATTTACGATGAACTAAGATTGACCACCGATGTTTAAACTCAGCTTTAAAGATTGCTAATAAAGTGGGACATGAGCTAATAACTTTTTGGAAGTTTATCTGCTATACGTATTAACCCCAAATTTTGTTTTTACTGTTTAGTAATTGTATCGTTATTGAAAATCATGAAACATGTGACAAAGTTTGGCTCAGATTATTCTCAGAACTTGGGAGCTGGAAACTCTGAAGCCGTGTGGCTCCAATTTGTGATTTTTAAATATTCGAGGTTTTGAAGTCGGGTAAGCTAAGGGAGAGAGTCAAAACGATTTGATAACTAGTTGAAGAGAGTGTCCTTTTGGGTATGTTACTATGATTGGAATGAAGTTGGCTAAAAGGACGCGGTACGTTTTTGTGATAATTCGGATATTATTTCTTATTTACGTTTTGTTTGGTTTTCTCGTTTTTGTGGCACAGCGCCAATATATTTATTTTCCGAATACACAAGACTTTTATAACTGTCCTGGATTTGAAGAATATCAAACCAGGGAAGTAAATGGCACACGGTTTTATTATTTGCCTTCGGGAACAGACCAAGTTTTGGTGTATTACCATGGCAATGCCGGCTCCGCTTGTGATCGGAGTGGATTAAAAGATTTGTGGCAAGGATATGGAATATCAATGATTTTTGTTGAATATACCGGCTATTCAAATGATGATGTTGGTCCGAGCCAAAAATTGATCCTTCAAGATGTTGAAAATATACATCAATTTATTACAGATCAAGGATATACTCACGTAACAGTCTATGGAGAAAGTGTCGGCTCCGGTCCCGCTTCCTATCAGACTACCCTGGGTAAAGTGGACCAGACAATTCTGACGGCACCGTTTTCCAATTTAACCGATGTTGCCAAAGCTCACTTTCCAGTATATTCAGTAGAGTGGTTGATTAAAGATCGCTATCCAAATGAAGAATGGCTTAGTAATTACCAAGGTCGTGTTTTGATTTTGCATGGAGACCAGGACACAGTGGTTTCGCCTGAGTTTAGCCGGAAGCTATTTGAGGCAGTTCAGTCAGAAAACAAACAGCGAGTATTAATAAACGGAGCTGATCACAACGATGTCTACAGCTTCGACCAGTTTTGGGTGGCGTTAGATTTGTTTCTGATTGAAAACAATTAAAGGCGAACTAACTTGTTTAAAGCTTTTGAACGGAGTCGGTGACTGAGAAGATGCCACTAACATTATATTTTTGCCAATGGTCGGAACTTAACATTTCGATGGGGGTGATGTTGCCGGTGGCAGTGAAGCGGTCACCGATGGTGAGGTCGGGCAGGTTCTGGGATAAGAGATTGACGTCGAGGGCGTAGTACTCGCCAACATCAGTTTTGAGGCCAAAGGCGCATTCGAGAGTTTGGGGGCTTGTGGTGTCCTTTGGGGGCAGACAGACGTATTCGCCCGTGAGTGTGCCTCTGTATTGAGAAAGTGATTGGGGGCTTTCGACTTGTTTTTGCTGGTAGATGTAGGCGTTGAAGGCAAGGAAGCCGCCAACTAAGAATAAAGCGATGATGGATAGAAGGACAAAAGGTTTGCTCATGGAAATAGGATATCAGAAAGAATTGGAGGATAAAATTGGGGTATTGGCATTTTGATAGTTTTCAGCAAATTCTCAAGTTGGAGGACTAAGATCTGGAAAGTTAACAAAAAGTACGTTTGAAAGGGGGTGAGTAACATGAATAAGAAGCCAATATTATTGGGAGCGACAGCTTTTATGTTAGGGACTTTGATAGTTAGTCCTAAGTTAGTTGGAGCTTACCAAGGTGATCCTAGTGTACAAGGACCTGATTGCACTCCTGAGAGACATGAAGCCATGGAGCAGGCCTTTGAGAGCAATGACTACAATGCCTGGAAGGAATTAATGTCAGGCAAGGGCAGGGTTACCCAGGTGGTAACCGAGGAAAACTTTGCTCGATTTGCTGAGGCACATCAATTAGCCCAAGAGGGAAAATTGGATGAAGCTAGACAAATCAGACAAGAACTAGGTCTGGGAATGGGAGGCCACAAAGGATCTGGAGACGGACAAGGTTTTGGAGGTCAAAACATGGGTCGAGGCTATAATAGGTAAAGGGCAAAACGCTGACTCTCATAACTAAATTATGAGAGTCTTGGCGTGGATAAATTTCAGAGAGGCGAGCAAAAAGACTAGAGGGGATTGACTTAATTAAGTGAATATTTAACGGGATAATAAGTTATTTTTTGTCATTGCAATTGCCTGAAATAAAGTGGTACAAATAGATATGGCTGAAGAAGAAAAGTCAGAAAAGAAAGAAAAGACTGAAAAGAGCCCCTCTAAGATTCAGAAGCTGAGAGGGAACCGAAAGTTTAGACTGTGGTTGATCGGGATTTTATTGCTGATCGTGGCGATTTTATTTGTGTTTTTTGAGAAATTGAGAATCTATTTGGCAATTATTTTCATCACCTTGTTGGCGGCTTTTGGTCTCGAAGTATCCCAAAATGATTGGGATTTGGGGAAAATGTGGGAGACAAAATCGCTAGAGGAATCGAAAATATCCAGAGACGAATCGGGGAATATTTTGTTTGATAAGTTTGGCGAGATAACAACCGATGCTTCTAAGGGTAAGGGGGCGGATGATTATAACTGTGATGACTTTGAGACCCAGCCTGAAGCTCAGAGATTTTTTGAAAAAGTGGGTGGGGTGGGCAATGACGTGAACAGATTGGATGGAAATAAAGATGGGGTGGCTTGTCAAAGTTTGCCCAAGGGAGAGTGAATTGGAGTGTGAATAAGTAGGAGGTTTGAAGTTTTTTCGATGTTATGTTGTTGATATAATTTGAGTATGACTCAAGTTGATCTACCGACAAAAACGGACCCGGATAAATACAAGCTCATATTTGAGAATGATAGAGTGAGGGTTTATGAATACACCGATAAGCCAGGGGATAAAACCAAACTTCATCATCATGATGCTTTTGTATTGCATGCTTTAGGCCCCTTTAAGCGAAAACTGACGTTTGAGAATGGGGAAAGTATGATCAGGGAATTTGAAGGGGGAGAAACTTTTTGGAGTGAGGCACAAAATCATATAGGGGAAAACGTCGGGGAGACAGAGACACGGGTGTTAATGGTTGAACTGAAGGAATCAAAAGCTTAAGAGGCAAACGGATGCCGCCTGAATTGGTGATTTGGAAAAGCTTGATTAAAAAACATAAAAACTAAGGAAAAATACTTTAAGTAGGCTTGAATGGAAAAAACGGTAAGGTGTTATATTTGTGGCGCACAAGTGCCGGATATTGATGGACCTATCTGTAAACATGGGTATATGCCTCAGTCGCCTGGTTGTTGGAGGTTGTATACAGAAGTGTTAGCCCGAGAATATGGAGAATGGAGTTATCCTGATATACACCGATTGACTGTCGATTGTTATGCAGCTTCACATCCAACAAAGAAACCTAATCAGAAATCGGCTCAGTCGGTAGCAGTACATCTGGCAGCAATTTATTTAGCGCTTGAGAAAAAAATGACTTCTAAGGTAATTACCAAGCTTATGAATGGGATAGTGGAGAGGAATAAAGGAGAATTTGAGTGGTTGGAGCCACCGGATGATTTTGGAGAGATAACGGTTGTTGATGTTTATAGAGCTAAAGATCTAGAGGAGCATGTAACTATTGTGAACGCGTGGGCGAAATGTGTTTGGGGGGCGTGGATAAACAAATATAACTTTTTTGAAAAGATTGTGAAGGAGTATGTTGAAGAGGTTGGTGGTTAAATTGAAAAACCAATGGGGCTGAAAGAGTGTGTGAAAAAGCAGGATTTGGGTGAAAGATTGAGAATTACATTTAGTCAAATAATTTGGTGATTTTGATTTGGATCAATGTGTTGTGGCCGTTTTTGGATAAGAATTGAGACAGTAAAAAATATTTGAGGTGTTTATGGGTGGTAAAAAAAGAAATTACCCACCGGGAACTTATACAGGAATTGGGATAGCAATTGGGACAAGTATGGGGTTTATGGCAGGAATGATAATTTTTAATAATCCAGCTATTGGGGCAGGAGTAGGCTTTGTGCTAGGGCTTATTTTTGGAAATTCTCTTGATCAGATGCGGAAGTAAATATCCTAAGCAACTAGAATTTTATGAGCTGATTTTGAAGTGTTTAATTTAAATAAGGTTTAATTAATAACTAAATTAACAGCGATGAATCATTTGGTTTATTTGGATTATAAAGATAAAGAGCTGGAAAATTTAACAAATGGTAGAAAAACTATGATTATTAGAGGAGCGATGGGGAAAAAATTGCCTTACGGTCGCGTGAAAACAGGGGAGAGATTGTATTTTATAAACAACAATGGGGAAGGAAGAGTCAAGGCTAAGGGGTTAGTAAAAGAAGTGATGGAATCTGAAAAATTAACAAAAGAAGAATCTATGGCACTAGTTGAACAACACTTACAGGCATTACAAATTGGAGACGGATTAAAGGAGAGATTTTCTGGGAAAAGATTTATTGTTTTGATTGAAGTTGGAGATGTTGAAACCATTGAGGAGTTTGGATTTAATAGAAGTAAATTTGGAAACATGGATGATTGGATTGTGTTTGATAATTTAGAGGAGATTAAAATTTAATTAACCGTAGTTTAAGAACTGTATTGAGGGTGCCATGAAAAAATATCGTCCGCTTTCTTTTTTATCATTTATTTCTTTTGGGGCGTTTTTGAATCCGCCAGATACTTTGTGGTTGATGGTGTTTATGTTTTTTCTGTTTTTTTTGATTCCACTGAAGTCAAACTAGAGATGTTTCAAAAATAGATAGATTAGAAATTGATAAATTTGGTTTTAGCCGACAAGGCAATGAAAATTATTTAAATAATGGAATGGGATTGAAAAAAATGAGGTTAAGAAATCTGTGAATAGTAAGAAAGGTTGGGAAAGAAAAGTAGAGAGGTAATGTAGCTCTGAACCTGGGAAGAGATGGGGTTTGTGATTGAATTCATACGTAATACACATGAGTTGTTAATGGTGATTAGTTAGGCTTGAGGAAATTTTAAATAGGAGAGCCATGAATACGAAAATGAAAGAGTGTATAGATAACTGTTTGGAGTGTTACCGAGTGTGTGTGGAGACAAAGAAGTATTGTTTGGAAATTGGAGGAGAACATGCCGAACCTACTCACTTGAAAACATTGGCAGATTGTGCGGAGCTATGTCGAGTAAGTGCTCAGATGATGATGAGTGGATCGGAAATGCACAAGGAGGTTTGTGGGGTGTGTGCTGAGGCATGCAGGCGGTGTAAGGAGAGTTGTGAGCAATTTGATGATGAGCAAATGAAGAAGTGTGCACAGATTTGTGGTGAATGTGAAGTCTCGTGCAGGGAAATGGCGTTGAGTTAAGAAAGAGGATTATTTAGTCTGAAGTCAAATTGAAAATGTGTTTCTTTTGCTGGTAATTTTTGCAAATAATTGCTGTTTCGCTAAACAAAACTTGACTTCATTGTGTTTGTGAATTCAATATGAAATGCTAAATATTATAGTTTTTTTAAGCTGAGTCAGTGATGGTTAAACAACAAATCTTGAGTTTTCTTTTAATCCCTTGGTTTTTGTTGGGGTGGCTCGGAATCACTTGGGAATATGCATCTAGAGTAGATATGTTCATCGGTTATTCTTTGTTACTTTTGGCTATTGTGTGTTGGGTGATTTGGAGAAAAAAATAGTTTGGAGTTAAATGAAAATATCCAGGCTCGGATCTTTAGATTTAATATGTTGGCGTTACTTTATTATTGTTTTGTTATTTTGATATATTCTCCTTTATTTGTAGAAAATTTTAACAAACTAGCGGTTAATATGAATAATCCTAAGCTTTGTTGGCAATCTAAAATAGGATGTGTAAACACTATTGCTCGGAAAAAGTTAGATGCAAATTTATGCTATAAAGGCGGAATAGATACTGCGGAATGTCTTGCCTATATAGCTTCGTCAAAAGGGGAACTTCTGGTGTGTCAAATGGAAGGAGTGTCGATTGCTGATAAAAATAAATGTGTGGAAATTTACGCTTTTAGAAAAGGAGACATTGAAGCGTGTGAAGAAATGAGTTTGCCAAAAGATGAAATTATAAAATTGGAAAGCATGAAGCAGGCTTGTGTTAGTAAAGTTAAAGCCAAGATTTCTGATTGACAACCTAGTAAAATTGGGGGGTGGAGATGGGGGAGAAGTATTTACAAGGACTGACTGATAACCAAAAAAATTTGGTGGTGGGAGTGCTGAAACTAGCTCATGAATTTGCGCCTGAAGCGGTAGCAGCAATGCCTTATGGTGTGCCTGGGTTGAGACTAAAGGGGAAGAATCTGATAGCGGCGGCGGCACACAAAAATCATTTAGGTATCTATCCGTTTAGCCCAAAAGTTGTGGAGTTGGTAAGGGGGAATATGAAAGATGCGGATATGGCTGAGGGGACGATAAGATTTAAATACGGAAAGATTCCATCGGAAAAGTTGATTGAAAAGATGGTGAGATTGAAAAGAGATGAGATTGAAAAAGC
>CAYNMS010000040.1:0-8656 GCA_964398525.1 uncultured Pseudomonadales bacterium | reverse complement strand
TTCACCAAATCCGGCAAGCTTCTTTTTTCTGGATGTGCCAACAACTTTTCTGTATCCAGAACCAAAACTCGCTTGTGCTTTAATTCTTCAATTTCATGCCAAGCTATTTTTTGAACTAAACCTCCCAACAAAGTGTGTCTGCCAATGCCCACCGGCCCATAGATCAAAACATGCTTTATATCTTCACGGCTTAATGCCCTGACCAGCCTCTGGATGTCCTTTCTTCTGCCTTCAAACACTACTTCCTTATAATCTGACAACCTCACTTCTCTAGCGTATTCATCTAATCTGGGAGTAAATCCATACTGCCATCCTTTACCCACACCCTCAATCGATAGGAGGTAGCCCTTAGACCAAAACGCCCAGCGTTTGTATTCTACCTGTTTCAGCTTCAGGTACCATTTGGCCAAACGCAGCAAATCTTCAGATTCAATTCGTTTCTCTCTTAAAATTTGGCTGAATGCCTCATGAGACAACCAAGCCAATCCCATCTCCACTTCACCTGTTTCATCACTCTCTATTTCTTGTTTATACTCGTGAGCTTTAGTCAGCCATTCCACTTTATTAAAGTCTATTTCTCCACTAATTCTCTTCATGGATTCTATCTCCAAGCCACACCTGGAAACTACGAAATTCATGAATTCACTTTGCCATACTTGTTTCACCAGTTCGTCTCTGCTTTGGTCCCGGTTCCAACCTCCTCTTTCCTTACGCCATTTAAAATAAAAAGGCACCAGAGGCAAGGGCACTATTGCCAACGCCCCTATCACCACAATCCCTAGTAAGGCTACCCAGGCTCCAACGACCAAACCTGCAATAATTACACTGCTCCTAACCACAGCCCCAATTACCCGAGACAGCAAATCAAACCAGCTCCTTGCCAACCAATTAATTCGATCTTCATCAGTCGCCACTTGTCTTTTCCAAGGTTGACCCAAACTTGACAGTAACCTTCCCAGTGAAAAATAATGATCTACAAAGATCATCAAGTTTGCCAAAACCCCCAGCATAAACGGAACCGCAATTTTGATATGCCAACTGATAAAATTCATCTTGAAACCACTTTATCATAATTAAACCTTACCCAAACATTACAACCTGATATACTTTCACCTATGCCCTTTTTACCTTCCGGTTTCTCAAGCAGATCCATAATTTCTTCTAGCTTTTTCCTCTTTTTATTTCTTCTCTCTTTTGGTTTAAGCTTTGCCTTTTGGACTTTCAAAAACATCTCAGTTGCCGGCGCCCCTCCTGTTTCTACCGGCCAACCCCTACCTACCCCCCGACCTCCATCACCCATCACCAACATCCTCCTTCTGGGCTACGGTGGACTCAACCACGATGGTGGTCTACTCACTGACACCATCATTTTGGTCCGCTTGGACAAAATCAACCAAACTGCTCATTTGGTTTCTATCCCCCGAGACCTTTGGGTCAGTTTTCCCGTCAACGGGGATAAGCTGCATCCTGACAAAATCAATGCGGCTTTTGCCATTGGCTCTGACGATAAAAATTATCCTCACAAACTACCCCGTTATACTGGTGGCATTAACGGTGGTGGCCAACTTGCTAAATATGCCGTAGCCGAAGTTGTTGGCGAGCCGATCGACTACTTTATCAGTCTTGATTTTGACGGCTTCAAAAACGCCATTGATAGTCTGGGTGGGGTCGACGTCCAAGTCCAAACCACCTTTGATGATTATTGGTATCCCCTTGAAGGCAAATCGGAAGACACTTGCGATTTGCCCGAAGAGTTAGTTGCCGCCACGGCTACAATGTCAGGCGAGCAAGCTAAAGAATTCTTCCCTTGCCGATTTGAACACTTACATTTTGATCGGGGAATAACTCATATGGATGGCCAAACCGCCTTAAAATATGTTCGCTCGCGCCATTCTGCCCAGGATGGCAACGATTTTGGTCGATCTCAAAGGCAAAAAAATCTAATCCTTGCCGTCAAAGACAAACTTTTGTCAGTCAGCTCTCTACCTCGCCTGGTACCCTTTATCAACACTCTTAGCCAATATCTTAAAACCGATCTCGATCTTACTCAAACCGCCAAACTCTCCTCACAGGCCTTGGAATACAAAGATTTCCAGGTCAACTCTGTCACTATCAGCCTTGATAATGTGCTTTCTGAAGGCCGAAACTCTCTCGGCCAATACATTCTCCATCCCAAAGAGGGCATTGACCAATGGGATCAACTCCACTCTTGGCTTCAATCCCAGTACGCTCAAACAGCCACTGCCTCGGCTCAACCAACCCATTAAGTCTAGCCTTGACTCTTGTCATGCCTCATCTAAAATTGATCTATAAACAAAAAAGGGCTAGACATCTCTCTTTACCTGATTAAGTTTTTTCAAAAGGTATCTGAAATAGCCTAAAGCTTTTAAGTCGATATGTCATATTCAGACCATCTCAATCAAGTTGTTTCGCTGGCCAAGCGTCGAGGTTTTGTTTTCCCCGGCTCAGAGATTTATGGTGGTTTAGCCAATACTTATGATCTAGGCCCATTAGGAGTAGAGCTTCACCGCAATCTTGCCAATTATTGGTGGGACTATTTTGTCACCAGACGCTCCGATATATTTGGTCTAGACACTGCCATCCTCATGAGTCCAAAAGTCTGGGAAGCTTCAGGCCATACCGACAGCTTTACCGACGTAATGCTGGACTGTAAATCCTGCCAAACGCGCACCCGTGCCGACCACCTCATCGAAGACCACTTCCAAAAACTTGGAAAACCAGCCACAGTCGAAGGTCTTACCCCACAAAAACTCGACGAAATCATCCAAACCGAGAAAATCAAATGCCCCAACTGTCAAAAATTTAACTGGACCAACGCTCGACCCTTCAATTTGCTATTTCAAACCCAAGTCGGCATTTTGCCTGAAAGCCAATCTACAGTCTATCTTCGGGGCGAAATAGCCCAGGGTATGTTTACTAACTTCAAAAATGTTCTAGACACTCTCCACCCCAAACTCCCTTTTGGCTTAGCTCAATCCGGCAAGGCTTTCAGAAATGAAATCACTCTTGGCAATTTCATTTTTCGCACCCTTGAATTCAACCTAGCGGAATTTGAATACTTCTTTGATCCAGACGTCAATGATTGGCAAACGCTTTTCTCCACCTGGAAAGAAGAGATGCACCGTTTTGCCCTTTCTCTGGGATTAACCGACCAAAATCTGCGTTGGCGGGTTCACACCGACGACGAACGCTCTCACTATTCACTCCGTACCGAAGACCTGGATTTCAATTTCCCCTTCGGTTTTAAAGAAATGTTTGGTTTGGCCTACCGGACAGATTATGATCTAAAAAACCATATGCAAAAATCGGGAGTAGATTTACGCTACACCGATCCCTATGACAACAAACGCCGCTTTTTACCCCACGTTATCGAACCCACTTTTGGTCTTAACCGCATTTTCTTGGCCGTTCTTACTCAGTCATACACTCAGACTAACGATCGAATTTTCTTAAAACTTTCCCCTGATCTGGCTCCCTACAAAGTCGCTGTCTTTCCTCTGCTGGCTAACAAAACCGACTTGGTTGACAAAGCCCAGACAGTCTATGATAAGCTCTCCAAACAATTTGCCTGCAACTGGGACGCCCGCGGCAATATCGGTAAACGCTACCTATCTCAAGACGAAATTGGCACCCCCTTTGCCGTAACCGTTGATTTCGACACTCTAACCGATGACAGCGTCACTATCAGAGACCGTGACACCACCAAGCAGGAGCGGGTATCCATTCCTAAACTGTCATCATATATTCAAGAAAAAATCACTTTCAGATGAACACCAGACTAGTCATTGCCGTTTTCATAATTAGCCTCTCTTTATCCGGTTGCCGGCTTTTCAAACGTAACTCCCCAGAGCCAACTCCCTCCCCAACCCCCTTTAATCAGCCTGTTAATGTCATCCCAGTTTCCGAGCGCCCATACGTCAGCCTCTCCCCCAACTCCAGTGGCAGACAACTAACCCTCACTCTCCACAACTTACCCAAATCTGCCTCAGAATTGGAATATGAGCTTGAATATCAGGCCGGCACACTCCTCCAAGGGGCTTTTGGTTCTCTGACTCTAGATAACTTACCAGCTACTTCAGACGTTTTACTCGGCAGTTGTAGCGCCGGAGGCGCTTGCAGTTATCACGAAGATGTCCAGGGTGGCAGTCTTACTCTAAAATTTAAAGGCTCAGATCCATACGCCTTGAAAAACGAATGGCGATTTCAACCAGCCAGTCTGGCTGGTGGTGAATTTGCTTCCCGTGATTCTAAATTTCAACTCGATGCCGGCCGGATCCTCAACTCATCTGGTTTTGTTATCGTCATGCAAACTTCAGGCCTTCCTCAAGAATTTAATTCACAAGTTCTGGCTGGCCCTTATGGTATCTTCACTCCCTCGACCCTGCCAACCGGTGAGGTAGACATAACCATGAGACTCAACGAAGCTATTCCGGAAGCCAAAATTTACGGTTACGATGGTCAAACTTGGCAGTCATTTCCTACCACAGTGGATGACAAAACCGCCACTGCCACTGTTGAACTTCTACCGGTCTTCATTGCCGCTCCCTAGGATTATTCAGTTTTCCCCAAACTTTTAGTGTGATTAACCTGCCTTTCAACCGAAAGGTTTCTTGTATTGGCGATTGACAATTGCTGTGAAAACCTGCTATTTTTGATTATGGTGGTGAATTGTGGTGAATAGGCCGTATAATAGTAAAATGTTAATTGGTTCCTACTACCACCGCCTTCAAACCAAAGGCCGTCTAGCCATTCCAGTCGCCTTTCGACACGCCTTAGGTGAACAACCGATTCTTACTCGAGGTCTTGAGCCTCATTTAAATCTCTTGCCCTTTAACACTTGGTCTAATCTAGTAAGCGAACTAGGCACTCATCCATTAGTGGACAAAAACAAACGTCGACTCAGAAGACTTTTGGCCCATAACGCTCATCAAGTTGATTTTGACGCTCAAGGTAGAATCCTTTTGCCACAAGCCTTAATTGACTGGGGAAAACTATCGCAACGCATTGTGATTGCCGGATCAATCCACTGGGTAGAAATCTGGGATCAAAATCTCTACAACCAGGAGCTGGACACAATTAATTCCGATGAAGAACTAATTAACAAAGCTTTTTCAAATGAGTAACTTTCACAATCCGGTCATGCTAACCGAGACACTCGCAGCCCTAAAACTCCAAGCTGGCAAAAAATATATTGACGCCACTTTGGGTGGGGGAGGCCATTCTCTTGGAATGCTCGAAGCTGGAGTCAGCGTATTAGCCCTCGATGTCGATCAGGATGCTATCAATTACGCCCAAGAAAACCTCAAAGCCTTTCCTGATTTTACCCCTGTCAAAGCTAACTTCTCTCAAATTGAGGCCGTCGCCAAAGATCACGGTTTTCTGCCCGTTTCCGGGATCTTATTTGACTTGGGGGTCTCTAGTTGGCAATTTGATCAACCCGAGCGCGGTTTTTCTTTCCGCTACGAAGCCCCTCTAGACATGCGCATGGATCAGAGCCTTACGGTTACCGCCGCAGATTTAATCGCTGCCTTGGGCAAATCAGAACTTGCCCTCCTCTTTTCACGCTATGCAGACGAACCTCTCGCCAAACACGTTGCCGGAGCAATCGTTGACCAACGCTCCCGTCGGCCTATCACCACCACACGACAATTGGCAGACATAATTTCCAATGCCTATCATCGTCGCTATCACACCAAAAGCACCACTCATCCGGCCACCAAAATCTTTCAGGCGCTTAGAATCGCGGTCAACGATGAAATTCACGCTTTTGAATCAGCGCTCTCACAGGCAAATCGCTTACTCGAGCCATCAGGCAGAGTGGTAATCCTCACCTTCCACTCTGGTGAAGACCAAGCCATTAATCAATTTATTAAAAACCAATCAGATTTAGCTCTTCTTTCACCTCCTCAAAACCCCACATCAAAAGAAGTGGCCCAAAATCCGCGAGCTCGAAGCGCCAAGCTCTATACCTTATCTAAAACATGAAACGATCACTGTATTTTCTAATCGCCAGCCTCTCTCTAATTTTAGTAATTGCCAATATAATTGTCTCTGCTTCCTACGCCACTACCGGTCAACGACTCAAACAGCTTGAACAACAAAAACATGAATTAGCCGAAACCAGTCGATTACTCCGCCAAGACATCCTCTCAGCCACCGCTATCTCCAAACTTGAAGCCCAAGCCCAACAGGCCGGCTTTGAGTCTCCTCAAGAATTCATTACCGTTACCGATCCCTCTGCTCCAGTTGCCCTCTCGGCAAGTGAATAAAATCAATCCCAATACCCATGATCCCACGCCTGAGATTAATTAAATTAGGTTTTATCCTATTTTTCCTAACTATCCTCACTCGTCTCTTTTATTGGCAAGTAATCTCTCGAGATCATCTTAGTCTTGCCGCCATCGCCCAAAGAGCCGATCAGCAATTAGTTCCCGCCGAGCGTGGTCAGATACTCAGTTCAGACGGTTACGCTTTAGTCACCAACCAGCCAGACTTTCTTCTATACGGCTATCTTCCTCAGTTAAACCAACCCATCCATCAAATCGCCACCAACTTAAGTTCACTCACCCTGGACCCTCCTCAAGATGCCACTCAAGCAGCTATTCCTCACGAGGTTCGTCTTTCCCAAGAGAAATCCAGGCTTCTTGATTTGCTCTCCGACCCCGCCAAAAAATGGGTACCTCTTAAACGTCACTTAAACGCCAATACCAAAGAGTCAATCGAAGCTCTAGGGGTTTTAGGTCTGGGTTTTGATCGACAACTTATTCGCTATTACCCCGAAGCTTCTATGTCGGCTCACCTTTTGGGTTTTGTCAGTCAAGATGATCAAGGCCAACCAATTGGCTATTTTGGTCTGGAAGGCAAATACGATCTGGAATTACGAGGCAAACCCGGCCTAATAAGTCGGCAAAAAGACGCCACCGGCAAACCTATTTTGATTGGAGATTTTCAAGACCAACCGGCCAGAGACGGTCGCACTCTTCACACCCATATTGACCGTATCCTCCAGCACAAAGTTGAAACCGCCCTCAAAGAAGGCTTGGAAAAATATTCCGCTGTCTCCGGTGAAGTTGCTGTCATGGACCCATTTACCGGAGCCATTCTGGCGATGGCCTCTTTTCCCGCCTACCATCCAGCCGCATTTATTGATTATCCCGCTCACACTTACAAAAACCCCTTAATCGCCAACGCCTATGAACCCGGTTCCACTTTTAAAGTTCTGGTTATGGCAGCCGCTATCAATGAAAATGCCATCACACCGGAGACAAAATGTGATCAAACCTGTGCCGGGCCAGTTCAGATTGGCAAATATTCCATTAGAACCTGGAATAATCAATACAATCCAGGCCAAACCATGACCGATGTGTTATCCCGCTCCGACAACACCGGTATGATTTTTACCGCTTTCAAACTAGGCAAAGACAAGTTTGTCGACTATCTGGAAAAATTTGGTTTGGGCCAACTCACCGGCATCGATTTGCAAGAAGAATCTACACCTTCTCTCAGGCAAAAATGGGGGGACATTGATTTAGCCACATCGTCATTTGGTCAGGGAATTGCCGTCACTGGCATTCAAATGCTCTCAGCTGTAGCTGCTATTGCCAACGGCGGGGAATTGGTCATGCCTCAAGTAGTCTCCAAGGTTGAGGACGCCGGCCAAATGCTCGAAATCAAACCTCATGTTGTCCGTCGGGTTATTTCTCCTGATGCTGCCCGCCAAGTCAGCCTGATGATGGAAGAAGCCGCCCATCACGGCGAAGCTCAATGGGCAGTATTAAAAGACTATCGGGTTGCCGGCAAAACCGGCACCGCCCA
The DNA here is from genome assembly GCA_964398525.1 of uncultured Pseudomonadales bacterium. Taxonomy (GTDB): domain Bacteria; phylum Patescibacteriota; class Microgenomatia; order UBA1400; family CAYNFZ01; genus CAYNMS01. The sequence goes on along the minus strand of CAYNMS010000040.1, from coordinate 820 downwards.
AATTCCGATTGCCGGCCACTATGACTCCGAAAAAACTATTGCCAGCTTTATCGGTTTTGCCCCTGTCGATCAACCAAAATTTGTCATGTTAGTCAAACTTTCCGAACCTCAATCATCACCTTGGGCTTCAGAAACCGCCGCACCGCTTTGGTTTGATCTCGCCCACCAAATCCTACTTCACTACAATGTTCCTCCCCAGTCCTAACCTTCAAGCTCGTTGAGTGTTTGAGTTAGGTACTATATATCTTGCTCCCAACATCATCGCAATTTGACGTGTGGTATCAATAATTTCCCGCTCCAAACCCAAATTTAAAAATTCCGGATTCACCCACAAACTTCTTTTTCCTCCCGGATTGTCCAAGCCGAGTCGAATCTCCCCAAACGGCACTCCACTCTGACAATTCTCCCAACTTCTGCAGGTCAATGGCAGTGTTTCATTCCGGCTTCCAAAACACCCATTATTGGCAAAAAATTCCAAGTCATATGCCTCACCTACCTGGCTGATTTTCAAATCCCCAAACGCCAAAGGCATTGATTTGCCATAGGTCATCACCGTCGTCATCACATACTTCATGTGATAGAGTTCAGGCATATCCACCAGATGCATCATGTGATAAATTCGGGGTAGTCCAGGAATTCTTGTCCTCGCCTCAATCATTCTCCACCTCACCCCTCTCTCCCGTGAGATACTCAATTCATCCGCCCAAATGTTATTTATCGGGTCCGAAGCCAAATCTGCTAGTTTAACCACTTTATAACTGTTCATACACATTAAATACATCAATATTTTACCTTGCACTTGCCTTCTTGCCAACCCCAT
>CAYNMS010000039.1:0-9046 GCA_964398525.1 uncultured Pseudomonadales bacterium | reverse complement strand
ATTCTCACCAAAACTCCCTAATTTATGGCTAAAATAGCCGCATGCGCTATTCTCTTACTCAAAAATACCTCAAGCCTCATTTACATCTCCTTCGCCACCCTCGCCAAATTCCCTCCCTCTTCTTCCAAGCCCTCAAACGCCATCGTCGCTTCCTTTTACGCCTGGCATTAGCCTTACCCCTACTTCTCCTGGCCTATGGCATATTCACCTACCTCTTTTATATCCGCACCCTCGCCGATCCCCAGCGCCTCATCAACAACAACCAAACCGGTCTCACTCTTCTAGATCGCCAAGGTCAAATCATCTACGAAAGCCCGGAAGTCAAAAACTCAACCTACACTCCCCTCTCCGAGATCCCCGACACTTTAATTCAAGCCACTCTTGCCATCGAAGACCGGCAGTTTTACGACCATGTCGGTTTTTCCCCCACTGCTATCATTCGCTCGGTTTACCTCAACTTCCGCCTGGGAGCCAATCGTTTTGGCGGCTCCACCATCACCCAACAATTAGTCAAAAATGCCCTTCTCACTCCAGAAAAATCCCTCCGCCGCAAATATCAAGAGCTCGTTCTTGCCCTCGAAATCGAGCGCCGCTACTCCAAAGACCAAATTCTGGAGATGTACTTTAACTCAATCTATTACGGCTCTGGCGCCTACGGTGCCGCCTCCGCCTCCCAAATCTATTTCGACCAACCGATTTCCTTGCTTAACTACTCCCAAGCCGCCGTTTTGGCTGCCCTGCCCAAGGCACCCAGTCGCCTGTCTCCCTTTGCCGGCAATCTCGACGCGCTTCAAGAGCGTCAACGTCTTGTCCTTCAAAACCTTCTCGATCTTGGCCAAATTACTCAAAATCAGTTCCAAACTGCCCTTGCCGCTCCCCTTAACTTTTCCACCACACCAGTCAGCGATACTTCTCTGGTCGCCCCCCACTTTGCCCTCTGGGTTCGCGACTACCTCTTTGATACCTACTCCGAAGATACTGTTATCCGTTCCGGCTTTCGTGTCACCACTACCCTCAACGCCAGCCTCCAACAATCTGCCCAAACTCTTGTCAAACAACGCGTCCAAGCTCTCACTTCCCGGGATGTCACCAATGCTGGCCTAGTCGCCCTTAATCCTCAAACGGGAGAGGTTTTAGTTATGGTTGGCAGTCACGATTGGAACGATCCAAATTACGGTAAATTCAACATCGCCTTTGCCCGTCGCCAGCCAGGCTCTGCCTTCAAGCCTATTGTCTACACCCAAGCTTTCGAAGAAGGTTACCAGCCCAGCAACATCCTCCACGATGTCCAAACTGACTTTGGCGGTTACCAACCCAAAAATTACGATGACCGTTTCCGAGGCGATGTTACTATTCGCCGGGCCCTGGCCAACTCCCTCAACGTGCCCGCCGTCGAACTTCTTAACCAAGTTGGCATTCGCGACAGTTTGAGGCTCGCCCAAAAAATGGGCATTACTACTCTTGGTAACACCGATGTCGGCTTGTCTTTAGTTCTAGGAGGCAGTGAAGTCAAACTCTTCGAACTCACCCGCGCCTACGGTGTTCTTGCCCACCAAGGCATTTTCACTCCCACTCACCCTATCCTGGAAATCAAAGATAAAAACGACACCACCCGCTATTCCTTCGACCCCAAATCACTCGAAGAAACCACTAACAAAAGTCTTACTTCCTATTTTCCCTTCTTAAAATTCTTCCGCTCCAACCAAGCCCAATTTGGCGGTAGTGGCAATCGCCAGGTTATCGATCCAGTCTCAGCCTACTTCACTACCCACATCCTCGCCGACAATCAAGCCCGCTCCGAGGTCTTTGGTGCCAATAGCTTTCTCAATCTTGGCCGCCCTGCTGCCGCCAAAACCGGTACCACCAACGACAATCGCGACGCCTGGACTATCGGCTATACTCCCAATTTGGTTGTCGGCGTCTGGGTCGGTAATAACGACAATACACCCATGCAAGGCCTCACTGGCTCTCAAGCCGCCGCTCCTATCTGGAGTTCTTTTATGCGCACTGCCCTCTCTGGCTCCCCGGCTCTGGAATTTCCGGCTCCCTCAGGCATTGTTTCAATTGAGCTTTGCACCAATACCCTCACCACTTGCACCTTTGAGTGTGACGCCACCTACACCGAAATTTTCCGCCGCGGCCAAACTCCTTCCATCTGTCGTCAAGCCTCGCCTCTACCCACTCCCTCTCCATCACCCTCACCCACACCAGACAGCGACGACCAAGATCAAGACGAGGATCAAGACGGTGAGGACAACGATAACGATGTTGAAAATGATGATGACTCAGACCAGCCCACTCCCACTCCCCAACCTTCTCCCACCCCCACCCCCACCCCCACACCTTTAATCATTATTCCGCTACCCCAACCTTCTCCTACTCCTACACCCTCCCCTCGCCCTTCTCCAACCTCTTCACCAGATAACGATGACGAAGACTAACCCTCATCTAATAATCTGATTCTATCTCCCTTCTCTCCATTCCTTAGTTGAATATTTAACCAACAGCCCAAACCACACATAACTCAAATCATCTACATAGTATTGTTCAGGGTCTCTGTTAGCTAAAAATTTTGCCCTTTTTTCAATTGCCTCTGTATCTCTCATCTCTGATCTGACAACTTCAAGACTTTTTTCACCCAATAACCCATCACTCGCGATAAGCAAAAACCCATCTTTCATTTCTTCCCAACTCAATATATGCAAATGAGGCTTAGTCGACACTCCCTCAATTTCAAAAGGAGAAATTTCTCTAGTTACTGCCAAACGAGGTACTCCATCTACTACCACTCTCAACACCCCCCTGTCGTAGACCACGGCCCTATCATCCTTTCTTTCAGTTCTTATTCTATCCACCTCCACCTCATTACTTGTATTGTGTAATTCCGTTAACCCTTCTACTTCATCTCCTTCCACCCTAAACCCCTCCACATCGCCCACATTTGCTAAAACTACACCCAACTTGTTTACAATCGCAATTGAAAATACATATCCCCAATATTCCGATCCTTTTTCTTTTCGCAACATCTCCATTTCCATTGCTATCGATTTTAAAAGTTTTGCCTGAATGCTCTCTAAAGTCACTTCTTCAGCTTGTGACTCAACCTCATTTGTTTCTTGTCTTTCATCATTTTCCTCTAATTTTGGATTTTTAGACGAACTTCTCAATTCCAAATAATTACGTATTATTCGCTCAACTGACTCACTCACCTTTTGCTTCACATCCACAAATAACCCTCTACCATGACCATCCGCCACCACGAATGCCGCCTCACCAAGTTCGTTCAATTTAATAACCTTTACCTCATCTTGATTATTCCCTTCACCTCCATACACTCCTGCCCCAAACTCCAAGGTTAAATTGCCAATTTCTATCTGCTCAGCACTTATTACACTTTTGTCAGGAATACTAATACCTTCTAAAGGTTGCTTGTCTGAGTTGGGCAGCGATTCATTTCGTTCATGATTTATACTCATATCCCATATTTTAATACCAATTCATCAAATTTTAAACCTTAACACTTTTAACTAATCTTTACATAATTTTTTCTTGAATTCGCTTCTCAAATATATATACATCTCTATTTAATTTCCACTGCAAGTCAAAACCTTGCAAGACAATTTTCAATAGCTTTTAAGCTAATTCAATCCACATTACCAAATTTTGCTATCAAACCAATCATCGCGTGACTGTAATAGCTGCACCAGGATCAATCTCGCTCACAGCCGACACCGTTAGCTTGCCACTCACATCACGTATGATCGTGTACCCAGTTGCATCAGGCTTACCTTTAGAAGGATCAAATGGAATACTGGGTAGATAGGCCGGAACCAAAGACGATCCCAAATCAACCATGCCAGGTCCTGTCCCCATTTCAGTTTCTACGGTTGGAATATTACCAGGCAAATTCCCATTATGCTCAGCCGCATATTGATAAATGCCATTAGTGATCGAATACAAGTCGGCTCTTCTCTGCGCATCTCGAGCAGCCTCAAATTGCCCCCCATAAAGATTTGCCATATTCTCATTGTTACTATAAGCCTCCATTTGCTTCTTCATCAATTCAGCCAGGTCCACAAAATCCGTTGGCTCCTCGATTTGACCATCAAATCCGAAATCATAAAACTCCCACTCAAACTCTCCCGCCACCTTTACCTCATCTATGTTGTTTTCAAAGTTAATTACAAATTTGTGTACCCGCCCGTCAGTTATCCCTACCCAAGCAAAACCCTTTATCTCAATCGTCTCCAAGGCTTTAGCAACGTCGGTATCATCTTTTTCCAATAAATCTGGCACAACTGTCACTAACCCCTCGAGTAATTTTAGCGTATTTTCCTTGTCCAAACTGATGCTCATCTTAACTACCGGCACCCCCCGTTGCCTCTCAACCCCCTCCAACCTTTTGGCCTGAATTGGCGGATACTGTTTGACCAGTTTAGCCACTTCTTCTTTCTGTTTTTCTGTCAACTCAGAGCTTTTTGGCTGAACTTTTGCGTCCTTGCTAAATTGAGAAACATAGTTGCGGTCGTAACGAACCCAATCTGCATCTGCATTAGTTCCCAAAAACCCACCACCTTCTCCTTGGTATAAATACAGATAATCATCCACGGATATCGTTTCAAATTCATAACTTATCTTTCCCGGGCCAAGAAAGGTAGTCGACACTTCGCTTTTAGCTTTTGAGCGCAAATCCTCACCCTCCCAAGTCATCTCTCCCTCCATCGACAAAGTCCCCAACTCTCTCATTTTTGCCTTTTCCTCATCACTAGCCTCTTCCCCCATCAGCAAACCAGTTAATGAACCAGCAGGGAGGCCATTCACCATCAGCTTCACCTTCCCGATAAATCTCACCGACCCAGCATCAGCCATTCGGCCCATACTCCACCCCATCACCTTGTTTGGATTCAAGTAAAAATACACCCCTGCCAATCCCACGCTTACTCCCACAAACAACATTATGGCTGCCACCACTCCCAACACTCCCACCCCCTTTTTTCTTGGTTTTTTGGGGTCTTCCACCAGTTCTTCAGTCACAAATGGCGTTTCCACCCCAGGCTCAGGAGCAGGTATTTTCCCAATCTTATAGCTTGAAATCGCATGATCCACCAAACTCTTCGGCCACCCTGCCCCCACCAACTCGCCATAAATCACCTCCAGGCCGACTCCACTGGCTTCACGCTTGGCAATATACTCATTCAGGGCAGGATCATCATTCATGCCTTAACGCTAGCAAATTGGCCACCTACAAGCAATAATCTCCAACCTTTTAATCCAAGATTTATTTTCCAATTTCATTTACATCAACAGACGCCAATAAAATATCTAAGAATGGACTTTTCTCGATTAGTGCAATAGAATCATCGAAAATAAAAATTAAACTTTAATACTTTAAACCATAATGAATAGCCCAGAACAAACAAATCCTATTGAAGTCAAAAAAAATAAATGATCTAAGAAAACTGTTTGAACATGTTTCTAAGCCTCAGCTAACTTTACAAGAAACATTGGGTATCAACTACAGAAATAGAGTTATTGCTACGGATAAGCATAACCTCAAAAAGGTAAGACGTTACGAAGACGATCCGACTCCAGATGTTGTAGAGTTAGACCATAATGGACGATGGGTTAGAGTAACCAACTATGGCCTTGAACATACCTGTGCATATGATAATGAGGGCTATATTGTAAAAACTACTCTCAAGGAAAATGCGGGTCAAGGGTGGGACAGAAAATTCTTTTATGAAAAGGATGAGGATGCTGGCGGAAAAAGACTTATAAGACTTGAGGTTACCAGATATCGAGGTGATGGCTCTACAGCAAGAGGTATGTTAAGGGGTGAGCAAATTGGTGAGGTACAAGTAGTTAATTTTGACGTTAATGGAAATCCAGATAATTTAATTCCTCTTTGGGTTTATACAGGCTAATAGAATAGAGCTTACTACACAAATTCTTTTATTTATAAGTAACTAGCCCTCAAAACTACCGACAGGAACAATCCACCTCCAGAAAAAATAGGAATCTGAGGTTTATAGTTTTCATTGCTTGCGCTTACAATTATTAAGAATCACCTGGCTTGCCCCATCCTACCCAAGCTTCAGCAAGAGCGGGCCACTCCCCATACATACCTAAAAACTATATCCGACAACAATGTGCTGGGGGAAGGATTCGAAGCCTCACTAGGCTTGCGCCGACGGTTTTACAGACTGTTGGGTTTGCCCTGCCCTGCCGAAGCTTTAGCAAAGGCGGGTCCACTCTCGCGAAGCGAATCATTCTCACTCTTTGTGCTGGGGGAAGGATTCGAACCTTCGTAGGCTTGCGCCGACGGTTTTACAGACCGTTCCGTTTGTCCACTCCGGCACCCCAGCACTTCAGATTATTCTACTATCAAAGGCAACAAGTAGACATACGAGAGTCAAAATCCCGCCCCGCCAATTTTACGAATGAGGAAACGGCTGAATAAGCCGTCTGCCGAATTTCGAAAAATTCTGCGGGGTCCACTCCGGCACCCCAGCGTAATTCTCCTATTTTAACTCACCTGGGAAAGTCCGTCATTTCCACTTACATATTTTCAACTCATCTTGAGCCCAGGGTGAGAATCTCCTAGATCCACCAGAGCTTTAGCGTAGGTGGAGAATCCACGCAAGCACTTGTGCTTGTCATCTCTAGAGTGAAATTAATCGTAGGATTGTCTCACTTGCTCTTGAGCCCAGGGTGGGAATCGAACCCACGACCTCCTTCTTACCAAGAAGGCGTTCTGCCACTGAACTACCTGGGCTTATCAATATTTATTAATAACTTTAAGGATCTATTAGTCTAAAAAGTCCACTAGCCCTTCCGTAGCTTTAGCGAAGGAGGGCCACTGAACTACCTGGGCGTATTATCTGTATTGTCAACTTTAAGGTTCTGCTCGTCCTTAGAAGCTTTCTAGCCCTTCCGTAGCTTTAGTCAAGGAGGGCCACCAAACTACCTGGGCATACCAAAATTAAATTTTAAACTCGCTAAACCTCCTCTTCCACAAGCTGAAATGATACCAGACTAGACCCCCTCTGACAACGACAGACCTGTCGTTTCCCCCGTAAACCTAATTAAATCCTCCTAGATTAAATTTGCCCTGGTATTTCCCTGCACCACTGTTCAAAGGCTCCATCCGGTAATTCCACCCCGCCTTGCGGGTCGGCCGCCCTCTCTTGAAACGGTAAAATCAAAAACTTATTCGGATTTTCCTCACTCACTTGTTTGCTCGCATCCAGACCCTGATAGCGAATCACCATCGGCACCAATTGCATTTTCACAGAACCAATCATTACTTCCACTCGATGTGCATTCTCACTCTCACAATAACTCAACACCCTGTCTAACACTTGTCTATCGCTGACAATCATTTGATATATCGGATTTCGCCACCATTCTCTTCCCTTAGTTTCTTGAGCTTTTAAGTATCTTTGCATCTTGTCAATCAAATCTTGCCTACCGTAACGCCTTAACAGCTGTGTTGCTTCTTCAACCATTTCTTTTCTTTGACTTTCAGCAACCAACTTAACCACACAACCCTTCTCTTTAACTCTAATAATCGGTCCCTTGGCATAAACCAAACCACTTACCCCACTATCTTTAGGATCCATATAAGCCTCCACTACCATCACACCAAATTTCCCGCTCCGTTGCAACATTCACTCCACTCTATCCACGACTAGTGCCCTACGCTAGCGACCTTTGAGGACCTTTCCCCGAAAGACTTTAAGTGGGTGGGCTACCCAAAAAGCCACGGCTTCTCAGGATGGCGCCCTCCCGTCCAACGGGTTTGTCGAGGAAAACAAGTCCCGACAGTCCACTTTTGTAGGGCGAGTTCATTATCCCAAAGCACCTCTAAAAGTCAACTCTTGACATGGGTTTAAAACTCTCTCTTTTCCCCGCTTTGCCTGCCTTTTACAACCTCAGACCCTTCAGATATTCTCTAAACTCTTCACTAATATCCGGATGCTTGAGGGCAAACTCAATCACGGTTTTCAGGTACTCGAGTTTATTACCCGTATCGTAAAATTTTCCACCCTTAATTTCGGCAGCTAGCACCTTGTGACCATCCGAGAGCATCAGTTTTAAAATATCGTTGTAGTAAAGCTCATTCCCCTCCGTCATCAAATCCAATGCTTTCAAAGCATAATCAAACACCTCCGGAGTCAAAATAAATCCAGACACGTTAGCCAAATCAGACGGCGCGCTGGCTCTACCTGGCTTTTCTACAATCGTCTCCACATCTATTAACCCGTCTCTTAGCTCTTTACCTCCGGCAAACCCATATCGGTCATAATCCTCATCTTTGGTTGCCTTAATGCTCGCCAATACACTTGTCCCATATTCATTATAAATTTCCAAAAGCTGGGCAAACCGGCTCGGCTCCGCCACAATAAAGTCATCACTCCAGGTATAAATAAACGGTTCATTCCCGATAATACTTCTTACATTCAGTAGAGGCGTTCCGTTGCCATAAGGCCCTTTTTGTCTGACATACACAAAATTGGCCATATTGGAAATTGCCTCCACCGCGTCCAACAATGGCTTTTTCTTTTCCCCACCCATTTTCAAGTTCTCGACTAATTCCCGGCTAGGTGCATCAAAATGATCTTCAATACTTCTTTTGTGGTATCCCGTCACTATCACGATATCCGTTATTCCCACTGCCACCAATTCCTCCACCACCGTTTGGATTACCGGCTTATCTACCACCGGCAACATTTCTTTAGGTAGCGCTTTGGTTTGGGGTAAAAATCTCGTTCCAAACCCCGCTGCTGGAATCACTGCCTTGGTAATTTTGCTGTGCTTTGCCATAAACATTTGCCTCAAATTAATTCTTACATCGTTGGCTTAGAAATGATACCAAATCTCTTCAGTTTAGTCGCCCTCACGTAAACCCAAAACCCAATTTAAGCCCTCTATACCCTCTTTACCCTCGATTTTCCCTCGAGTCAGGCTCAGTTTTCCCCCTTTTTGTCCTTGATGTTGTCAAACCTCTCACCTCTTGATAAAATTCTCTGATGCAGAAAAAACC
>CAYNMS010000038.1:4821-9173 GCA_964398525.1 uncultured Pseudomonadales bacterium | reverse complement strand
ACGACATTCTTTTTACTGACAGCTCTGGCACCAAACTCGATCACGAAATCGAAAAGTACACTTCAAGCACCGGCTCTCTTCAAGCCTGGGTCCGCATCCCTTCTCTCTCCGCCACCTCTGACACCACTCTTTATATGTACTACGGCAATGACACCATCGGTAGCCAACAAAACATGACAGGTGCCTGGACGGCCTATGATTTTGTCCAGCACCTCCAGGAAACTACCACAGGTGCTACCGATTTCAAAGATTCCACCGGCAACCACGACTCCTCCTACGTAGTCATTACCGCCGGTGGCGACCCCGACACCCCCGGTATCGTCGACGGCGCCGTCCTCTTTGATGGTGTCAATGACAGGATTGAGTTTACCAGTCACGCCGACTTCAACATTGGCACCAGTGAAGATTTTTCTATCTCTGCCTGGATCGATCCTGCTCCAACCACTCCAGCAATCTTTAATATTGTCAACAAAGGCGGTAGTCCTGGGTGGCGCCTACGCACCAACTCAGATGGTCAAGTCTTCATGCAAATTCGAGATGGCACAGTTACCGTTTCCGCCGACACTCCCACTGACTCAAACGTTTTTGAAGCCGGTTGGCATTTCGTTTCAGCAGTTCGAAACGTCAGTGCTGATCGTCTCACCATGTACTATCAGGGAGATCAAGCCGACAATCCTCCTGATACAACCACCGCCGATATTTCCAACACCACCATCATGGAAATTTCCGACAACGCCGACACTTTCGATGGCATCATCGATGAGGTTCGCATCACCAAAAGCGTGCTAACTGCCGACTGGCTCAAAACCGAATACAACAACGTGTCTTCTCCCTCAACTTTTTATGCACTTTCTACCGAGGAAACGGCTACCACTCCCGTCTCTGTTGCCACCGTTTCTACTTCTTCAAGTGTCTACACCCGTATCCGTACCAATTCACTTACCTTAGATGACGGGGATTATTCTGTTCGTTTTAAACTCGATGCCACCTCAGGTACTGCCTACCTCAAAGCCGCTCGTTTAATTGTTTTGCAGTCAACCTACCCCTTAACCGACACTCAAACTCAAATCGAACTTGGCTCTGTCGGTACCACCGCCAGTACTTCCCCTGTATCTCCAGGCTCCACCAAATACTATCTTTTCGACTCCAGCAAATACTCCGGTACCGTTAATGCCTATTTCGAGGCTACTCTAAAAACCACCGGTGGTACTGCGTACGCCCAGCTTTACAACCGCACCAATTCCACCATTGTCTCCGAAAGCACCATCTCCACCACTTCTACAGACTACACTCGCGTCCGCTCCCCGGCCCTTTCGACCAACTGGGACACTCTCAATTCAGACGAATATGAGGTTCGGATCTATTCCTCTTCAGGTACGGAAACTACCAGCCTTGCCAACGCCAAAGTCATCATTGACCAATCTGAAGTTGCCGGACTTGGTCAAGTTGAGCTTTATCACTCTCAAATTACCGGTGTCACCACTACGACCAACACCAGTTACACTCAAAGTTCTTTTTACAATCTCTTTGATCCTGACAGTTTCCGTGACTACAACTATTTCAAGGTTTTTTATGAAGCCACGCTTAATGCTCCTTCCGATACTGCCTCCGTCTCGCTTTATAACACTACCAACTCAGACATCATCAACTCGCCCGCCAGTTCCGAGCTTTCCGTCGGTGCCACTCTTAGTCGCTTGCGCACTGATAACCTAATCCACAACACCGACTGGCCAAGTGAGGCCAAAGAGTTTGATACCATCTTTAAGTCCGAAACCGGCAACACCACCTACGTTCATAACTCTTGGCTTATTATCCAGGTTGGCTACATCGACCCTTCCTTCCAGGTTACCATCGAGGGTGTGGAGTCCAGCCAGCTTATCAATGGCATTACCACGACAGTCGCCACCGACACCACCTCCATTCCTTTTGGCAATATCACTTTTGGCACTCCCGTCTACGCCTCTCATAAAATTATTGTCACCACCAACGACACCCCCACCTCATATACTGTTACGGTTGCTTTAGCCAATCCCCTTCAGGGCAATTACCCGGCCAACCACATCGATCCTTTCACCGGTAATTCCGCTACCTGGACCAACCCCCAGTCTTGGACTTCCCCCACTGGCACCAGTTCCAACCAGGAAACCGGCTGGTTTGGCGCCAACACCACCGACACCAACGTCATTGGCTGGAGTTCTGGCTCCGCCAAATTTGGGCCATTAAGTCAGGAACCCATCCAAGTGATTCACAATCTCTACGGCACCAGTCAAACCACCTATGTCACCTATGCCCTCGAAGTCAATGAAAACCAACCCGCCGATCTCTACTACGGTACACTAATCTACGACTTTCTCCCCACTTACTAGATTTTCTCTCTACAGCAGTTGTTTTCTCGTTTCCAAATCAAACCGAACCGTTTTAACACTCTCCCCCTGCTCGAGCCTGAGTTCTACAATTCCCTTAGTCGCTCTTTGGAGATCATAGCCGTAGGTAAACTCACCGTCACTTTTGGGCACTACCGATTCAGTTTCAACTTGGCTTCCTTTTACTGCCTCTCCTTCTTCCAGTTCCGCCAACTCCTCACTTGTTGGTAGCACTGTTGCCGTCACCATTACCGAGGCTGTCCCTTCCGGCGCTTTACCTTTGATCACCAACTCTCCCGATTGGCTCGCATACCCCACACTTGCCAGCATAAATGGTTTGGGTGTCGGTGCGGCTACCGGCGCCGCTTGCTGGTTGGATAACCTGGCTGCCAATTCTTCCAGTTTTGCCTCATCAATCCCCATTGTCGATTCAAAGTTTTCCCCCTCTTGTCCCATCATTACATAAGCCCCCACCAATCCCAGCGGGCCAATCACAATCAAAAGTACCAGTAGTAATTTGTCAATTAAGTTCATCTTGAGTTACTATAAGTTTAACCTGTCACAATTGTATACGCACCATACATGAGATTTCTATAATTGCCTATAATACCCCGAAACTCAAGAGATAAAATTCTCTCAATTGAGTCAAAGAATTAATTCTCTCGAGTCAATCGGGGCATCATCACTCTTGCCCATGACTCTTAATTCACCTCCCAACCGCTTAGTTTTGTTTATCAAGCCTTTGTCGGTATTGCTTTTGACTTTTGCATTTTTGGCCAACTTCGTTTGGTTTCTTCAAACCCTTCCCTCCAAAAATGTCAAAGGCATTTCCACCAACCTTACCGAGTCCGCCATTTTGTCTTTAGTCAATCTAGCTCGTACCACCCAAAACCTCGAGCCCCTCACGCCCGACCCACGTCTGCACCAGGCTGCCTTGAACAAAGCCAAACACATGCTTGATACCGGCAACTTCGATCATTACTATCAAACCAACGACCAGGCCATTTCTCCTTGGCAATTTATTACCGATTCCGGTTTTGTCTATCTTCACGCCGGCGAAAACCTTGCCCGTCATTATTTTGATTCGGAAGTTTTGGTTAAGGCTTGGCTTGATTCTCCTGCCCACCGCGACAATATCTTAAATCCCAACTATTCCCACACAGGCTTGGCTATTGTTCAAGGTCCTTTCTTAGATCAAACCGACTCCGTCCTCATTGTCCAATTCTTCGCCACCCCCTTTCCTGCTGGTATCACTCAACCAATTCCTCAGGAAGAAAACCCGGCTCCCTTGCTTCAACCCCAGTCTTTTATTAAACAATTTCTCTCCCGTTCCTATCCGCCTCTACTCATCTTTTTCACCGCTGCCATGATCCTTTTGGCATTTATACTTTTCGTCCTAGATTTCTTTCTTCACCGTCGCCGGTCCTCTCCCGACCCTTCTTTTTGGCGAGGCTAATGCTACCTCCAGTTGACCTCTTGTCTCGATTGCTTTACCATCATAAGAGTAACTGTTAGTTTAAAAAAAGGATCTGCCCATGTCAAAAACTTCTCCTCACGTAGTTTGGTTTGAAGATATTAGAAGAAAAGACATCCCCTTGGTTGGTGGCAAAGGCGCCAATCTCGGCGAAATGACTCATGCCGGCATTCCGGTTCCAGGTGGTTTTTGTGTTTCCTCTCCCGCCTACTTTTACTTTGTCGAAGAAAACAATCTGCAGTCAAAAATCCGACAACTCCTTACTGGCCTCGACGTCAACAACGGTGTCAAACTCAACGAAGCCAGTCGCGCCGTCAAAAAACTTATTCTCGACGCTCAAATGCCCGAGGATTTGCGTCAAGCCATCATTAACGCTTACGCTCAATTTGGTGACTCAAGCCAAGAAGTAGCCGTTCGCTCCTCCGCCACCGCCGAAGATCTTCCCGATGCCTCTTTCGCTGGCCAACAAGCCACTTACCTAAACATTTCCGGCCCCGACACTGTTGTTAAAACCG
>CAYNMS010000038.1:0-4721 GCA_964398525.1 uncultured Pseudomonadales bacterium | reverse complement strand
GGCCAACAAGCCACTTACCTAAACATTTCCGGCCCCGACACTGTTGTTAAAACCGTTCAGAAATGTTGGGCCTCCCTTTTTGAATCCCGTGCTATTTTCTACCGCGTCGAAAAGAAATTCGACCACTTCAAAGTCGGTATCGCCGTTCCCGTCCAAAAAATGGTCCAGTCAGAAGTCTCCGGGGTCATGTTTACCATCAATCCCATCAATAACGACATGGACACCATCGTCGTCGAGTCTGTCTGGGGCTTAGGTGAAATGATTGTTCAAGGCTCCGCCACTCCCGACCACTTCGAAGTCGATCGCAAAAAATTGGCCATTACCCACAAAGAAATCTCCACCCAAAAGATTCAGCTAACTAAGGAATCCGGCCAAACCAAAGAAAGACCAGTTCCGGTCAGCAAGCAAAAAGTCCAAAAAGTCTCGGATAAAGTCATTCTCGAAGTTGCCAAACTCGGCCAAAAACTCCAGGACCACTACAAGTTTCCCCAAGACGTCGAATGGGCTTATGAAAAAGGCAAAGTCTATATCGTCCAGACTCGCCCCATTACCACCATGGATGCAGTGGAATCTGTCGGTGAAACCGCCAGCATTGTCGGCGCTACCCCCAAACCAATTCTCTCCGGTTCGGCCGCCAGTCCCGGTATTATCTCCGGTGTCGTCAAAATCTTAAAAAGCCCGGATGAAAACGACCTGGTCAAAAAAGGCGACATTCTTGTCGCCCCCATGACTACCCCCGACTTTGTTCCGGCCATGAAGCGGGCGGCTGCTATCGTTACCGATCAAGGTGGTCAAACTTCCCATGCAGCCATCGTGTCCAGAGAACTTGGCGTCCCTTGTATCGTGGGCACTCAGTCGGCCACCAAAAAACTCAAAACTAACCAAATCATCACCGTCGACGCTCAAAAAGGTCTCGTCTACGAAGGGGAACTTGAAATCAAAGTCGATAAAATCAAACTCCCCAAAGGTGTCGAGCATATGCGCGACATCAAGACCAAAACCAAAGTTTATGTTAATCTTGGTGAACCCGAGTTGGCCGCCCAAATTGCTCGTAAATACGTCGATGGCGTCGGCCTCCTTCGCGCCGAGTTCATTATTTCCGAATATATCGGCACTCACCCCCGCCGCCTTTTGGAACTCAAGAAAAGAAAATATTTTGTCGACAAACTGGCCGAAGGCTTGGTCGAATTCACCAAAGCTTTTGAGCCTCGCCCGATCATCTATCGAACCACCGACTTCAAAACTAACGAATACCGTGGTCTCAAAGGCGGGGATAAATTCGAAAAAGTAGAAGCCAACCCCATGATCGGCTTTAGAGGCTGTCATCGCTACATCAAAGACGATGAAGTCTTTTCTATGGAACTCGACGCCATCAAAAAGGTCCGTAACCACTTGGGCTACAAAAACCTCCACGTCATGATTCCCTTTGTTCGTACCGTCGACCAACTCCAAGAAGTCAAACACCTTATGGCCAAGCGCGGCCTTCAAAGAAGAAGCGACTTCAAGCTTTTCATGATGGTCGAGATCCCCAACAACGTCTTTATGCTCGATGAATTTATCGATGCCGGGATCGACGGCGTCTCTATCGGCAGCAATGACCTCACCATGTTAGTTCTGGGTTGTGACCGGGACAACGAACTCGTCGCCGAGGTTTATGACGAAAGAAACCCGGGTGTTCAAAAGGCCTTAGAGATCATTGTCCGAACCTGTAAACGCCGGGGCATCCTCTGTTCCATTTGTGGCCAAGCCCCTTCAATTTACCCCGAAATCACCAAGAATCTGGTCAATTGGGGAGCCACCAGCGTTTCCGTTAGTCCGGATATGATCGACAAGACCCGGGTCATTGTTTATCAGGTGGAAAACGAGCTCAAAAACCAAAACCTAACTGCCACTGAAAAACGCCGCCGCGAGTCACTAACGCTCTTCCAACGGTTGTTTAAAAAATAACCCATGAACTTAATCCTTATTGGCCCACAGGGCTCTGGCAAAGGTACTCAAGCCCGTCTTTTATTGGAAAAGTTCCACTTGTCTCACATCGAGATAGGCTCCCTTATTAGAGCCTCTAGCCAAGGCGACCAGCCCAAAGCCCAAATCATCGACCACTTGGTTAATCAAAAAGGCCAACTTTTGCCTGACGGAGTTGTTCTGGATTTGCTCATCGATCATCTCGACTCGATCGGTTACCAAAATCACCTCTTTGACGGCTTCCCTCGCACCCTGGTCCAATACACCTCCCTCAAAGATCTGCTCCGCCAGCAAAACACCAAACTCCACGGGGCCATCAATATTTCCATCAGCGACCAGGAAGCTCTAAAAAGATTATCTTCCCGCCGCATTTGCCCCTCTTGTTCTAAAACCTACTCCCTCCAAATCGACCCCGAGCGTTCAACTTGTGATTGTGGTGCTACCCTTACCTCTCGTCCCGACGACCAGCCGGATGCTATCAGTCACCGCTTGGCTGCCTATCATGAGTCTACTCAGCCGGTGCTCGAGGCTCTTAAAAAAGACCACCTACTAATTGACATTAAAGGCGAGCAGTCGGTTGATAAGGTTACCTCTCAAATCCTTGATCACTTAAACTCCATTATCTCCTAGCGCTACCTAAATCACTGTGATATTGTTTGTTTGGTTATGAACGTCCTTATTTTTGGCCCTCAAGGCTCCGGTAAATCCACTCACGCCAAACACTTAGCCAGTCAGTTTAAACTTCACCACCTGGATATTGGTCAGTTAATCCGTTCCCAAGTCACTGGTGGCGATACTCGCTCTCAACTCATCGATCATTTAGCCAACAAAAAAGGCCGCTTGTTGCCCGACGGAATTGTTCTAGGCATCCTCATCGATCAACTCGAAAAAATCGGTTACAAAAACCTTGTTTTAGACGGCTTTCCCCGAACTCTTCCCCAGCTTTTCGCCCTAGAAGACCTTCTATCCCTTCATCAAGAAACCATCGATGCCGCCATCTACCTCCACTTACCTGATAAAGAAGCAGTCGACCGGGTTATCGCCCGTTCCCGCCCCGACGACGAACCTCAAGCCATCGCCTCTCGTCTCGAAATTTTCCACAAAACCGTCGACCCTATTCTTGAGTCTCTCAAAGCCCGTCGCCTAGTTCTTGAAGTCGATACCACCAAACCCCCAGAATCCGTCAGTCATTTAATCGAAACTTTCCTTTTAGCCATAAATCACAACCTTCCCTCTCACCGTCAAATTCATCAGGTCCAATCTGCCTCAATCTCTTTCTCCCCTCAACACACTTCTCAAACTCCCAAAGAGTCCAACTTCCGCACCCTTTATGTCCTTACCCATTCTGAATCAGACTACAATCGTCGTGGTATCTTCACCGGCCGCCTAGACGTTGGTCTAACCGACGTCGGTGACCACAAAGCCCAATTGGCCGCCGAAATCCTCAAATACCAAAAGATCGATTTAGCCTATCGCACTTCTCTCAAGCGAACCGGCCAAACCCTCGATTACATCCTCCAAAATCATCCCGAAACCAAAGTCATTGTTGATGACCGTCTCATTGAACGCGATTATGGTGAGCTCTCTGGCCAGAGCAAAGCCGAATTCAAGCGCGACCACCCCGATCTTTTTCCTGCCTATCACCGCTCATACGACATCGCCCCCCCGGGAGGCGAAAGTATGAAAACCGTCGAGGAGCGAGTTTTGGCCGCCCTAGAAGAAATCCTGGCTACCATTCGTCGAGACCATGTCAATGTCCTCATCGTCGCCCATTCCAACTCGATCCGCCCCATCCGCCGTTACTTTGAGCATCTCACCCCCGAGGAAATGATGAAACTCGAGCATCTCCGCCACCAAATTTTCACCTACAAAATCCCTGTCTGAATAGCTATACCATTTCATGAACTCTACTTGGATTTCTCGCCGGCTTATCTGGCTTATTCTTTTCTTAACTTTTCTTGCCTTTTCACCCGCTCTTTCCAATCAATTTGTTTGGGATGATAGCGACTTTATTCTCCACTGGCCCCTCATTGAATCCTTCCCCGACAACCTCCCCTCCCTCTTATCCGGCGCCCAACCTCAGTTTCACGCCGGTGTCTTCCGGCCGGTTCGAAATCTCCTCTACACCCTTTCATATCAACTCTTCCAAACCAACCCTTTTGGTTACCACCTCCAGGCTATCAGCCTTCACCTTTTTATCACTTACCTAGTTTACCGGCTCTCCAACGCCTTGTTTCACCACTTTCCCTTAAGCCTCCTAACAGCTCTAATTTTTGGCCTTCACCCTCTCCATGTCGAGGCTATTGCCTGGACTACCACCAGCTATGACATCTTTGGTATTGCCTTCCTGCTTCTTTCTTTTCTAATTTATCTTCGCTCTCCTTCTCGTCCATCTGCCCCTTCACTGGTTTTTGCTCTCCTATCTTTCCTCACCTACGAAATGACCCTGGTCCTGCCCCTCCTGGTTGCCACTCACCACTTCTTCTTAATTAAAAAAAATTCCCTCCGCTCCTCTGTGCCCTATTTTGCCCTCGCTGCGGTTTACCTCTTTGTTCGCTTCACCCTTTTGCCCGGGTTTGGCCGAACGCAGTTGCCTTTCGACAGTCCCTATCTCACCTTCATCCTCATGATCATGGCTTTAGGCCGTTATCTCTATCTCTTAGTCCTACCCTTAAATCTCAGTCCGGTCCACTATCTGGGTGGTCAAGTCTCCTCTATTTTTCAGCTAGACACCCTCCCTACAATCGTTCCGGTCA
>CAYNMS010000037.1:0-10141 GCA_964398525.1 uncultured Pseudomonadales bacterium | reverse complement strand
TTCTTCAATTACGCCCTGACCAAATATTCCTCAGCCAGTTCCTAACCATAAAACCAATCTCAAAAAAATTTACTATCTTCATCCTCATATTTTCCATCTATCATTATATCCGCGACCTACTTCAAATCGCCGGTTATCACTTCGTCTTTACTAACTTATTCCATCAGTCTCACCTTTGGTGTTATCCAGTTTGTAACCTAGTTACTCTCCCGCTGGATTTATTCGGTATCTTGATTCCAGTTGTCCTGTTAAGGCGTAATCGATTTGGACGGCTCGGTCTTCTTCTTTTTATCTCTTTTCTTCTCTGGCCTCTTGCATTCATCCTTCCATAGAATATGCTAGAATCTCCATAACCATGAAACCTACCACTTACTTTTAATTTATTCTCGCAGGCGACTAGTATTTAAACCCCGTTCTGCGGGGTTTTTTAATTTTATGATCAGCAAATATTACGCCGGTTTTATAGGCAGTCTCAAAATGGCCATTGCTTACCGTGGCGAAATGCTTCTCTGGGGCATTATCGATACCACTCCACTTCTGGGCATGCTCATCCTCTGGTTTTCAGTCATCCCAGAAAACACTTCCCTTGCCGGTTACACCCAGCATCACGTCCTCCAATACTACTTTATTGGTTTTATATTCCGTCAACTCACCGGTTCTCATTTCGAAGATTTTGCCCTGGAACAAATTAGAAAAGGCACTTTCAGTTTTTACCTGCTAAAACCGGTTTCCCTCAAAATCTTTCTGCCTGTAAATGAACTGGCTTGGAGGTTTATGGGGCTTTTTACCTCGATTTTGCCCGTTCTTTTTGCGGCTACCCTCTTTGCTCCACAACTTTTTCCCAGCCTATCACTCACAAAAATCCTTATCGGCTTTGTTTTCATCATTCTGGCTTATATTCTCGAATGCCTTTACAGCCTCTACATTGTTTCCATGGGCTTTGTTTTTGAAAACGCCAAAAGCTTTATGCACTTGCGCTGGATTCTTTCCTCTCTTTTCTCCGGCATCCTCATTCCCTTTGAATTTATGCCCCCCTTCCTCCAAACTCTTTCATCTTTACTCCCCTTTAAATACCGTTTTTTTCTGCCAATTAATTTCTTCCTCGACAAAATTTCCGTTAACAATGTTCTCATTTCTCTCGCTTTCGGTGTCGTTTGGGTGATTTGTTTAGCCTTTTTCTTAGGTATCCTCTGGAACCGTTGTATCAAAACTTACTCAGCTGCAGGCCAATAAATGAAACGCTACCTCAGGCTTCTACGCCTTTTTACTCGCTACTCCCTCATCCACATCATGATCTATAAAGGAGATTTCATCATTTGGTCTCTAGTTGATATCGGTTGGTTTGCCCTTTCTATCTATTTCTATCAACTTCTTTACGCCAACGTCGATGCGGTAGCCGGTTGGACCAAGCCCCAGGTTTTTCTCCTTCAAGGTATTTACTTTCTCCTTATTGCCATTCTTTGGGGCGTTTTCTGGAACAACTTTAGAGAGTTGCCTATTAAAATCAATCAAGGCACCCTGGATTTTGAAATCATCAAGCCCATTGACGCTCAGTTTCTCATTTCTTTAAAACACCTGGATATCGACAATTTCAATAGTTTTTTACTAGGCATAATTACTATCGTCTACGCTTTCCGCTTGGGTGAGTTTGAATTTCATTTCCTTAATCTACTTCTTGCTGTTATTGCCTTAATTTTGGGGATTATCTTTTTTTACTCCTGCTACCTTTTTACTATGTCCTTTGCCTTTTGGTTTGATCGTATCGACAATCTTCCTTGGCTTTTTCCCAGTACTCGTGAACTTATCAGATTACCTCAGCCTTTTTATCAAGGTGCCATGCGTCTCTTGTTCGTTTATTTTTTCCCCATCATCCTTATCACTTCTCTTCCCACCCAGCTATTGCTTGGTATCAGTAGCCACAACTTTCTTATCATTCTCAGTCTTGCTGCCTTCCTTAGTTTTATTATTAGTCGCAAATTTTTCTTTTTTGCTCTAAACCATTACGCTTCCGCCAGTTCCTAAGCCTGGAGAAACAAGCTATAATTTACCCTCTAATATTAAATTTATCTAATATGTCCACCATCTCTGTAAACCACTTAACCAAACACTACAAAGTCCATCAAAAAGAACCTGGCCTTACCGGTTCCCTCAAATCTCTTTTCAAACGTCAATACGAAACCGTTAAAGCCGTTGATGATATTAGTTTTTCCATCGGGGCAGGGGAGTTGGTTGGCTTCATTGGCCCCAACGGCGCCGGCAAAACCACCACCCTTAAGTGTCTCTCAGGTCTGCTCTACCCCACCTCTGGACAAGTCAAGGTTTTGGGTTACACCCCCTGGGACCGTCAGCCCCAGTTTCAAAAACAGTTTTCACTAGTCATGGGACAGAAAAACCAGCTCTGGTGGGATTTGCCAGCCATGGAAACCTTTCTTCTCAACAAAGAAATCTACGAGATTCCCTCCAAACAATTTAAGTCCACTTTAGATGCCTTGGTTGAGCTTTTGGACATTAAAAAAGTTCTCAATGTTCAAGTTCGCAAGCTTTCCTTAGGCCAACGCATGAAATGCGAGCTTATCGCTGCCCTTTTACATAACCCCAAAGTCTTATTCTTGGATGAACCCACTATTGGTTTAGACGTTGTTATGCAAAAAACCATGCGCGACTTTATTAAAAACTACAATCAAAAATTCAATTCCACCATCATCCTAACCAGCCATTACATGGACGATGTCAAAGAACTCGCCTCCCGTGTCATCATTATCGACGATGGCAAGATTCTCTTTGATGGCCGTCTTCAAGATGTCATCGACAAATACGCTAGAAACAAAATCCTAACCGTTGTTTTTTCCAAAGACGTCTCTGCCAAAAGCTTGGCAGACTTTGGCCAAGTGAAAGAATACTCTTTCCCTTCAGCCAAACTTACCGTTGATCGCCTCGATGCTCCTAAAAAAGCTGCCGAGCTGCTTTCCAAATTCCCGGTTGCCGATTTGACTATCGAAGAACCCCCCATCGAAGCCATCATTAGAGAAGTCTTTACCGGCAAGATGAAATCAACTCATTCATGAGGACAAAGCCCTCCTCCCGCTGGCAAAAATACCTGGCCATTGCCTCAGTTTCTTGGCAAGCCGGCTTTGTTTACCGCCTTAATTTCACCATGTGGCGTGTCCGTCAATTCATTCAGCTTCTCACCCTCTTTTTCCTTTGGTCTGCAGTGTTAGCCGATCAAGCTCAAATTTTTTCTTATTCTCCCCAGGAACTATTAACCTACGTCCTTCTAGGCCAATTGGTCCGGGCCATAGTTTTAAGTTCTCGCTCCATCGACGCACAAGGTGAAATTTCCTCAGGCGACCTTAATAACTATTTAATCAAACCGCTTAACTATTTTTTCTTTTGGATCTCCCGCGATATTGCCGACAAGGCTCTAAATATCATTTTTTCTATTGCCGAAATTTTTCTTCTTTTCCTTCTTTTCCAACCCGATTTTTATTTTCAAACCCAGCTCCTCCAGCTGGCACTCTTTATTGTTTTTCTCTTTTTGGCCGCCACTCTTTACTTTATGTTTAGTTTCATCATTTCCATGACCACATTTTGGTTTTACGAAAACAACGGTTGGGGCCAGCGCTTCTTAAGTTTTGTCCTCATCGAATCTCTGGCGGGTGGCCTTTTTCCTCTCGATATCATCCCCGGCTTCTTTGGCCAGATAATTCAGTATCTCCCCACCGCTTACTTCATCTATCTGCCCCTCCAAATTTACCTAGGTAGAATTCCTCTAAATCAACTACCCCTTCATTTTATAGTCCTTCTCTCTTGGATTATTGTTCTTTATCTCATTGGCCAATTTCTTTGGCGTCGAGGCTTAAAAATTTACGCTGCCTTTGGCCGATAATCTCTATATGAAAAAATACTTCCGCCTTTGGACCATCGTTGCCTCACTCTCAGTTCAAGCCAATTTAACCCAGCGCGGTGGCGCTCTGCTTTTTATGCTTGGCAAATTTATTCGCTTTGGCTTTTTTCTTTTTTTTATTGTCTTAATCGGGGAGAGAGTCAATCAGGTTTCAGGTTATTCTCTAGATCAAATGATTATCTTCTTTCTCTTTTTCAATCTTTTTGACATTCTCGGTCAACTCCTCTTTCGAGGTATTTACGGCTTTCGTCAACAAGTTCTTTCCGGAGAATTTGATTTTCGCCTCATCAAGCCGGTTAGCCCTCTCTTTCAAGTCCTTACCCGCCAAACCGATATTCTCGATACTCCTCTCCTGATAATCGTGCTGTTAGCCCTAGGGTACTACTCGCTCGGCCAACCACTTGTCAATTTACTCCCATTTTTGCTCCTCACGGCCAATGGCTTATTAATTGTTACTGCCGTTCATATTTTTGTCGCCGGCTTAGGTATCATCACTACCGAAGTCGATCACACTATTATGATCTTTCGCGACTTTTCTTCCATGGCCCGCTTTCCGATCGACATCTACGCCCTACCCGTTCGCACCTTTCTCACTCTCGTCATCCCCGTAGCTATTGCCTACACGGTTCCCGCTCAGGCATTCTTAGGTTTGCTCCAGCCCCAAACCATCCTTTTCTCCCTCGTCATTGGTTCTGTGTTTTTCTTTCTATCCCTAATCTTTTGGCGCTACGCCCTCACTCAGTACTCTTCAGCTTCAAGCTAAAATCTTTATCATCAAATAATTGTAAGCAGATGAATTCCAATCTCTCAATCTAATTTTAACTTTTTTAATGACTGTTTGTTGTCGCCAAACGAAAGCAACTTTGTAGCTTTATTAATCTTAATCCATTTTGCATTTCCTTCTCTTGAAGATTTTAATTTCCCGTTTATTTGGTCACACTCATAAGCCAGATTCACCGTTGGAAAATTTTCATAGTCCGGAAAAACACCTATCAATCGTTTAACTCTCACCTCAAGTCCAGTCTCTTCGGCCACTTCTCTCACTACCGCCTCCTCAAAAGTCTCTCCTGGTTTAACTAACCCACCAGGTAAAGCCAAACCCTTTTTATAACTCAATTCAATTACCAAGATCTTGCCTTTATTTATCACAATCCCCGTTGCACTGGCCAAAACTGGCTCTTCCATGCCGGTCAATCTCAACACCTTAAACACCAACTCAACCACGCCAATTTTTAATTTGAGCTTCCACATTCACTCATTATAGCCTTTTGCTTCCTGGAGTCTGTTAAAATTAGAGCTTCTTAAAGTTTAGCCTATTAACTTGTTCATGACTTACTTTATTCACACTTTCGGCTGTCAATCCAATAAATCCGATTCCGAGCGCATTGCCGGCGATTACCAGGCACGTGGCTACTCTGAGGCAGACTCGTGGCAAACCGCCGATGAAATCATCGTCAACACTTGTGCCATCCGTCAGTCTGCTGAAGATCGAGCCCGAGGCTTTCTTGTCAATGTCGAAAAATTCTTTCAGCAGCAGAAAGCCACCAAACCTAAAATCATTCTCACCGGTTGTATGACACATCATGGCAACGAAAAACTTCTCGAAATGCTTCCCATGGTCGATGAAATTCTACTCATTAACGAAGTTGGTTTTAATCAAGCTACTGTTCGCCGGGACAAACATCATGCATGGGTACCCATTTCCATTGGATGCAATTCCTTCTGTACTTACTGTATCGTGCCCTATTCTCGGGGTCGGGAAAAATCCCGCCCTCTCGAAGCCATCCTCACTGAAGTAAAACTTCTTGCCGATCAAGGTTACAGCGAAGTGACTCTCCTGGGCATGAACGTCAATTCCTGGGGACTTGAGAAAGTCGGTATCGGCTTTAGAAAACTTCTCATGGATAAAGACAAAAAATTTAAACGGCAAGATCTCCCCACCAATCAAAGCCAATACCTCACTCCTACTGGTACTCCGCCATTTGTTACCCTACTCCAAGAAATATCAAAAATCCCCGGCATCAAAGTCATTCGCTTCCTCACCAGCAACCCCTGGGACTTTCATGATGAGTTGATCAATGAAATAGCCCAAAACAAGAAAATAGACAGATACATACATTTACCTATCCAATCTGGTAGTAATAAAGTACTCAAATTAATGAACCGCGGCTACACCCGGCAAGATTATGTAAAACTAGTACAAAAACTGCGCAAAGCCTCACCGGACGTAGTCATTGGCACCGATATTATTGTTGGCTTTCCCGGTGAAACCAAAACTGAGTTTCAACACACCGTTTCTCTAGCTCAAAAAATGGATTGGCACGTGGGCTTTGTTGCCATTTACTCCCCCCGCCCTGGTACAGCTGCTTGGCGCATTTATCCCGATGACATACCTCATAAAGAAAAAAAACGCCGCTGGGAAATTCTTGATCAAATCATAAACAAAGACAATCTCTCTCGCCGACCTAAAATTGTCTAGAATTATGTCAAAGTAAAAACTCGTTTGTGATATGTCTCAACCCCCACTTTTAATCATTTGTGGCCCCACCGCTACCGGAAAAACAAATCTTGCCCTCAAGCTTGCCCAGAAATATCATGGGCAAATCCTTTCAGCCGATTCCCGTCAAGTCTACCAAGGTCTAAACGCCGCCTCCGGCAAAGGTTTGCCGGTAGGCATTAAGCCTCACACTTCCAACATAACCTTTCACGACAAGAAACTTGGTTACTATTTAGACAAAGACATCCCTATTTGGGGCTATGACTTAGTCAAACCCTGGGAAGATTTTTCAGCTGCTCATTTTTATCAAGCAGCTCAATTAATTGTGTCTCACATCTGGTCTCAACAAAATCTTCCCGTCATTGTTGGAGGTACTGGGTTTTACATAAAAACTCTCATCACTCCAATTCCCACGCTCTTTATTCCTCCGGACCCCAAATTGCGCCAGTTTTTAAGTCAACTCACCGTTGAAAAACTTCAGTACCAACTCCGGTTATTCGATCCCGACCGGGTAAAAAATATGAATCCATCCGATTTTAAAAACCCTCGACGTTTAATTCGCGCCATTGAAGTTGCCAAACACTCCCCTTCAAAGTCATCCGTTCCTCTTACCCCAAATTTTTTCATGATTGGCCTAACTGCCCCTCTTGCTATTCTTGATCAACGTATCCATCAAAACATCCTCTCCCGAGCCGATCAGCTGCATCAAGAACTCCTAACTCTTTCGGATCAAGCCTCACTCAGTTCAAGCGCCTTCACCACTCTCGGCTACAGTCAATGGCGTGACTACTTGTTAGGCAAAACCACTCGTTCCCAAGCTATTAAACTCTGGTATACCGCCGAGACTCAGTACGCTCGTCGTCAACTTACTTGGTTTCGGCAGTTTCCCCAAATAAAGTGGTTTGACATTTCCCAACCCGGTTTTGCTAGCCTTGTTGATCGTCAGGTTAAAGCTTGGTACACTAGAGAAAATAATTAAATTATGGCCAAAACCGTCGAAATCTCTCACAAAAATATCTTCTTTACCGTTGCCCTTCTTCTTGGCCTCTACCTCATCTTCTTGCTTCGGGATGTAATTTTTGGCCTCTTCGTCTCCGTTCTTTTTGCTACCGCCCTCAACCCTTTGGTAAACAAATTCGAGAAACTCAAGCTTCCCCGTCCTGTCGCCATTCTCATCATCTACTCCCTCATCATCGCTTTTCTTGTCCTTTTGTTTGGCACCCTCCTCCCTCCCTTAATCGACCAAACCCTAAGCCTTATTAACTCTCTTCCCGTCAACTCCCTTACCAGTTTTATTGCCCCCTTCGAGGTTAATCTCCAAAGCCTGGAAATAATTACTAACCAACTCGGCTCTGTCGCCCCCATTTTTCGTATTGTCACCTCTACCTTCTCTGGTTTAATCGCCGTTTTTACCTTCATGGTGATAACTTTCTATCTCCTAATTGAGCGCAAACAACTCCCTTCTCATGTTTTCAGTCTTCTTGGTGATCGCACCTCCAAAAAGGAAATTGCCGATTTCATCGATCGGCTTGAACACGAAATTGGAGGCTGGATTAGAGGCCAACTCCTCCTCATGCTCATCGTTGGATTTCTTACCTACATTGGCCTTAGCCTTCTCAAAATCCCCTATGCTCTACCTCTGGCAATTCTTGCCGGCCTGTTCGAAATCGTCCCCAACATTGGCCCCGTAGTCTCTTCAATTCCAGCCATTCTTGCACCTCTTCTCACCGGCCAGCACCCATTTGTAGCTCTTTTTGTGGTTGCCCTTTATATCATTATCCAACAACTTGAAAACAATCTAATTGTTCCCAAGGTCATGCAAACCACAACCGGCGTTCATCCCCTCATCACTATCGTTCTTATCATTATCGGTCTCAAACTCATGGGAGTTGCCGGTGCCATTATCGCCGTCCCTTCCTACATTGTTGCCGTCACCACCTATCGCCATTTTGTCCTGCCCCGGCAACGACGCGTCAGCAATTAGCCTATAGTATTGACTAAAATTTCTTCGGGTGGTAACCTACTCACGCGTACCGGAAAAGCAGCTATCAATCTTAAGCCTTGCGCTTGAGATAGGAAAGTCCAGACAGCAGGAAGCAGAGAGTCCCGGGCAATCTGGGAGCAGGACCACTTTATTTCAGGCAACTGAAACCAAAGTCTAACTGCCAGTAAGAGCAACAGAGACGAGTCTTGCCCTAGGCAAGAGTGAAACGTCCCTTCGGGGAACTCCGCTTTGGCGGAGTGGCAATCCTCCTCGCTGCAACTCTCGATCAGGCCGTTATGAGGTGCTTCCCCCAGGCCTAAAGTAGAGGCATTAGACAGATGATAGCTAAACTCGCCTAGCGAGGGAACAGAATCTGGCTTACAATTTCCGGTACGCCACTAACTGCCTCCGTTGACATCCATCCTTTCATTCACGATAATCAATTGAGGAGGCCAAATTGCAACCCGTATTTACCACCACCAGTATTCAACAAGCCCTATCGATTGCGCTTAATAATGTTTTGGCAACGACCATTTCCTACATCCCCATTTTGGTTGCTGCCATTATCATCGTCCTTATCGGCATAATTGTTGCCCGCTGGACCAAATGGTTGGTTGTCAAACTCTTAGAGGCCCTCAACCTTTCGCGTGCCCTCAGCGGCTCACCTGTCGAAAAGTTTTTAGAAAAAGCTGAAGTCACCACCCATATCGAACATGTCCTGGGTAACATTATTAAATGGCTCGTTTTACTCGTCTTTTTTATCGCCGCTGTTAACCTCTTGGGTTTAACTACCGTTTCCAATTTTCTCACCAACATCTTAAGCTACATTCCCCAGGTTATCTCAGCCGCTCTCATCCTCATGGTCGGTACTCTGGTAGCCGGCCTCGTGGAAAGTCTTATCAAAGGCTCTCTTTCTCAAATTAGCCGCAGCACCGGCCGACTCGTCAGTAAAATTGGCAGCTATATGGTCATGGTTTTTACCGTCATGGCTGCTTTTGCTGAACTCAACATCGCTGCCCGACTCATCAATATTCTCTTCATTGGCTTTACCGCTATGCTTGCTCTCGGCTTTGGGCTCGCCTTTGGTCTAGGTGCCAAAGACTTAGTTGCTCGCATACTAAACGACTGGTACTCAAACCTCAAAAAAGATCTCAAATGAGTCCCGTCCAAGCTTTAATTTTAGGTCTGGTTCAAGGTTTGACTGAGTTTCTACCGGTAAGTAGTTCCGGCCATCTAGTCATTGCCCAAACTGCCCTAGGTATTACCACCCCGCCTGTTTTTTTCGATGTTTTAATTCATGTAGCCTCCCTCTTTGCCGTAATCATTTTTTTCTTTACCCGCCTTCGCCAGATCAACAAACATCTCTTCCTGATTCTTTCACTTGCCACTATACCCGCTGTCCTCGTTGGTTTTTTTCTTGAACCAGTTTTAAATGAACTTTTCTCATCCTTATCAGTCGTTGCCCTTGGCCTGTTAATCACTTCCCTGCTCCTGTTTGCTTCTCATCTTTTCGCTTCAAAGCGCCACACCCTTGATTCCCTACCTCCTCATTTAGTCGTGTTAATCGGCTTTTTCCAGGCATTAGCCATCGTACCCGGCATTTCCCGTTCAGGCTCCACCATCTCTGCCGCCACTCTTGTCGGTCTGAATCGAAAAGATTCCTTTTTCTTTTCCTTTCTCATGGCCATTCCAGTCATTACTGGAGCCTTTATCCTTCAACTAACAGACCTTTCAACCGTTACCACTCCTCCCTTTT
>CAYNMS010000036.1:0-10698 GCA_964398525.1 uncultured Pseudomonadales bacterium | reverse complement strand
CAGAGAGGCGATTGGTTACCAGCTGGCCAAGAGGGAAGAGTTGATTTCTTAGATGGCAAAATAGGTTTAAAGAGATATAATCGAGATAAAGCCAAGGTGGAGTCGCGATCCACATAGAGGCGCGGGAGGAAATGCCTGCCGGGTAAGCCCGTAAGCGCTGGAATCGAGAACAAGTTGAGGTGGTACCTTTGCTTTGAGCAACCGCAACCTGAGGGAGGCGGTTTTTTTGTGACTAAATTTAATAAAAAAGTTAGAATGGAGAGGAAATGATTACGCAAGAAATTGTCAAAACAGTAAAACAAGTTTTGGAGGGAATGGGTTTGGATAGCCAAGAAGTTAGGCTAGAGCGGCCGGTGGCGGAGGCGCATGGGGATTGGTCGAGCAATGTAGCGCTTGCCAGGGCGGGGGTAGCGGGGAAAAATCCCAGGGAGCTAGGAGAGGCAATTGCTGACAGGTTGAGAGAAATGATTGAACTAAATAAGGAGTTGAAAGATAAAGTGGAAAAAGTGGAAGTGGCCGGACCGGGGTTTGTGAATTTTTACTTGAGGGATGAGTATTATTTGAGGCAAATTAGAAACGATGTGGAAGATGGAAAACTTGAGTTAGAGGGGGAATTGGCCGGCAAAAAGGTAGTGGTTGAGTTTACAGACCCGAATCCGTTTAAGGAGTTTCATATTGGACACTTATATAGCAACATTGTGGGTGAGAGTTTGTCGAGATTGGCGGAGACGGTGGGTGCCCAGGTGAGGCGGGTGTGTTATCAAGGTGATGTGGGCATGCATGTGGCAAAAAGCCTGTGGGGACTAAAGGAAAAGATGAAAGAGGATAAGTTGAGTTTGGAAGATTTGGAACTAAGGGTACTGACCGAAAGAGTGGAATATTTGGGTCAAGCATATGCTCTGGGGGCGAATGCTTATAAAGAAAATGAGCATGCAAAGGGGCAGATGGGGGAAATTAATGCGCTGGTTTATGTAGTGGCTCAGAGAAGATTGGTAGAGGAGGAAGGCTGGGAAGCTCAGGTTGATTACAGCAAGATGGTGGAAATTGATGAGGAGAGATTGGCTGAGGTGGAGAAGCTTTACCGGGCAGGAAGGGCGTGGAGTTTGGAATACTTTGAGTCGATTTATCAGAGACTGGGGACGAAGTTTGAAGGTTATTATTTTGAAAGTGCGGTAGGCGAGTATGGGTATAAATTAGTGCAGGAGGGGCTAGCTCAGGGAGTGTTTGAAAAAGGAGAGGGTGGGGCGATAATTTATCCGGGGGAGAAAAAAGGGTTACATAATCGGGTGTTTGTTAACGCGAAAGGTTTGCCAACTTATGAGGCCAAGGACTTGGGGTTGGCGCCAAAGAAATATGAGGACTGGAAATATGATAGTTCGATTATTGTAACTGGCAATGAGATTGATGATTATTTTAAGGTGGTATTGTCGGCGATGGGAGAAGTCGAGAGTGAATTGAGAGAGAAAACTCGGCACGTGTCACATGGAATGGTGAGACTACCAGAGGGGAAGATGAGTTCCAGGACGGGCAAGGTTTTAAGAGGGGTGTGGCTATTGGACGAGGCAAAAAGGAAAGTAGAAGAAGTGATAGCAGAAAAGGGTACAGATCTAGGTGGCGATAAAGATCGGGTGGCGGAGATGTTAGCTCAAGGAGCGGTCAAGTATGCCCTACTGAAATCCAATGTAGGAGGCGATGTGGTGTTTAATTTTGAAGAGTCAGTGGCATTTGAGGGTAATAGTGGGCCGTATGTGCAGTACACGTATGCGCGGGCAAGATCGGTGATGAGAAAAGCTGGGGAGGTTGGAAAAGTGGTGGAATGGCAGAGCCAGACGGGTGGAGAGGGAGTTGATAGATTAATTGAGGGCAAGGAATTAAACGAGGAGGAAAGGGCTGTTTTGAGGCAATTGGTGAGGTTTGAAGAAGTAATCGAGAAGGCGGCAGAGGAGCTAGCGCCACACATGGTGGCCGGGTATGTGTATGAGTTGGCGGGGAGATTTAACACGTTTTACAACAAGCATTCGATTTTGAGCGAGACAGAAGATAAAACTGGATTGAGATTGAGGTTGACTGAGGCGATGGCAGAGAGGCTTAAGGTTGGATTAAAACTGTTGGGTATAGAAGCACCGGAGAGAATGTAGACAGCAGAAGTAGGTGGTTTATGTGGAGGTGACTAGTGGGTGAGGCTTAGGCCTTGCTGCATGATTTGGTCGAAGTCAGAGATAAATAGCCACCAATTGCGCAGAGGGCGGCCTTGATAGGTGTAGGGGTTACCTTCACCTGGCAAGTTTTGCATCCACCAGATGAAGAAGTCTAGTGAGTTGCAGTTCCAATGGGTGCAATTGATGGTAATGGTTGGTCCGTATGAATCCGGATTCCAGGATTCACAGTCGGTGGTGACTGGAGTTTGGTTAGCCCAATCGTAGTCTTTGATGCCATTGGGGGGAAAGTGGGCCCAACCGCAGCGGCGACGGGTATCTTGGATTGTATAGCCAGGATAGTAGCCGACGAATTTTTCCCAGAAGAGCGTGCGGTCGATGAAACGAAAGATGGCTTCGAATTGGTGCATGTGATCTTCGATGGCCTCGGAGACACCACGACCATAATTATAATCGTAGACAGTGTAACTATGATTGCAGGCGGGTAAGTCATTAGGGTTTCGGGTACTGTTGCTGATGTCACCATAAATGCTGCTCATATTGGATTCCCAGCCGGATTTGCCGGTGCCAGCATAGGTCCAGAGCCAGATTTCGCGGACACCGAGGTTGTCGACATAGTCGCAGACATTAAGCCGGTTCATCATGGAAAGGTAGTCGGGGAGGGGTAAACCGTTATAAGTGAGGTCTGAGAGTGGGACAGCTTCGTGGATTTCTTGATGAGAGATAATTTGATAATCTAAAAATGGTTTGGCTGAGGAATTTTTGTAACCATGAAAAGTGGAGCCAGTTTCGAGGGCGGATTCGACTAACGGAATTAAATTTGCGACATGGAAACGTACTTCGTCCAAGGTTAAATCGTATTCGCCGTAAGTATCTTGAATGACAGTTTGGGTATCGAGTTTGCCGTCTTTTAAAGGATAATAAGCAACTGAGAGCACGGGGACAGGGCGATTTGAGTCGGTGGAACAACGATTGAGAAAGTGGGTGGCAAGGATGGAGAAATCGGAGAGATCGACCAGTTGATCTTGATTGAAATCGGAAATGAGATTGGGACCGCGTTGAAGGTATTGGCTAGCAAGGATGGAGAAATCGGAGAGATCGACTAGATTATCGGCGTTGGCGTCTCCTGGACAGGTTGCGCTGGCTTGAGCTGGGGAAGGAGAGAAGAAGAAGGTGATGCTAAAGATGAGCGGGAGAATTAGTTTTTGGTTCACATATTGATTATTCAACACCTAGGCAAAACATTGCAACAACTGGCAAAAATTGATGATTGCGCTGGAGGGTGGCAGCAATTAGGATGTTAGCAAATGATGAATTGCTTAAGGAATAAATATGGGGATTGAACAAGACACTTCGTTTGAAATGGAGGGAGAAACGGGGGGTGAGTTTAGGCTAAGGATTGCAAGGGAATTAAAATTACCTAGAGTGACACAAGACCACAGGTTGTTGAGATGGCAAGGAAGATTGTTAGATGATGATGAAGAGGATGAATTGATAGAGCAGGGCTTGAGATATTCAGAAGATTTGACAGCGTGTGTAAAAGCTATAAACGTGAGATATGCCATTTCGGAAAAAGTATTTAAGGACTTGGGGGATAATGTGGAGCTGATGGCATTGCAGGAAACAGGTTTTGTGGGGAGAGCGGAAGTGTTTGGAAAAGAGACCGGGGATAGAAAGAGCATTTTTGAGTACTTCTATTTTCTTGACGGGGATGGGGATAATTTTTGTGTGGAAGTGGAAGTAGAGGGGCAAAGTTTGGAAATTGTAGCTGAGAGGCTTTATGACTTAGAAGGAATGACAAAAATGAAAAGAGTGGAAAGGTTTGGTTATTCCATAAACGAGTTGATCTATCCAGGGGAGGATTCTGAAGAAACACATATTTCAAGAGAAAGTGTTGTAATTGGAGAAGGGATAGAGGTGTTACAGGAAGTTACCAAAGTGGCAATAGGAGAAGATTGGGAGGTAGCTGAGATACGGTGGATTGGAGGAGATGATAATGAGCAATTTGTAGTTGGAGCAATGGAAGATGAAGTGAGGGTAAGATTTAGGAAACTCGAAGATGGTATGTTGTATGTTGAAGATGATGTTTATTGCCTAGTCGGAGAAGTAAGTTTGAGTGAAATTATTCCAATAGGTGGTGAGAGGAAAGTTCTTGAAGGCATGAAACCTATGCTGGGATTGAGTTTGGTGATTGAGGGAATTGATTTCGATTTGGAAAGGCTTGGCCAACTTGGTTTGGAAGATGCAAGGATCGAAGAAGTTCAAGTTGGTTTGGCGGAAATTCGATATTTGAGTGAAAAGATTGAGGCTGAGCAGTTAAGTTGGAATGCAGGTGAGGTGTTGTTTCAGGATGAATTGATGGGAAAAAATTGGAAAGGTTTGGTGGTCATTACTGAAGCGGTGGAGAGCGAAGAAGGTAATTTGGTGATGATAGTTAATCCGCTGAGTGGAATGAATGTTAATCGAGTGTTTGAATCCCAGGAAGTAAAGAAGTATAGGGGTGCGGGAGAAGCAGAAGTGGAAACTTTGTATGTGCAGAATGGATTTAGCGTGAGTTAATTAATCAAGTTGATTTGAGAGCGGTGGACAAAACCGGAATGGTAGGTTAAATTTGCTGACGGATGAATAAAGAAAAAGAGCCTTCAGGCCAAGATTTATCGATGAGATGGAGAAATATTGGAGAAGCCAAGATTAACATAATGGCTGAAGAACCGATTTTGGAACGAGTAGTGGGAGGAAGAATCCCTCTGGTGAGTGAGTATTATTTTGATGAAAGTGAAGAGAGAAAGCAGGCGATACTGGAGTTAATACAATGGAGATTGGGGCTACGAATGGCTTTGGACCAAATGAGGGTGGAGGACGTTGGGGAGGTGATAGAGAAAGAGTTTAGTGAACATAAGGAGGATTTATTCAAAATTTTACAAGTAGTTAAAGCTTGGAGGTTGGTGGATGAGAGTGTTGGCGGAGAGATCACTCTAAATGCTTTTACTGCAGATGGGGTGCTAAGCAGACAGGTGGCAGTGTTTGGGGATGAGCTGGAAAGGTTGATGACTAATGAAGCAGATGAAATGAAATTGGTTGGTAAATTGAGGTTGTGGGAAGCATGGTACTACTACTTCGAAACTCAGGGAGTTGAATGGTGTTATTTGTTGAAAGAAGAAGACGGGATTAAAAGAGAGAGCTTGTGGTGGTTGGGTGAAGCGGGAGAAGAAAGTAGGATGGGGGTGACCGCTTGTCCAGAGGAGATCAAACAAAATGGTTTTGAGGTGATAATGGAAAGAACGGAAGATGAAAATGAATGTGAAATAGTAGAGGTTATTATCCAAAAGGTGGATGAAAACAGTAATAGGTTTGTGGTGGATCGGGCGATTCATGGATATGAGGAATGGGGTAATCAGTGGAGAGAAGTAAGGCGAAGAGAAATTAAAGGTTGGGAAGGGAAGATGACTTATTGGGTGGAAGTGGAGGATCGTGAAGATGGAGGATTGGCAAATGTTTGGTTAGAGTGGGAAGACGGGAGAAAAATGGTTGGGAAAGTGGTGTTGAGGGACTATTTGTTGCCAGCTCAAGAAATAGTAACTTATGTATTGGAAGAAGTGAGCGGTGGTGTTAGTGAAAGAGAGTTGGGTCGAATGTGGAGGGAATATCCAACTTTGAATCTTAGGAGCGAGGATCAAAGAAATAGAGAAATATTTGGTGAAGTTTTGGTAGTAATTTATAAAGGGAAAAAGAAAGTAAGGCTAGAAAAACTAATGGTGGGTGGAGTGGTTTTGGAGGGGAAACTCAGCCAAGGAGATGGGGGTGAGTGGCTGATTGAAGCCGAGATTCCAAAGGGGGTAATGGTAAGGTCTGGAACTAGTTGGGATTGGGACGGGCAAAGAGTGGAGGATAAGGATGATATTCCACCTGAAGAAGAAAGGAGTATGGTGAGGGTGTGGTTAGATGAAGATACTGGAGAAGTGAGTCTGGAGATAGTTTATAAAAACGGTAATTGAAGAGGGTTGATTTACGGGGGAATGTCTTTTAAGATGCGGCGTGAATTGGTGGAGAGAATATGGGTATTTATGTGGAAAAAAATTTACCAGAGTCAGGGTTGCCAAGTGATCGGCGACTGAGAATTTTAGAAGGATTAGTAGACACACATTTGTGGGGTATGTTTCTGAATGAGGATGATGACTACCATGACTCTTTGGAGTTTAGGGATACTTCTGGGGAGAGTGATGAGAAATGGAAAGAGAAAGAGTTTGGATTTAAAACTGAGTTGGAAGAATTACAAGTACTTGAGGCTGGAAAGAGACGAAAGTATCAAAAATTATTTTCAGATAATGAGGGAAGAGTGGTTAGAGTGGTTACTTGGGAGGATATGTCGATTGATTCAAGTGAAGGAATGCAGTTGGGAGTAATGGAATACCGAGATTATTTTTATAGTGAGGGAATGATGGCGGAAGTGGTTAGTGATAATAAAGGTAGAATAATGGAGAAAAATTTTTATGTTTTAGAATATACCTATAAAATGTGGGACCAGGGAAAGTGGCCTGATTGGGCTTTGATTGCTTTTAAGTTGGATGTTTTTTCTGGAGTGGTCGAAGCGGTGAGGGTCAATACCGGATGGGTGGCAAATGATGAATGGGTTGTTGATGACGATTTTTTATATGTTAGACAAGATTATGTAAAAGATTGGAGAGAACTTGGTGAATACTCAAGTTGGAATCCGGGTTTTGAGCTGAGTAGTTATAGATCGGAGAGAAATATGTCTGGAGTAAGGTACTTAAATGGAACTGTTGATTCCAGGCTAATGATTGAAAATAATCAATTAAGATTGAGAGTATATAAAGATATAGATAAGGGCGGGATGATTATAACCAGTAAGTTTTTTGAAGTTGGTGACGTAGAAGTGATGGAGCCAATGCTAGGGGTGGCTAAACCGAGAATGTTTGAGATGACAAAATGGGAGGCGTTGCATTGTGAACTGGCGGTGACGGTGAAGTTGACGAAGATGGGGGATATATTTATTGGAAATGTGGTCAGGAGCGGAAAGCGATTTAGGGCTGAGCTGCAAACCGGAAATGATAAAAAAGATTGTCAAGAATTGTTGGGGGGAGAATTTGATCATGTGGTTTTGGCTCGGCATCAAGGAAAAAAAGGGGACGAGTATTTGGTAATAGGTATTAATGGGCGTGGTGAAGTGGAAGGGTTTGTAGAGGTGTAAGGCGTAGGGGAAAAGAGGAATTTCTAAAAAAGCCCGGAAATAGAGTGATATAAAACAGATACTAATATGTCATAATATGTCGATGGGGAAGAAAGAAGAAGAAACAGGGAATTGGTTTGAGGTGGACGAGAGGTTTGAGACGGTAATGGGGGAGGTGATGATGACTCTAGCGAATTTGGATTTGTTGGTGATTATGCCCGGAGGCGAAGATGGGGAGATTGAGCAAGAGTTGTTTGTGGATGCAGTCTGGGTGTTTTTTGAAGCATATTTGAAGGAGTTAGGCTATTCTAGCCAGGGTGAAGAAAATTATCTAAGGTTTAGTGAAATCCAGCAAAAACTTTGGGAAATATTTGTAGATAAGCAAAAATTCGGAATGGAAGTTGGAAAAGATTGGCAGCAGTTTTTTGGCGATTCGAGGATAATGCCGGAAAAAGCTAGGTGGTTTAATTCAGTGATGCGGAATGTAGGCCATGCGACCAGTTCTCCAGGTATAAGGAATGCAATGGAGAAATATTACCGATCGGAAGATTATTTGTTTGATTACAATTTGATGTTGGATACTTTTGGCGGGAAAGCGTTAAAGCTGCCGGAGTTTAAAAGGCATGAATCACAATTTAGTGGAAATGTGAGAGAATTTGTTAAAGCAAAAATTGCCAGAATATTATCAGAGGCCAAAATAATAGATTTGGGATAGTTGTTTGGAGAGGTGGCAGGTAGTGATTTGCAGGTGATGTTTGAAATTGATGGAAAAAACAACGAAGAGAATATTGCTTTGGAAATGAAACTTAGAAAAAGATGTGGAGAGCTGGGGAAGATAAGACATAATGAGAAATTGGCCATATGGAGGTTTTGGTCATGTCGAATAGAGGAGTTTGAGGTTGGAAATTTAAACCGAGCAGTGTCGGTGGATTTGTGGCCACAAGTGGTTACAGATCAAGCATTAGAAAGAGCCAAAGAAATCATGGCTGATCCTAAGAGCAGGCAGGAGTTGGAAATGAAAATAGTGAGAAAATGGGACGGAATAATTGGCTGTTTCCTTCCGGTTTCTTATTTTGCTTGAATAGGTTTTGACTTGCTTTAGCGTAAAAAAAGTTGGGAATGGGGGAAATCAAGCTCGAGGTGAAAGTGTTGGAGAAGAGAAAGACCAAGCAGGCCAGTGACGCCGGACTCTTCGGGGATGTCGGCTACAAGGGCGGGTGAGTTTGAGTGAGTGCGGCCCAGGACAGAGAGGACGGGGATTTTGGTCAGGGCGGCGGTTTCGATGCCGGTGGCAGTGGTGATTTGAGTAGAGCGATTTAATTTAAGTTTTAGGTGAGTAGCGATAAAGGGTGAAATAACGGTGTAGCTGGCGCCAGTATCAAGGGCAAAAGTGGTGTGGAGCTGGTAATCGGAGTGGGTGAGAAGGACGGGAAGAGTGATAATGGGGTCGTGGGAATTTAAAGGCCAAGAGGCAGGGCGAGTAAAAAAGCGGTGGAGGCGGAGGAAAAGAGACATTAGAGTTTGGGTTTGGGTTTGCCGGTATAGATAACGGTAACGTGTTTTTCCGGGGAAGAGTGAAGTTTGGATTCAATGTCGGCGCGAAACTTGGAATGGGCGATAGGCTCGACTTGGTCGGCTTGACCGGAGGCGTCGGTTTTGGTGACGCGGGCTAATATCCATTGGTTTTTGAATTTGGCTTTGAGCTGGTGGAGTTTCATAGGTTGATTATACCCAAAGACGGTTTGACAAGTTATGACAATGAGCTAAAATGCTTTTAGATGAAAAATATGAATTTGAGTTTCTTTAATTATTTCTTTTACAACACCCCGAGGGAGGCGGTGGCGTGAGAGAGTAGTTTCACAAACGCAACCAGAGGCCTCCCGACGGGGAGGTTTTTTTATGGTTAAAAGTTATTTGTTGAGGAGGAGAGATGGGAAATATAGAAGCAGGAAATCAGGGGGTAAATCCGGAACAAGAAAGTATGGCAAGGAGTATAAATGGAGTGGTGGAAGAGATAAGGGTGACTAAAGAAGGATTACTTGAAGTGATATTGAGGGGAGTTGAAAAACCATTCACCCTTGCACTTGGAGGAAATGAAGAAAGACTAAATGGAGAAATAGGTGGGAAAGACTAAGCCTATTTTTGGGCGGGGGCGGTCTTTTTTACACGAGGCTTTTTTTGGGCTGGTTTGGGAAGAGGGAGAAAGATGATGACAAGGCAGAGGACCAAGAGAAGTTGGCCGGTTTGGAGGGTGAGCGGATAGTGGTCGGCCACACCGATTAAGAGAAGAGAGAGGAGGGGAACTTTGGGGCTGAAGCGAGAATTTAGGGCAAAGGATTGGCTTTGTTGCCAGATGATAGTAAAGAGGGCAATGAGGCCAGCCAGACCGGTTTCGGTAAACCAGAGAAGATATATATTGTGGACCGGTTGAAAGAAGCGAGTGGTGATGGAGGTGATTTCACCAAACTGGGGCATGACGGCGGTGAAATTGTTGAGACCAACACCGAAGATAGGGTGGGAGATAAACATGTCGAAGCTGATTTGGATAAGTTGGAGGCGGCGGGTGATACTAGTTGGGTCGGAGGCAGCAGTGCCGATAAAACCCAGGGCTAAAAGGATGGCTAGGAGTGAAACACGATTTTGGCTAGAGGAAAGATTGACTCTGAAAAGGAGGAGACCGAGGAGGAGGGCTAGGATAGCGCTGACCGATTGAGTAAGAAAGAGGGCAGCGAGGCTTAACAGGACAGGTAAGTAAAAAGCTAGGAATTGGCGCAGGCGTTTGGGGATGCTACTGCCTGTGTCGGGATGGAAGTGACGAATAAGGACAAGAATTAGAAGGGAGATGGCGATGAAACCGCCGAGGACATTGGGGTGAGGGGTGGTGCCGTAGGGGAGGGGGCGAACGCTACCACCAAGGGTGGATTTGGCGATATTGGGGGCAGTGCGTATAGTGGTTTCGCCAAGAAGGAGATAGCCTAAGAGAGACTTTTTTTGAATCCATTGAATGATGGCAAGGAGAGATTGAAAAACCAAGGCGGAGGCAAGGGGACTTTGAAGGGGCTTGAGACTGGGCAAAATGGAGTGGAGCCAAATGCCCATAAGGAGGAGTTGGCCGAGTCTGACGAGGAAATAGAAGGCAGGAATGGAGCGGGCGGCAAGAAGAGTGCTAGCACTGAGGATGGCAATTAGGGAAAGAAGGATAACCGAGTGGGTGGAGAAGAAGGAGGCTAAACGAGCGCGGGCGCGGGAGCGGAGGAGCCAGAGCAAAAAGAGGAACAGGAAAACTAGGTCGGACAAGAAAAGTTTGGGAATAAGATAATCGACTAAAATGCCATTGACATAGGCTGCCGGGCG
>CAYNMS010000035.1:8397-11110 GCA_964398525.1 uncultured Pseudomonadales bacterium | reverse complement strand
CGGATTATCGGGAAGAGTTACTGGAGGATTTGGATCAGGTGGATTGGCCGAAGGCCACAGTTGAGCAGCAGATAAATTGGATTGGAAAAGCAAAAGGTTTGGCGATTGATTTTCAACTTAAGGAAGCTGAGGTAAAGCTGACTGTTTGGACTAAATTTTGGGAGACAGTTTTTGGTACGACCTTTGTGGTAATTGCTCCAGAAAAATTTCAAGAACTGAAGTTGATGAAGTTGGTTCCTAAAGATAAGCAAGAGAAGGTAGGGGTTTACTTGGACCAGTCATTCAAGAAGACGGAGGAGGAGCGGAAAATTGGAGAAAAAGATAAAACGGGAGTAGATACCGGTTTAAGAGTTGTAAATCCTGTAAATTTAGAGGAAGTCCCATTGTGGATAGCGGATTATGTTTTAGTTAATGTCGGTACAGCAGTAGTAATGGGTGTTCCGGCTCATGATGAAAGAGATTATGCATTTGCCAGAAAGTTTGGCCTTAAAATCCGAAAGGTTGTCGATGTGCAGTCAGAATCTCATTCAATTGTGATCAAAAAGAGTGTGGGTCCTGATTTTGAAAAACAGATGAAAGAAGAGGGATGGTATCTGACGGATTATGAAGATTGGGGATACGGAGTTATTGTCCCTAAAGGAGATGAGAAGAAATTTGTGAAGTTAGTGCAGAGTAATTTGAATGCTGGGCCATGGTATGTAGATACTGATGGGTGGTTAAAGGTAGTGATCTTCAAGGACCAAGTTTTTGAGTTGTCCAGCCAGAATCAAGAAGCCAAAGAATACGGGTTAATAAAGGGGATTCCTGAGGAGCAGTTGGATTGGGATGAGAAGGATAGTTATATGTATTGTCATGAAAAGGGTGGTAAGTTGGTGAATTCAGGTGAATTTGATGGCTTGGAAGCTTGGGGAGAGGGTAAGGAAAAAATGGCGGAATGGATGATTGGTAAAGGTTTTGCTCAATGGTCTACAACATATAGGCTTCGGGATTGGCTAATTAGCCGACAGAGATATTGGGGAGCGCCAATTCCAATTGTGTATGACCCTCAAGGCAAACCACAGCCGGTGAAAGAAGAGCATCTACCATGGATGTTGCCAACCGATGTCGAGTTTAAGCCGACCGGTGAATCACCTTTGGTCGGATCGAGGGAGTTGAAGGAGAGGGTAGAGAAACTGTATGGCCAAGGGTGGAAACCAGAGTATGACACGATGGATACGTTTGTGGATAGTAGTTGGTATTTTTTGAGATATCCTGACGCCAGGAATGAAGCAGTTTGGGCGAGCAAGGAGAAGTTGAAAAAATGGCTGCCGGTGGATTTTTATATGATTGGGCCGGAGCATATTGTGCTGCACTTATTGTACTCGAGATTTGTGACGAAATTCTTGCGCGACCAGGGGTATTTGGACTTTGATGAGCCGTTTATGAAAATGAGACATCAGGGCATGATCTTGGGGCCTGATCACAAAAAGATGAGTAAAAGTAAGGGGAATGTGATTGATCCGGATGAGGTAATAGACAGGTTTGGTGCGGATACCTTGCGAGTTTACGAAATGTTTATGGGGCCGATTGAAGCGGATAAGCCTTGGAACACAGAATCGGTGAGTGGAGTGAATCGGTTTTTAAAGCGGGTTTGGACGATTTATAAGGATCAGTCTAAGAGAGGGGAGAAAAGCAGTCCTGAGATGCTTGTAAGAGTTCATAAAACAATAAAACAAGTGACCGAAGATATTGAGAGACTTTCGTTTAATACAGCTATTGCCAGAATGATGGAGTTGATAAATGCATGGAGAGAGGAAGGACAAGTGTTGTCTCGACATGATAGTTTAGCGGTGTTGAAATTGTTGGCTCCTCTGGCGCCGTTTATTGCGGATGAATTGAATCAAGCTTTGGGAGAAGAGGAGTCAATCCACTTGGGCAACTGGCCAAGCTGGAACGAGGAATTGGTAGTTGAGGACATGGTAGCGATCGTAGTGCAGGTTAATGGAAAAACCAGAGCAGTGATTGAAGCGAGTCTGGAGGAGGCGAGCAGAAAAGATTTTGAGGCGAAGGCTCTCGAGCTGGCTTTGAAGGAGGACAAGGTAGGTAAATGGGTTGAAGGTAAAGAAATTAGGCGAGTGATTTATGTGCCGGCTAAGACAGGGGTGCAAGGGTTGTTGAGCATTGTGGTTTAAGAAAAGTAAGAGTTTGGTAGGAATTTGGCGGATTTGCCACAATTTTACTTGCACTGAATGAGAACGTTTGCTAATGCTAGAGGTAGATGAGTGAAAAAATTGAAGGTGGAAATTCACGAGCAGAGGGGAAAATAAGAGGCTGGTGGCGACGAGCGCGAGCCAGTGTTGACAGCCTGGGGGAGAGATGGGGAAAAGGTAAAGACTTGGGTTTGGTTGGGGGAGTGGTGGAAACAGTCAGGCAGGTGGTAGATGAGATTGACATTGAGATGGGAAAATGGGCGGTGAGAAGAGGAGTCCAAATTGAGGTTGGAGAACAAGACTTTTGGGTAGATTGGCCTGGGAGTGAGAGGTGGTACTGGAATGCATTGATGATTAATGCGTGGCTTTTTGTTGGGGACAAAGAAAGTGAAAAGTGGCAGGCTTTGAAGCGTAGAAAAGAAGCCAGGAAGAAATCGAAAGCGGACAAATTAAAAGAGCTTGATGGGTTAAAAGGAGTGGTTACAAGTGGAGAATCTCAAGAGAATGCAGATGAGGTTGGAGAG
>CAYNMS010000035.1:3577-8297 GCA_964398525.1 uncultured Pseudomonadales bacterium | reverse complement strand
AGAGCAAAATATAAACCCAAGGAGGTTAAGGGAGGAGAAGAGATTAATCATAGGCAACGTTTGTTGAGTCGGGAACAAGCGTTACAAGTGGTAGCGGAATTTAGAAGAAGAGGTTGGTTGAGAGACAAGAAAGAGATGAAGACTAGTTGACAGGAAATGGAAAAGTTTAGTAGCGTCAAATTATGGACAATGGCTGGCTGGAAGGGTTAGCCGAGCAGATTAAGGCACAACCAATTGCGTTGGGGCTGGCTGGGCTGGGGTTGGTTTTGATGATTTTTGGAATAAAAGAGACTCGAATGGTTGAGAGCGAGCCTGAGGTGGAAATCATGGCTCAGGAGACAGAAGAGAGTGAAGTTTCCGAGGAAATCTGGGTGGATGTTTCGGGTGCGGTGGTCAAGCCTGGAGTTTACAAAGTTAAAGGCGGAAGCAGAGTGGGGGAAGTATTGGATCAGGCAGGTGGTTTTGATCAGGAAGCAGATTTTGATTTGATTGCCAAACAAATCAACTTGGCAGCGCCTCTTGGTGATGGACAAAAAGTGTTTGTGCCTTTTAAAAGCGTGAGTGTATCGAGTGATAAGGTTGAAGCGGAGACGGTAGGTCAAGTTGATGAGGGGCTAGTAAATATTAATTCGGCGAGTTTGAGTCAGTTAGATGAGCTTTGGGGGATAGGGGAGGCGCGCGCGCAGGCAATTATTGATAACCGGCCTTATGGAACAAAGGAGGAACTCAAGGACAAAGCGGGAATTCCACAAAATGTCTATGAACGGATTGAAGAACAGGTGAGCGTTTTTTAAAAAGTTTATATAGGTCTATTTTAGTGAGGGATAAACCCGAAACACTCTAGGCAGAGTCGGGTTATATAAGGTAGATGTTTCACGCATTTTTCACAAAAATTAAGTTTAGATTTTGGGTGGCAAAATGTGTCTGTTTGAGTCTCTTTGTAATACTGATTTGGGTATTATTGGGACAAAAATTATATTTTGTGGATCGAAAAATTGAGTGGAAGGGGTTTCGGGTGGGGGCTGAAACTCCGCTTGAACCATTGGCGCAGGATAGGCGGGATTATGTGTGGGTGAGGGTAAAAATGAGGCTGACTAAGAAACCGGCAATTAGTGGATCGAAATATATCATCGAGCAAAACAGTTGGAGAGTGACTTTAGCGACTGATGTCGTTGTAAATAGGGGTGACAGGTTGGTGTTGGTTGGCAATATGTATAAGAGAGTGACCGGGCTAGGGAAGGAGTATTTTTATTTGAATTATCCAGAGATTGTATCGATTGAAAAGGAAGAGGCTGCAAAGAGCGTGAAAGAGAGAATTTTGTGGAGGGTGGAGGATTGGCAACAGAAGATAATACCCTTAATGACACGAGGTTTGCCTGAGCCTCAGGGAAGTTTGTTGATAGGAATGTTGTTGGGAATAAAAGCCCAGATGCCAGAGGAATTTTATGAAAGTCTAGTAGATACGGGAACGGTGCACATGATTGCGGCTAGTGGCTATAACATATCGGTAGTTGCAGGGGCTCTAGTAGCAATGTTTTCTAGACTTTTTAAAAAGAAGATGGCCATAGTCCTATCTTTTATTGGGATAATTATTTATACATTGTTGGCTGGAGCGAGCGCTGCGGTAGTGAGAGCGGCGGTAATGGGTTGTTTGGCTTATCTGGCCAAGTTGGCTGGTCGGGATTATTGGGCAAGTTGGGGTTTGATATTGGCGGCAGGAGGAATGCTGGTGTTTGAGCCTGATCTGATAGAAGATGTAGGTTTTTGGTTGTCAGTGACAGCAACAGGGGGTATTTTATGGTTGGCTCCGGATATAAATCGAGGGTTTAAGAGATTTATTGAGAAACTTAAATTTAAAGAAAAAAGTAAAACAAAAGAGGTATTGGATTTGACTACTTTGGAGTTAGCAACCACTCTGGCAGCACAGTTAGTTACCATGCCGGTGATAATAGGGGTGTTTGGAAGAGTTTCAGTAGTTTCACCTCTGGCAAATTTAATGGTTATTTGGTTAATACCAGGAATAATGGCTTTGGGACTAGTGAAAATGATGGCTGAGGCGATTTCAACCGTTTTAGGAGGTGTAGTGGGAAGTGTGGTGTATGTGCCCTTAACAATTTTTGTGATTTTAGTGAAGAAAATGGGAGGTTTTAATTGGTCAGCAACTGAGTTGGACTGGTTTGACATGAATAAGATAGATTGGATAGATTTGGTTTGGGTTTATCTTGGCTTAATTATGGCTTATTTATGGTTTAAGAAGACATTGCTTCGGGTTATTAAAGGAAAAAGAAAAACCGAAATAATCATGGTTGATCGGGTGTGACACAGTTTC
Source organism: uncultured Pseudomonadales bacterium (assembly GCA_964398525.1). GTDB lineage: Bacteria > Patescibacteriota > Microgenomatia > UBA1400 > CAYNFZ01 > CAYNMS01. The sequence continues at coordinate 5,968 of CAYNMS010000035.1, read as the reverse complement.
TTGAAATTATGAATTTTTAAAATTGTAAAAAATGTGGAAGTAAAACTGAAGATATTGTTATGTTTGGCAATTGTGTTTCTATCTTGCTAATTATGTTTAATTGGCATCTAATAATACTAGTCTGCTAGTTAGCAGGTTAAATGTGTGTTTGATAATGAGGATTTATTGACTTATGTAGGTGTCAAAATATAAGTCAGGGTCGGGGGGTGGAAGTACATTTCTAGATAGCTAGTTGGAGTTTGAGTGAGGCTTATAAACACTTAGTTATTAAGATAACTAATTAATCAAGGGTGGGTATAACCTCAATTTGAATTGAAATTGGACACAATTTTGCTTATCAGATGGAGTGAGTTGGTGCTAAACGAAAGAAATGGCAGATACCTTAATAGAGTGATCGGACTATAGGTTTAGTAGGCAATTTTTAGGGAGAGGATTGATATGATGTAATTAGTGTTAATTATCAGTGGCTTACCAAAGTGCCAAGATTAGCTTCAAAAGCTTATTTAAGGCTAATGTCCAAGTGCGTGATTGGTAATGTTGTAGTGTGATTATAAAATAAATAACTGATTCAACTTGTTAAGTGAGTGGGAAGTATGCAATTAATTGTCTTTGACTGATTTTTATTGAATAAGTGTCAGACAAAGTAGAAGAATGCTAGGTATTTATGCGAAGCAAATACGATTGTTGAGTGATAATTGGCAGACATATAATAGAAATGATAAAACATAGAAATTTGTAAAATCGGATCTAATTTTAAAATTTTGATTTGGAATGTACGACATAACATGTTAAGGCCCAATCTTGTCTAAAAAGTGTTGTTACTTAAATTGGTTACGTATCGCGAATTTAAGTTAAGTTAACAAATTATCGTGACAAACGAGCAAAGTAGATATATCTTAGTGATGCAACTTGATGAGAATCGCACTAGATGCCTCTAAAAAGGTTTTTTGGAGTACTTGCTTATATGGATTTAGGAAATTTTTATTGTTTTTAATTCAAAAACTTGCATTTATAGTTTGGTGTGCAGTATGTATTTATATAGGTCAAATCATTTAATAGTTTAATAAGGCTTATAGAAATATATACAGAGTGTGACAAATGGATTTGCATTTAAATGTTAGGGAAATACATGATTTGATATAGAATGAGCAGTTGTATGCAGATATGAAGGAAAAGGTTGATGATTTTAAAGAGTTAAATTTGATAGGCTGAATAGATGAAGGGATGGCGAGGTTGGACATTGATTTTAACTATATCGATTACGATTTTTGTAATTAGGCAATATCCTGATGATAATTTGCATATAGTGGCATGTAATGTTGGCCAAGGGGATTCTACATTGATATTTCGGTCTTTTTTCCAGGTTGTGGTTGATGGCGGACCAGATGGGAGAGTGCTGGCATGTTTGGGTGAATTTTTACCATTTTGGGATCGAAAAATTGAGGTGTTGGTAATGACTCATCCTCAAGCAGACCATATGAACGGTTTGGCTCAAATACTAAATAGATATGAAGTGAGGATGTTGGTGGCTAATGGTTTGAGTAGCGACTCGGAATCATTTAGCTCGATACTGGATGAAGTGAGGAATAAAGGGATAAAGGTTTATGTACCAAAGCAGGGTGAAATACTAAAAGGAGGAGGGGTTGAATTTAAGGTCTTATGGCCAATGGAGAGAGTAGGCTCATCACAGGACTGGGAAAAAGGTAATTTAATCGATCAAAATATGTCAGATGAAATGAGTGTGGAGGATCCAAATGAGGTTTCGGTGATGTTGGAATTGAATTATGGAGAGGTGGAGGCTTTACTAACAGGGGATATCGGGGAAAAGGAAGAGCAAGCACTTGTGGATAGTCGAGTGCTAAAGCAAGTGGAGATCTTGAAAGTTGCGCATCATGGCTCTAAAACCAGTTCTACTCTGGATTTTCTCGAGGAGATTAGGCCTTCAATAGCGTTGATTAGTAGTGGAAAAGATAATACTTTTGGACACCCTTCTCCAGAGGTGGTGACCAGGCTAGAGAAATTGGGAGTTAAAATATTTAGGACGGATGAAATGGGGTCGGTGGAAATAGTTAGTGATGGGGTGAAGTATTGGATAGCTGAGTAGAGGAAACGGAGTCTGTTAACATGAATTTAGTCGAACCAGAGGAAAGGGAGCTGTTTTTATGACCGGAAAGTGTAGTAAAAGTAGCAAATTTGGATGTGTATGAGTAGGTGAATGGATAAAAAGGTGTTTAAAAGCATCTGAGAGCTTCTCGCCTGGAGAGGATGAAAATCTTTGAGATCAGGGAATGGAAGCCGGGCAAGAAACAAAGCCGGAGCAAGTTCTTGAGACAATCTGAAAAATTAAGAGAGCATGGATGTACTAGTTTATGGATTGATATAGTGTTGATT
>CAYNMS010000035.1:0-3477 GCA_964398525.1 uncultured Pseudomonadales bacterium | reverse complement strand
GGGTTGGAATTTGATTGGCTGCAATTGGAACTATTTTGGATGACTTTTGAGTTGAATAGGGTTAAGAGAAAGCCTATATCCAGATTGAAATGATAGTTGACAGGCTTATGGGAATTGATCACAATAGTGAGTAATGAAACTGTCCAAACTAGCTTCGATCACTTTTACGGCATTGGCGTCTGTGGTTTATTTATTTGGAGTGTTGTCTGTTGGAGCTGTAGATATCTGGGCGCAAGAGGAGGTGGTTGAGACACAGTTGGAAGAAGTGAAAAGTACAAGTGGTTTTGGCCTGTTGTTTGAGACTTGGTGGGAAGATGTGCAGGAGAGATTTTCTAATAATCCAGACCTGATTGCTAAAAATGCGGAGAAGGCTTTGGCTAGACTTAAATTAGCTACCGAAGAGAATGATCCAGAGGGACTGGAAATGGCACGACAAAGGTATGAGGCTAAACTGGAAAAATTGGAAAATAAGGCTGAAGAATTAGATTTAGATAAAAGAGAGGCCTTGTTGCTAAGACTTGCCAGACATGAGGCGGTGTTGGAGAGAGTGTTTGAAAAAGCACCAGAGAGTGCGACTGCTGGTCTACAAACGGCTTTGACTAGAGCCATAGAACACAGAGAAAAGATGTTGCTAAATTTGGGAGATGAAGATAGAGATGAAATACAGGATCAATTTGAAGTTAGTAGAGAAGAATTTAAAACCCTCCAAGAGGATAAGGTTGGAAGGGTGAGCGAGGAGCAGTTGCAGGAAAGACGAGAGCGGATTGAGAGATTGAGAGAAAATTTAGAAGCGACTAGGGCAGGGGTTAGAGAAAGAGTTGAAGATGAAACTAGCGAAACTGAGATGAGACTTGAGAAAGCCCGAGAGAGATTTTCTGAAAGAGTGGAGACGGATAAAGTAGAAGCCGAGCGTAAAGCAGTTGAGGCGGCAAAATCACCTCAAGAGAAGTTTAAAGAGAGAGTGCAAGAGAACGAGAAGACTGAAAAGAACAATCGAGTGAATTCAAATAAAGTTGCTCCAATGAATAGCGAGAACATTAGAAAAGTTCAAGGAGCAGTAGATTATCAGCCTGAAACAGTATGGGAAAAAATTGGCTATTGGTGGGCGGGGAGATGAACCAGGAAATGAATACAAAATTACATCAAAGCGTAAGTCAGAGTGAAGTTGCCTCTGGAAATAGAGATGGGGCGGTTGATCAAATTAGATGGTGGCTTAAGTTTTTTACGAGTGTACCCGAAGTTAAGCCGAAATCCAAAGGTAGTGTGGTGTGGCGTTAGATTAGTAATTTGGGGATTGGTTTGAGGATTGGTGGTAGAATTGCTGGTTAAATGAGAGAAAAACTTCACGTATGGGACCAGATGGAAGAAGTGGATGTGCCGTGGGGAGTGTATGTAACACTAGGGGTAAGCATATTAAGTTTGTCGGCAGCCACGGGTGAGCCAGAGTTATTTTCTTTTGCGGGAGTAGTGTTAGGTTTGATTTCCTGGGCACGAGCGAGAGGTGTAAAGTTGCCAGGTAAGGAGGAAGAGCTAAACCTTACAGAACCGGATCTTAGAAATAATGCAAGCGAGGTGGACGAAAAATTGGAGGTAGTTGCTAGGTGTGTACAGCCTAGGTTAAGGCATACGTTAGATTCTTGGGAAGGGGTGGGGAGTTTGGGAGAAAAAAGATTAAGGTGGGGTACTGGTAAAGTTTGCAATCAGAGGAAGAATTGAAAATAAATGATTGTTAAGCTGAAAAAGCTAAATTAAGGCAAGATATGGAAAAAGTAAGATATCCTTTTATGCCTGATGGTTGGGTAGAAGCCTTGAGTGTTTTTGGGTGGCAGGCGGAGGTAGACGGTGAAAGAGGACGAGTAGAATTGGTGGATTTGAAAGACGAGAACAGAAGGATGATAGCTTATAGGGGGAGGGCGGAGGGGATGGTTTATAAAATTAGAACTGAGGGTGAGATATTTGGCGAGGAGCTGGTTTGGTTTGTGGAGCAGATAGCAGACAGATGGGGAGTATTGAATAGAAGAAATTCAAAAAGTACTAAAATACTAAGGGGAGGGAGAGAAAACATTTTAGGTTTGTTTGAGAATGGTGGGGTGGTGTCTGAATATTGTATGGATTTAAAATCTAGGGAATTTGAGGAAGGTCAAAAAATGATTGAGCCGGTATGGGTGAAAATTGACAGGAGCGATTTGTGGAGAAGTATTGGCAGGGTGGGTTATCTAGTGGCTCCCGATGCCGGAAAAAGGATGGCCAGAACCGAAGATGACAAGTTTTTTGTTTTGGTTGAAGATGATCGTGAGAAAGTCTACACAATTAGTCTGGAAGCTTTGTTAAAGAGATTGGCTAATAATTTAAGATCAGAATTGCGAGATTATGAGCCTTATGTTGAACCAATTGAGTTTGTGAGGGCAGTTTTAAGGGAAGTGGCTGATGATCAGGGGGTGGGAAAGATTGAAAATGATTGTGAAGAGGTGGAATCCGAATCTTTAAAACTGAAACGAGAAATGAGAGCAAGAGTGAAACAAATTAAAATAATAGTAAGAAGGTAAAAGTATAGAAAAAGGGAAAAGGATGATGATTCACAAGTATGGGGACTGATTTTGAAAAGAGGAGATTAATAATTTCTTTTAAATAGTATTATCGAGATGTTTGGGTGGAAACGAAAAAAATATGGGGGTAAGATAGGGGCGATGAAAGAAGACAAGCCGCTAAATGCCAGTCAAGAAAATGAAGCATTGGTTAAAAAGCATGCGGAGAAACTGTGGGCGTGGTGGCATAGAATGTTAGCGGTGGGGGCTATGGCGGGGGCGGGGGCAGAGGTAGCGAAGAGCTCGAATGAGACAGCTGTAATTTTGGGTACGTTAGTTGTTGCTGGAATTGTGAGCATTATTGTTGAGCAAGCCTGGAGAGTGAGAAGAGAAAGTCAGTCAGAGTAATTTGACAAACTAGAGTAGTTGGGGCAATTATCAGAATGTTGGGGATAAATTAGTTATGGAAGCAAGAGAAAGACAGTCAGAAGCAGAAGAGCTTGGTGAACAAGTTAAGGAATGGGCGAAGGGGCCGAGGAAGCATGTAGAATGGGTTAGAGATGTGGGTCGGGGAAAAGGGGTAGAGGTTAAAAAGTATGTTTTAGGATGTGTGTTGACTAGAATTATCGGAGACGATGCAACTTGCTTTGCAGGATTTACGGAAATGAACTTTGATCCAACTTATGCCAAGTTTAATCAAATGGCTTTGATGGAGAGGGTGGGTTGGGAAATTGAAACCAGTGAAACTCCAGAGGAGATAAGGAGAAAGTTGGAGGAAACAAGAAAGGAATTAGAGAGTTTGGATTGGGGAGATTGGCGGGGTTTTAATGATGCGGGTGATAGATGGTATGAATTGAGGGATTGGGTGGAAGAGTTGGTGAAGGAGCGGCCGCAATTCAGAGAGGCGATTGGTTACCAGCTGGCCAAGAGGGAAGAGTTGATTTCTTAGATG
>CAYNMS010000034.1:5272-12546 GCA_964398525.1 uncultured Pseudomonadales bacterium | reverse complement strand
ATTGATGCAAGACTTAAGAGTATTTTTCTCATTTTATTTTTTCACCTCCTTTCTATTTTTTTGCTCTTTATTAATGTGAGCAGCTTTTAGAAGAGATTGTTAAACTATTTGAAGGCAGAGTGTTAAACCTCTTTTTGGTCAAAGAGTTCGCTATTGTAGGCATCTGGATTGTTCTGCCCTTCCGGGTTTGGTCCGACTAAATCGCCAGGATTTTCCCCTGCCGATATATTTGGTTTGGGCAGATCGGATTGTTGGTGTCCGGCTGCTTGATCAATTAAAAATTGTTGGTTAGCCTGGGCGATCATGACCATTCTTTTAATTTCTTGAGGAGAATAGTAGAGCAATTCAGCTTTAGAGACTCCCAGACTTTGAAGAAATGCCTCGGGAGAGTTGGGGTCGGTAAACAGGTCACGGCCATCAATGCGAGTGTTGGGGTCGGAAACACGATTTAAGTCTTCTAGGCTCATGGATAGAGTTTTTCTAATTTGATATAGTCCCAGACGGTACCGTTACCGGTAGTTTGTTCCAGGCGAAGTTGGTGATTACCTGGGGTGAGATTTGTGAGGGTGGCGGTGTCAATTCTCATGGGATAGTTACTCCACCAATCAGGTGAACTGGTGCCGGTGATCGGGCCGATAGACTGAATGAGATTGTCATTTAGATAAATTTGCTTGCGCTCGGTGCCGGATGCTCCAGGACTCCAACGCAGAGTGAGAAGGGCATCGGTAGTAGCTCCGGCATAATTAAAGTTGATAAGGATAGTACGGGCGTAGCCGTTGCTGAAATCTGAATTCCAGGGAAACTGCTGGTCGGCGGTTGGGTCAAACGGAAGGATGATGTTACGGGTGTAGGAGGGAGTGTAATTACCAGGGTCGGGGTATTGGCCAAGACCGGTGAAGTTAAATTCGGCGACGGGGTTGTCGGTTTGGTTGATCTGTTCTTGGCCAATCATCCATAGGGTGTCGGTGTCGGAGCAAGTAAAATCGGGGTTGTTTCTCGACTGGACGGCACGGAAAGTGAGGGAGGCTTCGAGACTGTCAGTTTGGGTGGAGTTGTCGAGGGTGGAGCCGTTACAGGTAAAGCCGGAATTGGTCGTAGGACTATTGGTATTATTTTGAGGTTGAGGGACGGGGGTAAGTTGACCAAAACACCAGTACTTGCCGATATAGTATTCTTGGCCACCAATGAGGGGTCTGTCGGGGAAAATATTTGATTGAGAATCGGCTAATGCCCAAGTAGATTGAGTTAGAAGCTGGGTGGCTGAGCCGGAGGCAAAAAGAGATTCATTTAACTCATAGACGTTGTCGCCGTCATCAACCCAAAATGCGAAATTGACAGCATCACCTAGTTCGCCAATATCATTGGATTGGCATAAAGGTTCGTCTAAGAGCTCAGGTTCGTTGCAGGTATTTTCGAGGTTGGCGGTTAGAGATAGATCGGCACAGACCCAAGCGTTATTGTCGTCTACCTGGAGCGTGATGGTGTCCTCGCCCCAGTCGCTGGGTTTGATGTCGTCGAAGTTAAAAAAGAGAGTGTTTTCGGAGAGATTGCCCAAGGGAAATGAAGTTACACCTGACACATTGCCGTTATAGTAGCTGTCGTTACCGATAAGAAGATCGACTTTGCCGGCGGCAAAAGTGTTACCTACGGAAGTCTCGGTGTCGGAGAAGAAAGCGTTGGATAGGGCAAAGCCGGCGGAGGCAATGGATGAGATAACTAAGAGACTAACTAAGAGTCGTTTCATAGTGATTAAACTAAGTTATAAGTACAAAAAACTCCCGCTATTAGGGAGTTGGGCAAAGGGCGGGCTGAATAAAAATGCTAATACATGTGTGCATGGCGGGCTCAAAGAAATTTGTGCTCGTCCAGCTTCTGAGTGCAGTCAACCGGATTGGCTGCAATATACCAATTTATTTTACTGCTTGGCAAGTACATCTTTTTGGGTGTTATAACGTTAGATTGCAGCAAAAGTGAAAGAACTAAAAAGAAGCTGGGCTTTGTGGTACGCACGGAGACTAAATAGGGATTAAATAGGGATCAACTATGGCAAACAATGAAAAGCCCTGGCTGTAATGCTATGCTTTTTTGTATGAAACTTGGGTTGGGTGGAGTAATTTTTGTTTTGCTGGCGGTAGGAACTGTGGGCAATGTGGCGGCGAGTCCTCAATGGGGATTTAACACTCATCTGTCAATGAAGGGTTGGAACTTGGGTCCAGGGCAATTCCGGGAGAATGTGGACCGGCTGGAGGCTAACGGGACTTACTGGTTACGGGTTAATTTGCAAGACCTGGAGGTCGTGAGTGGAGTGGAGGGGACGACAATTGTATGGGATGAGACTGCCTTGGCGGCTTGGAAGGCAGAGATTGCCTACGCTAAAAGTAAGGGAATGAAATTGATATTGGTGACTAATCCACCGACGGCGGCCAACCACTTGCCTTTTAATGAGTACTTGCAAGTTACCGATAGCTATTACAGACGACTGGGACAAGAGTTCTTTGAAACGATGGAATATTGGCAGATTTTTAATGAAGCGGACATACACGACTTTAAGACTTATCAACTTTTGGATGAAAGCCAATTAACTCCGACTTACTTGGATGAGCTGGGAACCGCTATCATGGTGGCCCGACAAGCACTGGAGGCGGTGGACCCTCAGGTACGGATTACGGCCAGCGTGGGTGGTTACCCGTTTGATGAGACGACGAGGGCGAGGTGGGTGAAATATTTTGATGCGCTGGAACCTGAGCTGACGGCAATGAGTTTGGATATATACCCCAATGATAATTACGCCGAGGTTGAGGCGAACTTGGGGGCAGCGGTAGAGGAGATCGGGACTAGATACCAGCGGCCAGTCGTGGTCTCGGAAATAGGGGTGTGTACGGGGGCTGGGTATTTGTCGGAGACGGATCAATCAAATTTGGTGCCAATGTACCTGGAGAAACTGGAAACATCGAGTGCGTATGCAGTATTGGTCTATGAAATCCAGGACGAAGGAGTGCCCAGTAGTTTTGGTGACACCACTAGCCAGTGTGAATCAAGCTTTGGGATTGTGCGCTACGACGGGAGCCAAAAGCCTGCTTATGATAGCGTGATGGAATTGATGGGCAATCCGGTGACGGCAAGCTGTAGGGCAAATTTTAACGGAGACGGTCTGGTGGATTTATCAGATTTTTCGATCCTGGCCAGCGAGTTTTTCAAAAGAGGAGAAGGGTTGAGAGCCGATATTAACGCTGACCAGTTTGTGGACTTGTCGGATTTCTCAATTTTGGCCAGCGAGTTTTTGAACCGATGCAATTGAATTTACTAATTTAAGTAATCTGAAACTAAATCTGGTGTGGAATTGAAATAGGGCCAAGGTGTTGATTGACACGGTTTTTAGTTTCGTGTAATGTTTGGGTTATGCAGGTAAAACCGGAGCTGAAAAACAAACTGCCTTGGGAGATTGTCAGCCTGATTGATGCGTTTGAATATGTAAAGACTTGGGAGCCGGAGTGTTGGTTTAAAGACAAAGATGGCAACATGTACTCCATCCGGCGGGAAGAGGAGAAAAAGCTGTATAGTCCGGAGGATGAACTGAAAGTGGTGGAGGACCCGAGCCTTTAGGATTGTTAGAACTGGGTATGAAAGGTTGAAAGTAAAATTAGTAACGATAGAATGTATTTAAGATGGAAAGAAAAGGAAATATTCCTAACTATCAGGAGATTGTGAATGAAAAGTTAGACCGATTGGAGGAAGTGGATATTAAGGGACTGGCGAAAATTATTGAAAAGACGGCTGAGGAGATGGGGATAAATTGTACCCCAATGGTGGAGACGTGGTTGAGAAAAAACAATCGAAATATTTATTTGGTTGCCAATATTCCGGATCAGTTTACTTTGTATCAGCATGAAGTGAGACTGTTTGAAGGGGATACTGGGGATTATCCGTATTACATAAACTTTCTTCCAGGTGACGTGAAATCGAGAGACACATTTCTGAGACAACTGGGAGTTGATGAAAATGAAAATTTAGATAATTTAAGTCAGGCAGGAATTTTAAAGCCAAAAGAGGGTAGTGTGATTGCAAGAGGGTTAAATGCCCTATCAAATTGAGTACTTTTAGAAAGGAGAGGGGAAAATAAAGATGTGCGGATTTTTTGCATTTTCCAGCGGTATGAGTGCCAGAGAATTGGCGGATAAGTTTGAACTTAATAATTTGCCCGGATCGATTTCAGACATTGAATCGCTTAAGTTTTACCCCAAGGCAGTAATACCGACGGTAAGCAAAAACAGCCCGAACCGATTGGTAAAGCGATATTGGTCGCTAATCCCCAGATGGTGGAAAGAAGACCCGTACCGGATGAAGTTTGCTACGTTTAATGCTCGGGCTGAAGACATCGAAACTAAGGCCACTTATAGGAGTCCGTGGAAAGAGGGACAGCGGTGTTTGATACCGGTGAGCTGGTTTTATGAATTTGAAACGGTAGAAGTGGCCGGGGAGAAGAAGCCCAAGAAAATCCCCTACCGGGTGGAGGTGGCAGACGAGGAGGTATTTGCACTAGCCGGGCTTTATGAAGTGTGGAAAGACGCAGAAGAGCGGGCGATTGAGTCGGCGACAATTATCACCTGTGAGGCATTTGAACCTTTGAAGACCATTCACGCCAGACAGCCGGTAATAATAGCCCAGGACGATTGGGAGAAGTGGTTAGCTAAAAAGACTGAAGCGGGAGAGGCAAAAGGGATGCTCAAGCCGTGGCCGGAGTTGAAGGTAAGCCGGATTGACGAGCGGTTTAACAAAGCCAAAGGGGAGGAAGTGGATGAGGAAATGGTGAGGCCAGAAACGGCAAGTTGAGTAAAAGAAGTACGAAATAGCCGAAAGATAAAATAAAAGTAGATGAATAAATCGGTAACTGGATTTAATTGGCAGCTAAAGAACGAAGCTTATGTAGATATTTATGAATGGTTGGAGAGTGAATACCAGGTTTATTCAAAGGCGGCTATATCTTTGATTGAGTTTGTCGGGATAAAGGCCGGAATGAAGATACTGGATTTAGGTTGCGGCACTGGAATTATGACCAGAGAATTGACTTATCTTAATCCTGGTTTGTTGATTGGGATGGATATTTCTAAAGATATGCTGAGACGAGCCGGGGAAAAACTATCTGGAGTCAGCTTTCAGGAAGGTGACTTTCAGAAGAATTGGCAATTGCCGGAAAAAATGGACTTGATACTGGCTTCGTTTGCTTATTATTATTTTCTGCCATTAGAAGACAGGGTGTTTAAACATGCTTATAATGCCCTGAACCGAGGAGGCAGGTTTGGATTTAATGTCACTTCGTATCTAAGAGAGATTTCGATTGGTGAGACTAAAGCCAATACGTATTTTAAGGAAATTTGGGAGAGATTAGATTTGTTCTTGAAAGACCAAGGATATATAGCCGGAATTGGTGACAACATTCTAACTACGGTGGCGGATTCCTCTACAACTATTGCCAAGAAATTGAAACAGGTTGGGTTTAGGAGAGTGGAGTTTAGATTTGCAACCTTACCATTAAATCCATATCAGGCATATGAATTTACCTTGGAAGGGTTTTATTCGAAAGGATCTAAACCGACCTTTTCATCAATGTTATGCATGTTGCCTACCGAAACTAGTACCAGACTTTTGGGAGAATTTATTACTCTAAATAAAAAATATTTAGAGTCGCTACCTAAAGTTAAGATTTTGGAAGTGAAAGTAGAAAAGTAAAATTGGATGTGACACGTTTGATAGCTTATTAATGCTTTATATGGCGGCCTTTGCTAGACTAGGGCAGGCAAATTAAATTTGCAAGGCTAAGCCTTGCATAAGAGAAAAGGAAATTAATGGAAGAAAAAAACGACAAAGAATTTCTAAAAATGGCGGTGGAGAAAGCCAAAGAGTCAGTAGAAAAGGGTGGATTCCCGGCGGGGGCGGTGTTGGTTAAAGATGGGGAAATAGTGGCTGAGGGAATTAGTATCGGGTATGAACTAGCCGACCCTACCAGCCATGCTGAAACCGCTTGTGTAAGACAAGCTTGTAAAAAACTGAAAACTACTGATTTGTCAGGTTCGGTGTTGTATGCCTCACTTCAGCCATGTGTGATGTGCTATTGCTCGTCAAATTGGGCAAGAGTGGGGAGAATTGTGTATGGATGCAGAAAAACAAAAGAAATGGTGGAAAAACAATATTATGAAGGTCATCATGATCTTGAGAGTCTGAATGAAAAAAGCATTCATCGAATTAAGCTAACTTATATTCCTGATTTTGAAGAAGAGATGCTGGAACTGATTTTACAGTGGGAAACGAAAAAGGGCGAGGTTTAGGTTTGCAAAGAACTAGCTGAGTGGGTGTTGAAAAAGAGTGGACGCGTATATAATGGGGCAGAATTAGTAGAGGAGGTCTGTGAAACTGAGTCGAGTGTTGATGGTAGCGTTTTTGGTGGCAGTGCTGGTAACGGCACTTAGTGGGTGTGCACCACAAGCCCCGCAAGACAGGAATGACAATGAAGTATTGGGAGCCGAGAGTGTGACCGAGCCTTTGAAAACTAGTAACCGGGACCAGTCCGTGAGCTGGGCAACTCCTGAGACTTGGGAGGGAGTGACCTCTGAGGTAGGGCAAGTGAATGAGAAGTATAGCTGGCGGGCAAACCTAGAGGGGAAAGGGGTAGAAGCTCAACTGACCATAACTCAAGTACCAGTGGAAAAAAGACTGGAAGACTTGAATAGCTGTAATTGGCGAGCACAGGAATGTAGAGTGATGCAGATCAATGGTAAGACATATAACGAGGTGATTAATAGGGATGAGCTAGAGAATGAACGAATTATCGAGACAGTGTGGAAAGGCAAGGAACTGCGAATAGAATTTTCAAGCGCTGACGAAGAAATGATTTTTGGAGAAGAGATTGAGGCGTTTTTAGAGTCGATTGAATGGATTTGATACTACCAACTGCCGCCGCCACCGCCACCACCGCCACCGCCGGAGGAGCCACCGGAGAAACCGGAGCCGCCTGAGTAACTAGAGGATGAGGGGTTGTAACTAAGCGAGCTTTGGGCTTTGGAGGAGAAATCGCGGACAAAGGCGTCGGTGGTGAAACTGCGAGAGCCCGTGGCGGCAAAGTAGGAAGGAGGTTTGAGGTTTAAGTCCTTCATGTCGCGGGTAAGCTGGTCGACAACACCCAGGGAAATGGCAAAAGGGAGAACTTCTTCGACGAAGAGATTTCTTTCGTTGATCTTTTGGCGCCAGGCGCCGGTTTTGATGGTGGACTTTAGGCCTTT
>CAYNMS010000034.1:0-5172 GCA_964398525.1 uncultured Pseudomonadales bacterium | reverse complement strand
TTGAAAGTGTAGTCTTTGGAGGTGAAAAGGCCGAGCTTTTTGGTGGTTTCGGCTTTAATGGTTAAGTAGCCACGGCGAGCAAGATCGATGATTTCGGCGATCACATCCTGGTTGTCGACTTTCTCGTCGACAATAGTGCCGGCTTCGCCCGGGGTGAGGTGAGTGAGAGGCTGGTAGACCATGGGGGTACGGGAATAGTCAAAAAGGGGTTGAAGCCGGGTGGGTCTTTGAGGATCGTTGTCGAAAATATTGGCCGATAAGAACTGCCGATCACGGCCTTTGGTGTACCAGAGATAAAACATGACCACTATTGGGAGAAGGGTGGGTAGGACCAAGATGTTTTTGAGAAGGAATTTTTGAAACCGCTGCCAAGGTGTGGGAAATACCAGGGCAGTGCTGGCTTGTTCCAAGCCAACGGCGATGGTGAGATTGTGGTCGTAGCTGATGGTTTGATCGTAAGTGAAGATGGCTTGGTTGGGCTCCAGAAGGCTTTCGTGACAAAGACCATCATCGGTACCAACAGCGCCGGAGTAGCAGGAAATTTTAACAATTCGAGCGTGGGGGGAGTTGATGGTGGCCTGAGTTGAGCGGATGGGAATTTGCCAACCCTCACCAGTGATATCCCAGAAAAGCTCATCGTGAGTGTCAAAGCGGCGGAGGGCGTTTTCCACCCGGTAGGAGATGATGTAGGTTTTGTCACCGGTAAAGGTGGTGTTGGGGTCGCCAATTTTTAAGACAACATTGCCGGATTCGCGAGACTGCTGGAATTCTAAAGGATCACCTTGAGGACCGGTGACTGTGATCTCGGAGATTTCGGCCGTAAACTTGGAACCTAGATCGGTGAGGGGATAGAAAAAATTATTGATGACGTTGGTGAAAGGATCGTTTTGAGATTCAATGTTGTAGCGGTAGGGAATGTAGCGGAAAATACCGTGACGGTCTACTGGAGTGGTAAAGTCCAGCGTCTCGGTGATATTGATTGAGGCGTCGGTGTTGATGGTGATATCTGAATTGAAATGGGTGATTTCCTGGGCGGATACGCTTGAGGCAAAAACGGTAGAGATTAGAAAGGAAAAAATAAAAAGGAAGAATTTCACAAGATGATTATAGCTTTTAAATGGCTTTAGCTAAATGATGAGGAAGTCGTGATCGTGATCCGTGCGGGAGAAAGTGGAAATGGGGGTGGCTTTAACCTGATTTACTTGAGCAGATGAGGGGCCATGATGGCACCAAGAAATTAACTTATTTAAGTCTTTTTGATGACCACCGGCTTCCAGATAGACCGAACCGTCGGGCCGGTTGGTGACAAAGCCCACCAGGGAAAGCTCTCTGGCGACTTGTTGAGTGCTGGCACGAAAAAAAACGCCCTGAACACGACCTGTAATGGCAATTGAGATATAGTTCATGGGTTAGGAAAAAAATTCAAACACAAGGGCAAAGGATTGGACGAGTTAGTTTTGGCCGACGATGATGACAGCGTCATATTCGGAAGTGGCCTCGAGGGCTTGATCGGTGGTACCGAGGGTGTAGTCTTCAGCCAGAAGTTGGCGGAGCTCCTGGAGAAGGTCGGTTTGACCGGCTTTAACGCTGATTTCAGTTTCCTGGTAATCGTAGTTGTCGGCGTTGCCGGTGGAGATATTTTCAAAGTCGGCACCCGAGAGGATATCTTCAACTCCGCCGGCGGCACCGGCAACTCCACTACCATTGAGAACTTGAATGCTAATCTCAGATTTATCTAATTCGGCGGCGGGTGAAGCGTCAGGGGCGACGGTGGGAATTGGGGTTTGATCTGGAGGGTTGACCTGCTCTTGAATGTTGGTTTCGGGTTGAGGAGAAGTGTTATCGACCATGGCGTTGTTGTAGACAAGAATGCCACCAACAACAATTCCGGCCAGAACGACCAGGATCATGATCAAACCAATGATGAATTTAGTTTTGGGTTTGGACTTAGTTTCGAGATTAGTTGCTTCCATGTCAGGACTATCTTCTACTTTTTGTTGGTTAGTAACCCTTAATGGTAGTTTAGGTGCTTTGGCGGAAATGTCAAGATTTTCTTGTGAGTCAGGAGTTGTAGGTGGAGTGGTTTTGGTTTGGGAAGTTTCGTCCTGAGTGTCGCTATCAAAAAGATCTTTACTAGTGACGGCGAAATTGTCACCTTCACTGGCTGGAGGAAAGATTTGGTCTTTTTTAATTTTTTTTGTAGTGAAGGGGTTTAAATCCGGATTGGGCATAAGGGCGGGAACGAGTGGTTGAAGTTTAAGGGCCAAAGGAGTGTCAACATCGGGAAGAACCAAGGTGGTAACTTCGAGCTGAAACTTTTGCTGGGTGAAGCTTAGCAGAGCTTGAAGGGCGTTGTAAACATCGGCTTCCTGACTGACAGAAGCGGCTAAGACGTGATGTTGATAAGCTATCGTTAGAGTGTGATATTGATTGTCAGGCCAAATTATAGCGGTAGGTACCTTGGGGTCGGGGGCTTGTTGGGCTAAAACTGAAGCCAAGGGTTCGACTGAATCGACGGTGAGACCAGCGTTTTGGACAGCTTTACCGATAAGGCTTAGAAAGGTCTTTTGAACGGCAAAGAGTTGGAAGATTTGATGACCGTCTTGCTCGAAGATAGGTTTCCAATCCAGGCCAATGCGCTCCAGCGGTTGGGCCAGAACCTGTTTGGCGTGAGAGAGAATGGCCTCTTTGGGATCTTTTTGAGAAACGGGGATAAAGATGGGAGCAACCAGGGAGAGATTGTCGGCCAGGACAATTTTGGCGTGAGTGTAGGAGGTTTTTTTAAGAGCTTTGGTTAAGGTTTGGGACAGGGTACGAGATTCCCAAGAACCAGAATAGATTTCTTGGAGCTTTTGATCGGCACCAAAAGCCGCCAATTTCAAATTGCCTTGACCTAAAAGAATTATAAGAGTTTGAGTTGTGTCTTTCAGAATGCCTCCCGGGAATAATTGTAGCATATAACCAGAGAGAGCGGACCTTTGAAATGGCGGCTTATTTGATTAGAACGAGGGCTGGTTATAGTCGCCCCCGGCTGGTTTTTGGGAAGGTAAAGCACGGTTGACTACCAACTTACGGCCTTTGTACTCACGACCATTGATTTGCTCAGCCGCTTGATCGGCAGCAGTCTCTTCAACAAAGCGCACAAATCCGTAACCCTTCGAACGACCAGAAGCTCTTTCGGTGATGACGACGGCTTCTTCAATCTCACCAAATTGTGAAAAGAATTGTCCTAATTCTTCACTGGTGACTTCATAGGGAAGATTTCCCACAAACAATTTAAACATTTAGATTTTCACCTCCATTCAAACAGGCTAGCTAATAAACAAGATAGGATGCATATATACGACTAATACCAAGAGGAATTATGATTCGTGCTGATAGAAGTTTGATCGATCTTACTCATACTGATAACGGTCTAGACAAGAACATACTCAGTCTACTTGTCGAACAGGCTCCATTATACCAAGGAACTGGCGCGGGTAAAGCACAAAAACTAGTTAGCGGCACGGCGAGGGGTTTTTTTTAATGCCAGGTCGAGGACTTGGTCCATATGTTCGACGTACTTGAATTTGAGTTCCTTTTTAACCTGATCAGGAATTTTATCGGTGTCTTTTTGATTTTCGTGAGGCAAGATGACGGTTTTGATGCCGGCACGGTGGGCAGCAATGACTTTTTCTTTGACGCCACCGATAGCCAGGACGCGACCTCTGAGGGTGACTTCACCGGTCATGGCAATTTGGCGGATGGCAGGCCGATTGGTTAGGGCAGAGGCCAGGGCTGTGGTCATGGTGATGCCGGCAGAGGGGCCGTCTTTGGGGATGGCGCCTTCGGGCACGTGAATGTGGATATCAAACTTTTGGTGAAAATCTTTGGGGAGACCTAAGTCCTGATAGCGGCTTCTGACGTAGGAGAGAGCGGCTTGAGCGGACTCTTTCATGACATCACCTAATTGGCCGGTAAGGATGAGTTTGCCTTTGCCGGGAAGAGTGGCGACTTCGATAAAGAGGATGTCGCCGCCCGACTGGGTCCAAGCCATGCCGGTGGTCATACCGATTTCGTCTCGTTGTTCGGCCAGGGTTTCCGGGAAGCGATAAGCACCGAGGTAATCGGAGAGATTTTTTGGGGTAATGGAGATTTTAGTTTTTCTCCCTTGGGCAAAATGCTTGGCGGCTTTTCTGTAGATTTTGGCAATTTCGCGCTCGAGATTTCTGACGCCAGCTTCCCTGGTGTAGCGTTGGATGATCAATTCCATGGCAGGGTCACTGATGGTAATTTGTTTGGCTCGAAGGCCGTTTTTGTCGAGGTTTTTCTCGGTAAGATGTTTTTTGGCTATGGAGAGTTTTTCGTAGCTGGTGTAACCGGAAAAGCGAATGACTTCGAGACGGTCTCGAAGAGCCGGGGGAATAGTATCGAGTGTGTTGGCGGTAGTGATGAACATGACCTGAGAGAGATCGTAGGGCACTTCTAGATAGTGATCAGAGAATTCGTGGTTTTGCTCTGGGTCGAGGGCCTCAAGGAGGGCAGAGGATGGGTCACCCCTGAAGTCACTGCCTAACTTTTCAATTTCATCGAGCATAAAAACCGGGTTTTTGGAGCCGGCATTACGCATACCCTGGATGATTCTGCCCGGCATGGCACCGACATAAGTGCGGCGGTGGCCTCTGATTTCGGCTTCGTCGCGCATACCACCCAAGGACATTTTGACAAATTTACGGTTGAGAGCGTCGGCGATGGATTTGGCGATACTGGTTTTTCCAACTCCGGGCGGGCCGACAAAACATAGAATCGTGGAAATGTTGGAAGGGATGGGCTTGTCGGTATCTTTGCCTTTGTTGTTGGCGGCTTTGAGTTTGAGAACGGCTAGATATTCGATGATCCGCTCCTTGACTTCCTCAAGGCCGTAATGATCTTCATCGAGTTTTTTCATGGCGTTTTTTAAAGAAACGGGCTTAGATTTTTCTAGTTTCCAAGGGACTTCGATGAGAGTGTCGATCCAAGTGCGGATGTAGCTGTGTTCAGGGTTGTGGGGACTCATGCGAGCGAGGCGGTTTAATTCTTTGACGGCCTTTTTATGGACCTCTTTGGGCATTTGGGCTTTGTTGATCTGTTTTCTTAGATTTTCGATTTCCTGCTCTTCGCCTTCTTCTTCGCCCAGCTCTCTTTGAATGGTTT
>CAYNMS010000033.1:0-12620 GCA_964398525.1 uncultured Pseudomonadales bacterium | reverse complement strand
TTAAGTCGCTAAAGTCTCGACTAGAAGCCTGGCTACTCACCGGTATCACTTACGATGCTCAAATCACAGTTTCTAGTAACTTTCTACAACACAAAAACACAAATTCCAACGTAAAAGTAATCCCAAATGGCGTAGACGTGGATTTATTTGACCAGGAAAATACAAAAAAATCTACCAAACCTACCATTATCTGGATTGGTCGAGATGATCCTATAAAAGATCTACCCACATTTATGCAAGCTATCAAAATAGTAGAAAAAAAAATTCCACACATAGCTACTACAGTTGTTTTAAATGGAAAGCTAAACCGGCAACAAATTGCTAAAAAATTTAAATCTGCTCACGTTTATGTCTCATCTTCACTGTCTGAAGGTCAACCAATTACTCTTCTAGAAGCCTGGGCTGCCAAATTACCGGTTGTTGTCACTAAAGTGGGGGATAACCCCAAAATGATAAAAGACGGCGTCAACGGCCATCTAATCAATCCCTCAGACCCCGAGGCCTTGGCCAATAAAATCATCAATTTACTCCAACATCCCAGGGAAGCTAAATCCATGGGACAAGCAGGATATGAATTGGTTAAAGAAAAATTCACCTGGGACCACATTGCCGCCCAAACCTTTAAACTTTACCAGTCAGTATTAGAAAACAAATTTTTAATTCCCCCTAATTGATCAATTTAGCCAAAAGTTAGATAATCAAATAGACTTTTCATATCAAACCAACCTATTGGATTAACATTATCAATCAAATATTTAACTTATGCCTATCGACAAACAGCTCTTAGACATCATTGCCTGTCCCGTGGATAAAGCCGACTTGAAATATTCAAAACGCGGTAAAACAGAAAAATTAACTTGCACCAAGTGTAAGACCGTCTATCAGGTTAAAGACGGAATCCCCATTCTTTTGCCGCCCGACTCAAAGCTCTAGTATGGCCAAACCCACCATTCTCTGTCTGGTAGCTGACATTAACCCTAATCATCTTGGGGGGGCTGAAGTCCATTTCGTCGAAGTCGCTCGCCGCTTAAGTAGTTCTTTCAAACTTATTTTAGTCACCGGACCCGATTCATCAGTTTCCACACTATTACCCCAAGCCAAAGTTATACCCGTCAGCTACCCTAAAATCCCCAATTTTTATGGCCTTTCCTTTATCCTGAAAGCCTATCTTCATCTCATTCGCCACCCTCAACATTTTGATCTTATCTGGGCAAAACAATGTTACCCCCAAGCGCCTCTGGGGACATTGCTTAAACTCAAACAAAAAAAACCGCTTTATATTACTGCTCAAAACCCTCGGCTCCATCATGAAGAGCTAGTAGTAAGCCCTTTTCTAAAACCGTTTCACCGCCTGCTTGCTAGCTTTCTCGATCCTCTCATTTCCTGGTCTCTCAAAAAAGCCGATCTTGTGGCCGCAGTCAGTACCTACTCTGCTCTCCTTGCCAAAAACTATGGCGCCCCCAACATTGTCATCATTCCCAATGGCGTTAACCCAAAAGATTTCTCTCCCTCCAAACACCCATCCCGCCACAAATCTCTTCGCCTCCTGACCACTTCTGCTCTAATCCCCCGAAACGGTATTGACATTCTTATCAAGGCCACTTCTCTCCTGCCCCAAAAACTTGATTGGCACTTAACCATTGCCGGCACCGGTCCTCAAGAAATTTACCTAAAAAGCCTTTCAAAAGAACACAAAGTTAGTAACAGAATTACCTTCCTTGGCCGTGTTCAAAACACCCAAGTACCGGACTTGCTCCACCAAGCCGATATTTTTATTCGTCCATCCCGGCATGAGGGCTTTGGTGTGTCCTTCATCGAGGCTATGGCCGCTGGTGTTCCCGTTATTGCCACTCCTGTCGGCGGTATTCCCGATTTTGTCATTCACCGTCACACTGGCCTCCTGGCCAAATCCGAAAACCCCCAGTCTGTCGCCGACCAAATTATATTACTTGCCAGCGGTTCCAAACTCTCTTCAAAACTTTCTCAGAACGCCCTTAAATTGGTCCAGGACAAATACACTTGGGATAAGGTTTCCCATCAGGTTAAATCAGCCTTTGATAACCTTCTATCTAAACCTTTATCTTAAACTATAAGTCTAATGAACATCCTCATCACCACCCCTATCTCTCCTCCTGAAATCGGCGGCCCGGCGACCTATTTAAGCGGCCTAATCCCCAAACTTGCCCAAAACCATCAAGTTACAGTTATCACTTTCACCTCAAAACCAAATCTTCCTCAAGCTCATCAAATTATTGCTATCCCTCAACACAAACACCTTTTTGGTTCTCTTTTTCGTCAAGCACGCCTTTTCATCCAAATCATCAACTTAGCCCGTCACTCCGATTTAATCTACGCTCAAGGGCCGCTTGTTGTCGGTTTGGCCTCCTCCCTTGCCGCCCGACTTCTTGATAAGCCCCTTGTTCTCAAATTTGTAGGCGATATCCCTTGGGAAACAGCTCGAACCCAATCACTAACGGACCAAAAATTGGAAAATTTTTACCAACAACCCAATTCATTTCACCTTAAACTTTTAATTTCTTTTCAGCGTTTAAGTTTTCGCCTTGCTTCTCACATGATTGTCCCTTCGAAGTATCTGAGAAATTTTTTAGTCAACATTCATGGTGTCTCGCCCTCAAAACTCTCTGTTATCAGTAACCCCATAGAGATCAAATCAAAGCCATTTACCTCAAAACCTCTTCAACTAATTTTTGTCGGCCGTCTAGTTCCTTGGAAAAACATCGATCAAATCATTCTTGCTGTCCACCTAGCCCGAAAAGTAAAACCTTGGAAACTACAAATTATTGGCGAAGGCTCAGAACTAAAAACACTTAAATTATTAGTTAAAAAACTCAATGGATCTTCCTGGGTTACCTTTTTAGGCCGTCTTCCCCAGACCCAAACTCAAAGAAAAATAGTGGAGTCCCAAAAGCTAATTCTCTACTCAGATTATGAAGGCCTCTCACACACGCTTATTGAGGCCATGCTTTTAAAAACTCAAATCATTGCCAGTGACATTCCCGCCAACCACGAAGTTACCGGCGATTTTGCCCAATTTGCTCCCTTAGACAATCCTCAAGCCCTCGCTAAGGCCATCAATCAGTCTTCTGCCCACCAGCAGTCTGCCTACAATTTTGCCAAATCTAGATATAGCTGGGACATTCATCTCAAAAAACTTTTAGAAACCTTTACTCAACTCAAATGAACGTACTTATCCTTAGCCTCGACCAATCCTTAATAACGGGCACAGGTATTGGTGATAGTCTTGAGCGTTTCAGGTCATACGCTCGTCACCTTACTTCTCTTCTAGTTTTAATTCCTACCACCAGCTCATCAGCCACCGGATTGAATCAAACCAAAATCGCCATTATTCCCATCAAAGCTCGCTCCAAAATTTTTGCTTACCTAAACTTAATCCAACAATTACGCCGACTCTCCGTGGTACCTGATTTAATTGTCACCAACGACCCCATCTTGGGCTTAATTGCCCTGATAAGTCGTGGTTTCTCCTCAAACCCCAAGATTCAAATTAATGTTTTTGGCTTGCCACTTTTTAATTCTTTTTGGTATCACTCTCGTCCATTAAACTTTTTCTTTGCCCCGTTCTATGTCATCGCCCTCAAGCTAGCTGATGGAGTGCGTACTGACAACAAGTCAGATCGCCAACAACTAATTAAAAAACTTAAACTAAATCCCGACACTACAGTAGTAATTCCAGTCCCACCCAGTCAAAAAATTCAATCCCAAATCAAAACCACTGCATTCAATCAAAATATCAAGCACTCTTTAGCCGGAAACAACAACTTAGTTCTTTCCGTTGGCTCCCTCACTTCCAGAAAAGGTTTTGATACTCTCCTTATATCTGCAAAAAAAGTCCTAGCAATTCATCCCAAAACCACTTTTCTTCTAGTCGGTTCCGGCCAAGAATTGCCCACTCTTAAAAAGTCAGCCTCAAAGTTAGGTATTACCAACCACGTTATCTTTAAACCCGCCGCCACTTACCAACAACTTTTAGGTTACTATCAGATTGCCGACATCTTTGTTTTGGCTTCACGGCTCGAAGGTTTGCCTCGTGTCTTTATGGAGGCCGCTCTTTCAAAAACCCCTATTGTTGCCACCAATACTGCTGGTGTCAGCGATTTGATTGTTAATCACAGATCTGGAAAAATTGTCCCTACCGACAACCCAGAGTCTTTGGCTCAGGCAATTTCCCAATTGCTCTCAGACCCCGACCAAGCTAAAGCCTTCGCAGACTTGGCCTACAAGCAGGCGAGCCTATACCTCGATTTTAAGAAAAACACTAATCTTCTAATTAATTCCTGGCAATCACTCATCGATCATGGCAACCATCACTAATCAAAACATTCTTATCACCGGCGGCAGCGGCTTTATTGGCCACCACTTGGCTCAAAATCTAGCCACCGAAAATCAGGTTTATGTGCTCGACCATCGCCAAGGCAACAATCCTCTAGTTGCCTACCAACTAGGGGACTACCAAAACTTAGATCTCGACACTCTTTTATCAGGGATAGACGTGGTCTACCATCTTGCCTGGCGCTCTACTCCAGCCAGCAGCTCAAACCGTGAATTTGAGACTAGATTCAACCTTGAACCTTCCAAAAAACTCATAGATATTGCCAAAAATGCAGGAGTAAAACATTTTATCTTCATTTCTTCAGCAGGCGCAGTCTATGGCAGCAACCCCACGCCATTTAAAGAATCTCAACCACCAAAGCCACAAAATCTTTACGGCCAATCAAAATTACTAATCGAACAGCACCTTGTCAATTCTGCCACACCAGTTTTTCAAGTCACTATTTTCCGTCCAACCAATGCTATAGGTTTAGACCAAAGGTTTAAGCTTGGCCAGGGGTTAATTCCCGCTCTGATATCTTCCATCAAAACTAACACCTCCTTTAATCTTTATGGCAACGCCGCCAAAGACTATCTCCCAATTAATGATTTAATCGAGGCCTTAGTCCTTTTTTCCAATCAACCCAAGCCCGTTGGCCTTTATAACGTCGGCTCTGGCAAACTGATTACTACCACAAATCTAGTTAAGTTAGCCGAAGAAATTGTTGGTCACAAAATCGCCACCAAACAATTTCCTTTAGCCCCATACGACCTGAGTAAGCTCGAAGTTTCCCTCAGCCACATCAGCTCAGACTTAGGTTGGCAACCACAAGCCGACCCTGAGGCCTACATCCGCCGAATATTTACCCACCATCTCACATGAAACTCTGCTTTGTGCTCCCTTACTATTCACCCAGTACATCAGATCATTACTATCATCTATATGAACTCATTGAAGTCTTAGCTAGTGACAATTCCATCTGTTTATTGGCTGAATCTGGCTCAAAAAACTGCGATATTTCCAACCTAGAAAGTTATTATCTAAATCAAGGCAGTAATACATTTTTGAGACTCATTCATCGTTTGTATTTAATCCTAAAAATTCGTGCCCAAGGTTACAAAAAGTTTTACCTTCACTATTCCGAAACCTCAACAATTATGGCATCAATTGTAACTAAAATATTTGGCGGTACCACCTATAAATGGCATTGTGCCCAGGAAGATGCCTATCAAAAATCCTGGCACCCCAAAAATTGGCCCGACAAACTACTCCGCGAATTACCATTCAAACTTTCTGTCCACTTCACCGACTACTTGGTCACCTGTACTCCTCAAATGAAAAACTACTACCACACCCATTTTGGCTTGCCACAAGAAAAGATCAAAGTCATTCCTAACTTCGTCTGCCTCGATCGATTTAAGCCTAATAAGGGCAGCAAAATCAATCTAAAAAGAAAACTCAACCTTCCAAACAAGCCCATACTCCTTTTTGTCCACCGACTTGCCCCCAGGAAAGGCGCTGACCGGCTCATTGAATACGCTCATATCATCAAAACCCAGAAATTATCCCTGCATATTCTTGCCATTGGCACAGGTCCGTTAGAAACCAACCTAAGAAATTTAATTAAGAAACATAAACTTAACAACCAAATCACTCTCCTTGGTGCCATTCCAAATCTCGATATCATTAAATACTATCAAGCCTCTGACATCTTCATCATGCCTTCCCAGGTTGAAGAATTCGGTCGCGTCCAACTCGAAGCCATGGCAGTCGGTTTACCAATCGTAGCTACAAAAACTCTATCATCTTCAATTTTTAAACATTCACCTCAATCCAAACTTATATTTCCTCAAAACAAACCACAATCATTCATCGACCAGTGTATAAAATTAATCAAGAACAAAAATCTTTATAAAGAAATTTCTGTTTCAAATACCATATTAGTTCGAAAATATTCGCTATCCTCTGTTAAACAAACCTTTACCAACAAGATAGCTAATTAACACGTTTCTAGTAATTTACATGATTATTTCTCAAAGTATTTACCGCCAAAAATTAAATCACCATTTACAAAAAGTAACTCTTCCCCGAGGTTTAGTATTGGACTTGGGTGCCCAACAAAACAACTATTACCACAAATATTTTCCTAAAAACAAAATTTTAGCTCTAGATATTTCTGGCAAACCTTCCGTTCTGGCATCAGCCCAATTTCTTCCATTCAAAAAAAATTCATTTAAAAATGTCTTAGCTCTTAATGTTTTTGAACACCTTGACGACCCAGACAAAGTGTTAGATCAACTAAAATACTCACTTAAGTCCCAGGGCACTTTGGTAATTGCTACACCTTTTTTTAAAAATATCCACGCCCACCCCAATGACTACTACCGCTTTACTTACCAGGCTTGGCAACATTTGTTAAAAAAACACGGCTACACAAATATAGTAATTTCTCGATTAGGTGACGGTCCAATGGAAGCAATCTACGACATGCTCATGCAGTTTATTCCACTCATTCTTAGACCAATAATCTGGATTTCTTGCATCCCCCTTGACCACTTGCTCACTCTTTATAGTCCTAGGTTAAAAGAAATGTATCCTCTCGGATATCTGATTTTAGCCCAAAAAAAGTAAATCAATTGTGAAAGTTCTAACCCAATACAACTTTGACCCCAAGCTTCTAATTAACTCCAAACCCTCAGACATATTTGAGTTTAAGCGGAGAGACGCCATATTTGCGGCCGCAGTAAAACATCAAGGTAAAATTTTTGCAATTCGAGATCATTTGGGAACAATTCCACTTTATTATCGCAAACTTAAACATAAGTACTTATTTTCTATCTTTCTAAATGATTTATTAACCCCAACTGACAAAATTGACTCCTACGGTCTGGCTACATTTTTAACTTTCGGAAACACCAAACTTTACCCCTTAATTAAGGGTATAAAAATTGTGCCTCCAGGTTCATTTATTGAAATCAATCTCAAAACGGGTACACAAAAAACCAAATATCTCTATCGTTTTAAAACACAAAAAGGATTAAGGTTCCAACGTCTCTCAACACTTATAAACACTCTTGACAGTCTAATGCTCCAGGCTACAGAAAGACAAGTTCAGGCAAAACATGTTGGTCTATATACAAGTGGTGGCATCGATTCAGCCTTAGTTGGTATTTATCTTCAGAGATTAGGGGTAAATGTAAACTGTTACACCTCCACCTCAATTGGTGACACGGATCCGGAAGTTAAATTTTCTCTTGAGAATTCAAAAAGATTTGCCGCTCATTCCCACACAATAGACCATTTTCGATCCAAAGATTTTCCCACAACTCTAAACCACTATTTCAAGTATTATCCAAATCCCCACGAATCCGAAATCACCTATCCAATAATTAACCTTTGGCAAAACAGTGATATTAGGGTAAACAAGCAAGTATTTTTTGGTCAAAACTCAGACACCATGTTGGCTAGTGTAGAAACTCAATCTGATACTTGGGTTTTAAGTTTGCTTCATAAAACAATTCGTCAAAAACTATCTAAACAAAGTCGCTATGAGAATATCACCGAAAATTTCATAGGTTACCTTTCAAAACACATACTTAATTCGCCGTACCAACTAATTAATTCACTTAAATTAGATAGGAAATCCTACAACTCCATAGCGGCTGTCTCCATTGCCGGAATGTTGGTCGGTCACACTCCCAGAGACGGCGAGACTCTCTCTCTTCCTGTCCTTTCACAAAGACTACTCATCGGCAATCCCTACTACGATGTTGATTTAATTGAATTTGCCCTTGGTTTACCACTCCAACATCGATTAATTTATAATCATCATCACCTAACTAAACTTAGTCTTAGCAAAAACATTATTCGACAATTGGCATTACAATTTCTACCCCCGGAAGTTGTATATAGAAAAAAAAGTTTTTCTATGCCAATCAAGAGTCTTTCAGCAGGTACTCTTTATTTTGACCAATTGCCTAACAAAATCAACCAAATTGTCCCCACAGATCTAGACAGCAAAATAGCAGGCAAGGTATTGATTGATTGGTGCAATAACCAGCATTTAGTCAAATCATTAAATTTTAAATGAAATTAAATTCTTTTGCTTTCGTCCAAAATTTAAGAGTACCTAGTGAAAAAGCCCACAGTATCTATGCAGTTCAAACTTGTTGTGCTTCAGCCAAACTCAACTACCGATCCAACCTAGTAATTCCCACTCGAAAGACCAACAAAAACTTACCAGAAGATGTTTATTCCAGTTATGCAATTGCCCGAGAACAATTCACCGTTACTTTTCTTCAAACACCAGATTTCATTACCCGCCAATTAAAGTTTTTAAGACCACTCTCTCCACACATTTTTACCCTCACCAGCCTATATTTTGCCTTAAAAGCCTGGTTCTATCTTCGTCAAAGTCAGGTGGAGATTGTACAAACTTCAGACCCAGAAATCTTGGTAATTTTCAAGTTGCTTGCGAGTTTCTATCACCCTCAAATCATCTATGACGTCCACATCGATCCTCCTTCATGGGTAAGTGGTTCTATTCTAAATTTTTCAAATCACGCTCTAGTTAATTGCCGCTATTTTCAAAAAGAATTAATCAGAAGGGGAGTTTCAAAGTCAAAGATCACCATATTACCTAATGGATTTGATCCAAACACACTTACTTCCAAGACCAAATCAAAACTTCGCCGACAACTCAAGCTCCCCGAAAAAAGGTTCCTAATTGGCTACACCGGCCGCTTTACGACTCTCGATCAAGAAAAGGGGATTGGCGAACTTATCAACATCACTAGTCTATTGCCTCAAAACATTCCTGCCTCAATTATTTTGGTAGGAGGACCTCAAGACAACGCCAGGGAGTATCAAAAACTTGCACACCAACTCAAACTCTCATCAGATCAAATTATTATCATCGACCAATTGCCCCCTCATCAAGTTGCTCCCTATATTCAGGCTCTAGATCTAGCCTGGTTGGTCTACCCCGATACTCCTCATTTTCGACATAAAATGTCTCCTATGAAAGCCATGGAATACATGGCAGCCGGCATCCCAATTATTGCCTCAGATTTTCCCTCTCTTCAAGATCTTCTAGGAAATGACAAGGCTTTCTTGGTCGATCCCGACAACCAAAATTCAATTATCAAAACTGTTACCAATATTTACCAAAAACCAGAACTTGCCCAAACAAAAGCTCAAGTTGCCCAAAAATTTGCCAGAAACTTTACATGGACCAAGCGCCAACAATTAATCTTTAATAAACTACTTCAGTGACCGACCCCAAAATATTTCTACTTTTACCTACTCACAATCGTCCAGACCTTCTCCATACTCTTTTCTTGTGTATAAAAAAACAAACATTTCTAAATCACCAGACTATTGTTGTAAACACTGGACAACCGCTGCCAAAACGGGTTGAACACGAACTTCCTCGTTTACAAATACTGCCTACTTTTTCAAACAACTGGTGGACAGGCTCCATGAGGTTGGGTGTCGATTACATCGTCAAACAAGCTCGGCCAGAAGACTTTGTCTTAACTCTCAATGACGATGTTAAATTCAACCCAAATTATCTATTTAGTCTCCTTATAACATTAAAGCAGCACCCGCAAAGTCTCATCGGATCTGTCTGTCTTGCAGCAGAAAAAAATCACCCACCCATCGAAACAGGAAGACGTATTGACTGGCAGCAAGATGGTGGTTTTACTCACAAACTTACACTTCCCGCAAATTACTCCAAATTGCCCCCCATTGCCGTTGACGCTTTAAGTGGTAAGGGCACCCTAATTCCCATTTCCGCATTTAAAAAAATCGGCAACTACCACCCACTCTTACCTCATTATGGTGCTGATTATGAATTTTCTATTCGCGCCAAACGCTCAGGTTTTCCCCTCATCCTGTCTTACCAGTCTGTTGTGATCAATCAGTCTCCCGAAGGAAGTCTTCGACTAAAGAATAATCAACTTTCACTAAAACACTGGATCCAGCACGTTTTTTCCAAAAGATCCAAACTCAATCCTTACTATCGGTTGATCTATTCTTTCTTAGTTGTGCCCAAAAAATATTGGCCTGGCAGCATTAAGCACATCTTTTATCCTTTACTGCAACAACTTACCCACATAAAGTCTCTCACCTAGACAACACTTCTTGATACAGTCTTTCATATTCGCTCACCATATCTTGCAAGTCATATTGTGCCAAAACACTCTCTCTAGCATCCTTCCCCACCCTTACCAACATCTCTCTCTTGCTTATAAGTTGTAATAATTGGTGCCACATATCTTTAGCTGAAACATTTTGCACCACCCAACCTGTTTCGTTATGCTTTATTAACTCAGGCACACCTCCTACTCCAAATCCCATTACTGGAGTCCCACTTGCCATGGCCTCCAATACCACCAGGGGACAGTTTTCCGCCCTTGAGGTCATTAACAAAACATCTGCGGCTCCATAGAGTTCGCTTAAATCTTTCGAATCATCCATATATTTCATGGTTACAACCCTACCGTTGCTGTTTTCCTTGCGGTTCTTACCTACAATTAAAAACTGTAAGTTTTCTACTTTTTCGCCATATTTAATCACTTCTTCAACGATATCCGCCCCCTTTATGTAATTTGGACTCCGCATATCAGCTACAAACATTGCCAAGAACACTTTCTCGTCAATTCCCAGTTTTCGCTTCAGCTGAGCTTTAGATTTTCCCGGTTTAAATAAATCTAAATTAATACCATTTGGTATTACTATTAGTTGTTTGTCTGACAGTACACTTTTTGTTACCAAATTTGCCAACCATCTCGAAGGAGAGACTATAGTCATCCGTGTATCTTGATAAACATTTTTTTTAATAGTTTTTAAAATTTGTCCTTTTGGCAAACTAATCCTTGGCGAATCCAGTTCCTGGCAAACAAAAAAACCATCTGCATCCGCTTTTCTACTACTGCTATGAGTGCAATAGGCTGTAATTGGCCACATATCATGTAAAGTCCACACAATTGGCTTTTCTTTTGCTATTTTCGTTAACAACTTCAAATCAAAATAGTGGCCGTGCAAATTGTGAACATGAACTAAATCAGCCTCTAAATACTCCTTTCGCGTTAACAACCATTCTGAACCAAACCCCTCCAAATCATTATCTCTCTTTAACTGCCACAAGTTCCAAATCGCAGACGGAATATCCCTACTCAACACTTTTTTAGACAAATTAGAACTTTTCCTCCATAGGTCTGGTTTTCCAGGAAACACCAATGTTTTACTTTGATTCTTATCCTTACTTCGTACTGCCATAGACACACTGTGGCCTCGGGCTCTTAGCTTTTCACTCAACTGCCATGCCACTTGTGCAGCCCCACCCCGCGCCTCTCTGGTATTAATCATCAACACATTCATTTAAATCGCTCAATAAGTATTTGTTTTTTTTGGCCTAAATAGAAAAGAACTTTGAAATACCAAACTCCCACAGGATACCACCAACTATTTACCATGCGATCCAAGTCTTCTGATTTTCGACAATTCCACTTTAGCCGACCCTTTGCCAGATCATCAAACATGAATTTCACTTGTTCAGGTAAAGGGTTTGAATATTTTTCCAACCAACCTGGTTGGCTAAATACATTGTGCATTGAGTAAGGTCGCTTTAATTCCACAAACACTTTCTGATACCAATCAACAGCTCCTTGGCGAAGCTCTTTACCATAGTACAAGCATTTATTCTTGACCTGATCAGGAAATACCAAAGAAAGATGATACATGAATATCTTGTTTCTCTTTTCTAATTCTTTACCGCTAATCCAGTTCTTGACGGATAAATCAACTCCATTATCATCTAGAACGGTTGGAGGGCGGTGAGTTGAATATTTAAAATCTGGTCCCCAGGCAAAGAGTCGACGATATTCTTTTGCTCCAGAAAGTAAATACCAACTTTCACAGATATAATTAATTCCACCCCAAAAGGTTTTCGTGTTAAATGCTATACCGGATATGTCCGAGTTTTTATTAAGAATTGATACAATTTTTTCTAAATCGCTTTTTCGGTAAAATTCATCGACATCAACCTGCCACAGATAATTGCCAGTAGCCAGACTAGCATAAGCTTGTGATTGCTCATCTTTTTCGCTCCAATACCCTTGTTTGGTTACAATTTTTAGTTTATTTTCAGGATCCTCTTCACTCTTAAATTCTTTTAACACCTCTAATGTGCCATCTATTGAATGACCTTTTTTATCCGCCATTTCCTTTGCATTCTCTACTGCACCTTCAACTACAATAATCT
>CAYNMS010000032.1:0-13138 GCA_964398525.1 uncultured Pseudomonadales bacterium | reverse complement strand
TCCTCCTGAATACTTTATTTATTCAAGAGTCCAATATGTATCGCGACTTATTCAGGTCAAAAACGTAATTTTAAATATATTGTATTTAACAAGACTTGTATAATCGGGTAATGGAGCAAAACGAGGCGGGAAAGGGATCGAATCTTTTGAAAAAATTTGCTGAGTTGTTTACACCTGATGAGGTGGAAATGTTTGTGATTTTTAGGGAAGCTTACTTAAAGGCAGTAAGGCGAAAAAATGAATTATTTGAAAATGAATCAATTGAGGAAGAGTTTGAATATGAGGGAGATACTTATATATTTGAAATATCCAGCACAAGAGTCGATAGAAGGGGAGGTCGAAAGTTTAATTTGAATCTAAAAAAACCAGGATTAGACTTGCAACAAAAGAAATATCAAGAAAGTTCTTTAGGTGGGGAAGTAGTTGCTACCAGGGAAATGTATGCTAAAAGACAAAGAAAGGAAGTGGACGGAAGAGAACAATGGGTTGTGGGACAGATGAGTCTAACAGCAGATGGATATGAAGGAAGAGGTTTAGCAAAGGCATTGATAATTTTGGGAAATGAGGCGGTAGTGGATGTAATGGCGGACTTGTGTGGATGGAGAAAGGCAGGTGCAGGGGTGACGGCTCTAATCACACCACAGTTGGCAGGAGAGTCGATCCAATCGCAACAAAACCTAAAATGGACTGAAAGTATAGGGAAATTGGCAATTAAGCTTGGTTATATTCAGCAAGAAGATGGTTTAGCCAAAAGGTTTGAATTTGATAAAGCCTAGAGAAGTTGGTTTTTGATTTCGGAGAAGGGAGTGGGAGATAGGCCTTCGAGTTGAACTTTATTTAAAACCAATTTGCCTTGGTCAAGTTTGACGGAGAGAATTTTAAGACGTTTGGAGCCTTTGGGGGTAGGGACTTGGGTCCAGACACCTGGCCAACCCGAGAGGGCGCGAAATAGTCTTTCGAGAAGGGCGGGAAGTGGAGTTTGGGGTTGGAGGCTGTGGAGGGTTTGCAGGAGGGGCGGAGCATTGGGGGGTACTGGGGTGGTGTCTTTGGTGGCAGAGAAGATTAATTGCCAGGGGATAAAGGAGTCTTCACGTTTGAGCAAGCGTGCGTAGGGCTCGGGCGGATTTTGGGGTTGGGGTTGAGGGGGCAAGAAGAGTTGGAAAGGTAGAGAGGCCGGTGGTTTTGACTTAAGGTTTTGATAGTGGGCCAGGAAGTGCGGGAGAGCACTTAAGAAAAGCTCCGCTCCCAGAGGATAAAGTTGAGCGTAAAGAGAGAGACGAGTGTCTGATGGCTTAATGGGTAAAGATTGCGTTGCAATGAGATGGCCAGAGTCAAAAGTGGGGGACATTTGGATTAGAGAAACGCCGGTTTGTGTCTCTCCCATCATCAGAGCCCATTCGGCAGGCATAGCTCCGCGGTATTTGGGTAAAAGAGAAAAGTGGATGTTGATGGGGGTTAACTTAGGAAGGCTTAGCCAAGAAGATGGTAATAATTTGCCGTAGCCGGCCACAACCAAAAAATCAGGTTTAGAGCTAAAAGTTTGGCTGATGGCTTCAAGGGCAACGTCATCGAGTTTTTCTGGGGTAAAGACTGGTAGATTTAGAGTTTTGCCGGTAGTTTGAACGGGAGTGAGGGTAAGAGTCTGGTTTCGGCCTGAGGGTTTGGGAGGAGTGGTAATTACACCAACAATTTGCAGATCGGGGTGGGTGTGAAGCTTTTTGAGTACTAAAGCGGAATAGTCGAGGAATGAGCCAAAAAAGAGAATTGAAGTCATAAGGGTATTATAGCCTGACAAGTAAATTGCTAGTTGTGGAAGGAGGAGGCAATCGAATACTATTAGGCAAATGAAAGAAGAATTTATAAAGACAGAAAGTGTTTTTCAGGAAGCTTGGAGAGAATTGTTTGGTTTGTCGGGAAGGCAAATAGAGATAGCAACAGGAATTGATAAACAGGGCAGAGAAGGTCGGTTGAATGAGACGAAGATATTGGAAGCAATCAATAATGAATTACCTAACTTGATGGACGTTGCTTCGAGGGGAGCCAGTAGTCGATTAAGTAATCCTAGCGGGATAATCGTGGCATTACCAAGAGGTGGTGATGAATTTGCAAGGGACCTTTATTCAGATTTGGGGTGGCAAAATGAGCCAGACAGAGTGGAAACTACGAGATTCTCAGCTGAATTTATGAAAAGTTTAAATGATTGTGATGGAGTATGGTTAGGGGAAGAGGTGTGGGTACCGTCTTGGATAAACGAATCAGGAAGTGCGGTGCCCCGAAATGTTGTTGGAAGAGTTAGGGCGAGAGAAAATTGTGTAAATGGGAGTAGAGGAGTGGTGTTGATCGATAATGTAATGAACACGGGGAAAACAATGCTGGAGGCATTGATTCGTTTAAATGACCAAGGTGTAAAAGTTAGTGATGTGGTGGTGGGGGTGTTGATTAAACCCGGTGGGGGATTGGAAGAGCTTATGACGAATCCGCCATCAAAATTCAGACTAATTGCACCAGTAGTGGTGGAAAATATTGGGGAAACTAAGACTTTTGGTGGAAATAGGCCGGTAAGTTTTGGCGAGCCTTTAGAATTGGAGATTGGGAATTAATTTACAATTTAGGTTTTGGTAAGATGAAAGTATGGCGGATACTGTCCAGAGAGATGAGGCACAGATAGAGAAGATTTTGGCTACATTGGGTGGAGTGGCTAAAGTATCGCGGGCCGGAGTTTGGTTTAATGCCGGTGGAGATGAGGATGAATTTAGTTCGTATCAGAGGATCAGTGAC
Organism: uncultured Pseudomonadales bacterium; assembly: GCA_964398525.1. Taxonomy (GTDB): domain Bacteria; phylum Patescibacteriota; class Microgenomatia; order UBA1400; family CAYNFZ01; genus CAYNMS01. Next base: position 10,360 of record CAYNMS010000032.1, on the reverse strand, counting down.
ACGGAAATGTTGTTCAAGGAATATGACGAACTAGGTATGGCGGTGGCTCAGGGAAGAGTGGAATACACCAAGGAAAACGGGACAGTGGCTTTTAAACTTAGGGATATAGGGGGCGTAGAGACTGTTGCTGACGGCTGGTTTGCCATTAGTCAGGAAGGTGATGAGTTAACTATTTATGCGCCCTGGAGAGAATGGCAAAGTGATGAAACCAAAGAAAGATTAATGAGAATTTTAAAGGGTTATTGTTACTTGAATGGTCAGGATTGGCAATTTGATCGAATGGAGCCGGAGCATATGGGAGTAGGCTTGAGTGGAGAAGAGGAAGGTAGAATGGTGGGTAAATTGCTGAGTGAGGGAAATTAGAGTTTGGATTTTAGCTTTTCTAATAGGACTAAATTAGGGTAGAATTGAGGCTATGGGAAGTGTTGAGTTTGGGAATAATCAGGGTTTGGAAAATCAGCCAAGAAACTGGGCGGAGTTAAGAGTAAATGAGTCTATGTCTAGATTTGAGATTGCATTGGTTTGTGCCGACGTGGTTGGAAAGGTTTTTGATTCAAGACTGGAAAGAATTAATTTTGGCAATGAGTTTTTAAGGGCAGACATGATAGTTTTAAAAAACTCTCAAACAGGAGAGGAACTAGGAATTAGATTGATACCAGATAGGGATGTGGGCATAGAATGGACAATAGGGCTTGGAAATATGGTTAATTATGTGTTTGGAGATGAAGCAGAACTTGAAGTTAAACCAGGACTGAGAGAGGGTTGGGAAAATTTGGGGATTGACTGAGTCGGAACGGCCTGTGCTACTATGTTTCAACAGCAATAAGCCAGCTTGAATTTATACATATCAATTGTGTATAATCAGTAAAAGTGGAAATTCCACTTTTGGCCAAGGAACGGACTCTTATAAAAGAGGTGACACCAAGTTACAGAAGTGGATTTTTTTATATTTAAGATGATTAAAACTAATCAAACTATCAAGCAAAATAAAGTTTTATAGGAGCCGCCTTTTTGGGCGGTTTTTTAATGAATTCAAAAGTGTTAACCATAATTGGAAATGTAGGAAGCGGAAAATCTTCAGCAATGCCAGTAATTGTGGAAACTCTTGAAGCCCATCCGATTTATGCTGATGATTTGTTTCAGACTACTGATCCTTTTGCGAAAAGATATTTAAAAGACATTAAAAGATGGTCTTTTACTAATGAACTCTGGTTGACTCTAGAGCGATCTGAAATGTTGACCAAAGAATTGTCTACTAATACCAAAGATTGGGTGGTGGTGGATAGTGGCTTGTTGATGAGTTGGGTGTATACGTTTAGCCATTTACTGGTGGGGGAAATGGACCAAGATGAATGGCGGCTTTATGAACGGTTATATGACAGATTGCTTGAAGGAATAAGAATCGATGTGGTGGTGAGTCTAAGGTATAGCATGGATACTCTAATGAAACGGATAGAGAAGCGAGGTAGAGACTATGAGCTTGAATATTATACAAGAGATTATCTAGGACAATTGGAAGAAGGCATGGACGCGCTGGAGAAAAAGTTAAAACAATCGGGAGTGAGTATCTTGAGAATTGACGAGGATAGGATTGAAGATTTTGTTAAAAACGTTAATGATACAAACAGATTAAGAGAGTCAATATTTCAGCTTAATAGTTGACATTATAGGTTATATAAGTTATAGTTTTTTAATTATTCAAAAGTGGAATCCCCGCTTTTGATCCAAGAACCGAATCGGATTTTATCCGAGTGACACCAAGTATCAAAAGGAGGGGATTTTTAAAAGATGAGTAACCCGGAAATAACAAAAATAACCTCAGGAAGCCTTGTAGAGTGTGGGGCAGATTTTAGCCTGGAAGATGCAAGTGCGGGAGTATTGCCAATAGCAGTATTTGAAGGAATCGTAAAAAGACTGGAAGAAAGCGGAACTCAGACTGAAATTTGGAAATATTACGATCGAGAATTCGAGAGTTGGAATATTCCATGTTGGAGTTTAGGCGAATTACGTCAAGAAAGTGATGATCAAGTCGTAGAGCATTATCTTAAGGTTTATGGGGATTTTCAAGAATTGGCATTGTTGTGGCCTATACTTGAGGGAATGTCAATGAATGGACATGGATCGGAACATATAAAAGTGGTGTGGAATGATGCCAGAAACTTACTAAACCTGGCAAAAATATTTAATCCAGAGGATAGGAAAAAAGTAGCGTTGGCAGTAGCATTTCATGACTCAGGAATGGCCTTAGCGGGAAGAGAGACGCATGAGAGTTCGTCGATCCAATTCATGGAGGCAGTATTTGGTGAGGAAATATTTAGACATGATGTTGGGAAAGAAGCTGCGAGTTTAGTAAGTTCTCACACAACTAATATAGCTACTGAAACACTTGTAGAGGATAATCCATTACTTGCGATATTGATTCTTGCTGATGAGGCACATTTGGAAAATAGAGTAACTCATCAATTTGATACAGAAGATTTTTACCGTTACGATCCTTGGATAAGAGTGAGCAAACATGTGGTTAATTCTGAGTTTGAATTATTAGAAGGGGAGATCTCAACATCTAATGAAAAACAGAATAATAAACTAGTATGGATAATTGAGACTGATAATAAAGAAGCACAATCTTATCTTGATCAGGGATTAGATTCCTCTTTGCTAGAGGATCTAGATCTGGTTGTCTTTTCAAAGAAAGCAGAATTATATTTAGCATGCGTAAAAAGTGCTTTTGGCTCAGAAACTGATTTTGCTGTTAGGATAAACGAAGTGACGTATGGCGTTGATGAAGACGGTTTGGTGGTTGAGAGTTTGAGAAGAGAAATGGAAGACTATGAACAATCTGCTTAGCCATTTAGATTTTGTAATTAAAGCTCACCAGGAGCATCCAAAGAAGCCGGGAAATGAATTGCGTTACTGGGACATGAAGACCCCTTATTTTATCCATCCCTTGTGGTGTGCAATGACCATTATGACTGAGACAAAATTGCCGGAAAAGGTGAGAGAAAAGGGGGCTTTGGTGTTACTTTTTCATGATGTGTTAGAGGATACAACAAAGGGGTTGCCCAACGACTTATCTGCAGAAGTTTTAGAAGCGGTTGAGGCGATGACTTTTGAAAGCATAGAAGAAGAGATGGAGAAAATTTGGAGCAGGGGAGACGAAATTATTTTATTTAAGTTATATGACAAGGTTTCTAATTTATTGGATGCGGTGTGGATGAAGCCAGAACAGAGACGAGAATATGAGAAGTATACCTACAAACTTTTAGAGAGGGTTAATGAAAAATATGGAGAATTGAATATTACTGGAATTTCCAGATCACTTATAAAAACTGATAGAATAGGGTAATGGAACAAACGGGGGTAGGGGACAAACTTCACCGAGACAGTTGGGAGGACCGTGATCATGGTGATATTAGGTTTGGTGAGGTATTAAAAAGCTTGTCAGCATTAATGAATGAAAGTGAGAGAAGTAAAATTGTTGCTATTTTGGAAGTTGGTTGTGGGGTTGGCGCAGAAACTCGAGCTATAAAAGAACTGTATCCCGACGCTGAAGTGTTAGCAGTAGATATTGATAACAAGGCAAGTGAAGCCGCACAACAAAACTGGGTTGAATTTAGGCAAATAGATATGGCCAAAGCTGGAGTAGATGAGATAGCTGAATTAATTGGTGGTAAAAATTTAGTAATTGCCATGAGAACGCCAGGTGAAGTGGCTACAAATCTGATGAACAGATTAAGAGAGTTAGAATTTCAGGGTACTGCAATATTTTCTTTTTTGGAACCCACGGATAAGCGTGGAAGGATTGTTTTTGAAGAGATGTTAAAAGCGGGAGAAGAAGCTTATGAAGCAAGCATCCTGCCATTGCCCGATACATTGTCTTCACCTCGGATAAAAGCACAAGAAAAGGCATATGTAATTAGCTTTGGAGGAATGAATGAAAGATAAAAGAGATGCGTTAGAGGCGTTGTTGAATATAGAAAATAGCCTTCCAGAATTGGTGATGGTCTTGGGGACGGGGTGGAAAAGAGTGGTGGAGGAGATGGAAGTGGAAACGGAAGTTTCATATAAAGAGTGGTTGGGAGTGGAGGCGAGTGTACCTGGGCATGAGGGGAAATTGGTAATTGGGAAACTTAATGGAAAACGGGTAGCGATTATGAACGGGCGGCTTCATATGTATGAGGGATATTCGGCTCGTGAGGCGACAGTCCCCATTAGAGCTATGGCGGAGGCGGGGGTAAAGAAGCTGGTGGTGACTAGTGCGGTAGGGGCATTGAATGAAAAATACGAGGTGGGGGATTTTGTGATTTTGTCGGACATGATGACCTTGTTTTTGTCACCGGATAATCCTTTGGTGGGGCCGGAGTTTGTAGATTTATCAGAGGCGTTTGATTTAGCCATGAGAGAGCAGGCCGTGAAAGTGTGTGTTATGGAGAATATTCGATTTCATGAGGGGGTGTATGTGTATATTCACGGGCCTAATTTTGAGACGCCGGCGGACAAGATGGCGTTGAGGCAGTTGGGGGCAGATGTGGTGGGGATGAGTACAGTGCCTGAAACAATTGCGGCGAGAGCAATGGGAATTGAAGTTTTGGGTTTGTCGTTTGTGACTAATTTGGCGTTTGTGAAACACAGTCACAAAGAAGTGCTGGCGGCGGCTGAGGAAAAAAGTGAGAAAATGGTGGGTTTGTTGACAGGGATTGTGGGAAAGATCGGATGAGTTGGTTGGAGAATAATCGGTTTCGAAAAACGGAGAAAATTGAATTGCCAGAAGAAATAGAGAGTTTGAATATTGTACAAGGCAGAGAAAGAGTGGTTGGAAGCATACTTAAGGAAGAGTGGTTAAATGAAGAACCAGAAATGAGGAGTATATTTTTAGAAACTTTGGTATGGATGGATAGACATTTGAAAAGGGGAAAATTGGACAGGGTAGGTCTGCAAAGGAAAATAAGAAAGAAAATGAAAGAAAGAAATGTTTGGAAAAGAGGGAATGTGGAGACATTATCGATTTTAATGTCTAGTTTTACAGAAGATTTGGTGAGTTAGTAGTTTGGTATACTTACCTCCTATGAGTGATGAAATTTTTGAACTAATTAATCAAGAGCGCGAGAGACAAGCGGAAACTCTGATGATGATTGCCTCGGAGAATTATGCCTCCAAAGCAGTGAGGACGGCGGTGGGATCGGTGCTGATGAATAAATACGCCGAGGGGCAAGTGGGGGCTCGATATTATCAAGGCAACGGGGTGATTGATAAAGTGGAGGCTTTGGCTAAAGCGAGGGCTTTGGAAGCATTTGGATTGGATAAAAGTGAGTGGGGGGTGAATGTGCAAGCGCATTCAGGGTCTCCGGCGAATTTGGCAGTATATAGGGCGCTGTTGGCGCCTGGCGAGACCATCATGGCAATGCATTTGACAGAAGGAGGACATTTATCACACGGCTGGGAATTGCCCAGTAAGAAAATCAGTATCGTAAGCCTGTTTTGGCAGAGCGTGTTTTATCGAGTAGATCCGGAAACCGAGAGATTTGATTATGACGAATTGGAAAAACAAGCCAGAGAAGTTAAGCCAAAGATTTTGGTAGCAGGCGGGACGGCTTACCCCAGGGAAATTGATCATGAGCGGATGGGGGCAATAGCCCACAGTGTGGGGGCGTTTTATATGGCAGATATGGCTCATGAAGCCGGTTTGGTAGCAGCGGGGGTGAATGCTTCACCTTTTCCTTATGCTGATGTGGTGACAATGACGACACACAAGACTTTGAGAGGTCCAAGAGGGGCGATGATTTTTTCTAGAAGACAACCTAATTTTGATCTTAAAAAGCATGATAGTTCATGGGCAGGCGATGATTTGGCAAACGAGATTGATTTTAGTGTGTTTCCAGGTATGCAAGGGGGTCCTCACATGCATTCAATAGCAGGAATTGCGGTAGCATTGGGAGAAGTGCTCGCGCCGGAGTTTAAAGATTATGCAAAACAGGTGGTGGTTAATGCTAGGAGGCTGGCGGGTGAGCTGGAAAGTAGAGGTTATGATTTAGTAACCGGAGGCACAGACAAGCATTTGCTACTCATAGACTTGAGGAATAAAGGTGTGTCTGGTTGGGTAGCGGCATGGGCACTTGAAGCGGCAGGGATAATTGTTAATCGAAACACGGTTCCAGGGGAAACGGCTAGCCCGTTTTATCCGTCGGGAGTGAGAATAGGAACGGCGGCGGTGACGACGCGAGGAATGAAGGAAAAAGAAATGGAGATGATAGCCGAATGGATTGATAAGGCGGTTAGCCAAGTGGTTGAAGTGAGACTACCACAAGACAAAGTAGAGAGAGCCAGGTTTACAAGAAAGTTTGTAGAGCAAGTACATGAACTTGAAGAATTGAATCAGATTAAGGAAAATGTAAAGGCTTTAACAGATAAATACCCACTAGAGTAAAAATAAGTATTAGGGGAGTGAAAATGAGACTAATTGGTGCGCATGTGTCTACGGCGGGGGGATTGTTGAAAGGAATAGAAAAAGCAGGAGGACTTGGGGCTAACGCGATGCAGATTTTTACTGGGAGCCCGAGAATTTGGAAAGGAAAGAGTGCTAGCGACTTTGAAGTAAAGGGACTGGATGAGGCAAGAGAAAAATTTGGGATTAAATATAGCATTATTCATGCGACCTATTTGATTAATTTGGCAAGTGAGAAGCCGGAATTGGTGGAAAAATCGCGAATGAGTTTGGTGAATGACTTGAAGATTGCCGCCAAGGGTGGATTTGGGGGAGTGGTGGTGCATTTGGGGAGTCATATGGGGAAGGGATATGAGGCTGTGAAAAAACAGGTGGCTTTAGAAATAGGTAGAATTTTGGCTGAAACGCCTGATGAGAGTGTGTTTTTGATAGAAAACAGTGCCGGCCAGAACGGCAAAATCGCTTCGGATTTGGAAGAGATAGCAGAACTTTTGAGCATGGTTGATAACCCTCGATTGGCCTGGTGTCTGGATACGTGTCACGCGCACGCGGCGGGTTATCAACTGGTTGAGGGTGGAGGAACTGCGGTGGGCCAGACTGAATTGTTTAAAGAGAAAGCAAAGTGCTTGGTAGCAGAAATTGAAAGACTTAACTTGTGGAAGAGTTTAGCATGTGTGCATGTGAATGAGAGTCGAGACACAATTGGATCAGGCAGAGATAGGCATGCTAATTTAGGTGAAGGGGAGATTGGGAATGAAGCGTTGAGAGAGTTTTTGGCAATAGAGAAACTTAAAGATTTGCCATTGATTTTGGAAGTGCCGGGTTTTGATAAGAAAGGCCCTGATAAGGAAAATGTACTTTTGTTGAAGAAATTAGTTTTAGGGTAAAGCTGGAAAAATGCATTGAAATGGTGGTTTTTAGATAAAAATAGGTCTGGCGGGAATGATAGAATGGCAATATGAGTGCAATTGTCTTTGACGGGAAAAGCTTTGCTCGAGAATGTGAGGCCTATTTGGCAAATGAAATTGCCAAGCGGCGGGTACAACTGAGACTCGGGAGCTTGGTGTTTACCGAGGATGAGGCTGGCGTGATCTACACAAGGCTTAAAAAACAGGCGGCGGTGCGAGTGGGAGTGGAGTTTTCGGAGCAGGAAGTGTCAATTACAGAGCCTTTGGGAGTGTTGCAAGAAAAAGTGCAGATTTATTGTCAAAGAGCAGATGTTACGGGAGTGATGGTGCAAAAACCGACCAGAGGACTGTGGGAGAGCGTGGTGGGGAAAAAAACTGATGTGAGGTTTGAGGCGTGGTGGCAGCAGATTGTGAGCATGCTTGATCCTGCCAAGGACGTGGATTGTTTGACGGGGCAGAACTTGTCGCGCATAGACAGGCGAAATTGGGTGGTGTTACCGGCGACAGTTAAAGCGATAGTTAAGATTATTGGTCGGGCAATGGTAATGGTGAAAAAGTGGGATGGGGTGGAGGCGATGAATTTGACCGGTCAGCGAGCGGTCGTGGTAGGTAGGAGCGAGATTGTAGGTAGACCTTTGGCATCTGTGCTGGCGGCATATGGCGCTCAAGTGGATTTGTTTGGGAGGGATTTAAACCAGACCATTGCCTCTCAGGGAGATATTTTGGTGAGTGCTACCGGGATGGAGAATTTGATAAGTCCGGAAATGGTGAAAGAGGGGGCGATTGTGATAGACGTGGGTGCACCTAAGGCTGAGGTTCAGCCGGGGGTAGAAAACAAAGTAGCGTTTTTGACTCCAGTACCTGGAGGAGTGGGGCCGGTGACGGTTGTGAGTTTGATGGAGAATGTGGTGGAGATGTCAAAGTTACAGAAAATTTAGCCTGGTTATGATACAATAACGCCCTTAGAAATAAATACACACATCCGGTAATCGCTCCTACAGTATGGCAGCCGGATGGAGGAATAAGGAGCGGTGCTTGATATTTCAGGCCCGATTGGATTATGGCAGTACCCAAAGATCTGCAGGAATTGTTAGAAGCTGGGGCTCATTTTGGCCACCAAGTAAGACGATGGAACCCCAAAATGTCTCCCTTTATATATTCCGTTCGAGACGGAGTGCATGTATTTGATTTGACGATTACAGCCAAAAAATTGGATGAAGCCTGTGAATTTATTGAGAAAGTGGCCAGTGAAGGTAAAACGGTAGTGTTTATCGGAACTAAAAGACAAGCCAAAGAAATCGTAAGAGAAGAAGCAACCAAAGTGGGAGCTAATTTTATTACTGAGAGATGGTTAGGGGGGGCAATAACAAACTGGGATGAAATTTATGGCAGGATTAAGAAATTGAATGAAATGAAAGCCAAACGTGAGGCTGGGGATTACAAAAAATACACCAAGAAAGAACGAGTGTTGATTGACAGGGATATTTCGCGCCTAGACAGATTTTTGGGGGGAATAGCTAACTTAACAAAGTTGCCGGATGTACTTTTTGTGGTGGATGTAAACAAAGAGAAAGTGGCAGTAACTGAAGCGGGCTTGAGAAACATTCCCGTGGTGGCTTTGATTGATAGCAATAGTAATCCAGAAGGGGTGGCATATCCTGTGCCTGCTAATGACGATGCGGTAAGAAGCATTAAGTATATTGTGCACCGAATCGCTGAGTCATTTAGTAACGGTAGAGCTAAAGCCCCCAAGCGAGAAGAAGTGGTGGTGAATCAAAAACAAGCACAAGTTAAGAAGAACTAAGGAGACAAAATGGCGATAACTATGGATCAGATTAAACAATTGAGAGAAGAAACCAGTGCCGGAGTCATGGATGCCAAGAAGGCCTTGGAAGAGAGTAAGGGAGATATGACTAAGGCTAAGACCTGGCTGATGAAGAAAGGTTTGGATAGAGCAGAAAATAAATTGGCGGATCGGAATGCCGGCGAGGGCATGGTGTATGCCTACATTCACCACGATAAAAAGAGTGGGGCATTGATAGAGTTAGCCTGCGAGACTGATTTTGTGGCCAGAACTGAGGACTTTGAGCAGTTGGCCAAAGAATTGGCGATGCAAGTGACCAGTACGGACCCTAAAACAGTAGATGAGTTGGTGAAAGCGGTTTATATTCGCGACCCCAAACAAACTATTGATGAATTGATTAAAGGGGTGAGTGGGAAAATTGGGGAAAAAATTGAACTGAAGCGGTTTGTGAGATACAGGGTGGGGGAGTAGGATAAAAAGCAAGAAAATTAAAGGTTGTGTTTGAGTAGGTTTAACCTTACTATGTTGGAAATAATTAGTAAGGGTGGTAATGGATTTTACTGTTGAAAAAACTCCAAAAGTACAGGAAGTTATAGATACGCCGGCACGAGTATCGAGAAGAGTTTATGAAGTTTGGAAGGAAAGTATTAAAAAAGAAGCTGAAGCTGTGGGTGATCCAAGGAGTTATATTGATTGGTTTGATCAGGTTAGACGCAAATTAAGCCCAGAAGAACAAGTTGAACTTAGCCGGTTTTCTGAGGCGAAAAGAATGGTTAAAAATTATGAGCCAGAAATTGTTGATGGAGATATGGAGAATGAGGTGAGCGGTGAATTTGACTCAAGAAAATTTATGAGAGAAGAAAATCCAGTACAGAGGAATGCCACAAATGATCCACATAATGTAGAAAGTGGTAATATCCCCAAACTAGTACCTGAAGGTCAAAAAAGCTCAGTGTCGGGAATTATTAATAGGGTTAGAAATTTGTTATAGAGATATTGGATTGAGGCCGAGGACGGAGATAAGGCGGTGGTTGAAGTCGGTGATATCGGTTTGAGTTTGGTTTGGCAGAGGATATTGTTCCGATTGAGTGAGGAAATATTTTAAGGTTTGGCGGATATGGTTTTGGGCGGTGGGACCATCGGGGCTTAAGCGTTTGAGGATGTCGATAAGTGAGGCAGAACCGGACTCGAGGTCTTGTTTGGCGT
>CAYNMS010000031.1:0-13677 GCA_964398525.1 uncultured Pseudomonadales bacterium | reverse complement strand
CCTGCTTCCAATAAAGTAATCGGCAAACCCTCATGATGGCTTGATGGATGTACCAATATGTCACTTTCCAATAAAAGTTTTACTACTTGTCTTTTAGTCAATAACCCTAAAAATCTTATTCCCTCTGTTTCGTGTTTCTTAAGTTGTTGATACATTTCTCCATCCCCAGCCAACACAAACTCTGCCTCAATTCCCTTTTTAACTAGTCTCCTAGCTGCTTCAACAAAAATATCTGCTCCCTTGGCGGGAATCATCCTCCCTACAAATACTACTCTCACTTTGTCTTTATCCATTTTTTCCGTTCCCAATTCTTCTTTAATTTTTCCAAACTTTTGCGTATCCACTCCACAATAAATCACTTTAATTGGTTTTTTCATTCCCAACTTTTTCAAATACACGCCGGTCGCCCGGCTCACCACAGTTACACGCTTATAAACCAGATTCAAATATGGCACCATCAACTTGTCTGTAATTCTAGCCACCAGTCTCACCAACCTGCTTTTGTGCTGAGGAGACTCTGCTGTGTGATCAGTAAATATTGGCTCTGCCCCCAGGTATCTGGAAAGCCACGGTGCCCACCACGAACTTTCAAAAAATCTTGTGTGAGCGTTTACAATCTTATAATCTCTTTTTTTCAGTTCAGGCACTAACCTTAATATCTCCCAGTAATTTGGCACCGCAAACTGCCCTCTCAATATTTCAAAACATCCCACTCTAAAAATTCCCATCCCTTTGTAACTCTCGCGTTTCTTAGTTTTCTCTGTGTTATAAGTCAACACATCCACTTTTATCCCCGATTCTAATTCCATCACTCGGCTATACAACTCTTCTACATATCGTTGGCTACCACCGGGATGAGGGGCAAAATAGGGAGTTATCACTAAAATATTCATATAACCATTCAATCAGATTATCGCGAAACTGTCGCCTGCACCCATCTCCAAGAAACACCTTGTTTCTGCTTCAATTCCAATAACCAAACCTTAATTGGATTATCCACACCCAATCGTCGTCTCACAATATACTTTAAGTGATTAAATCCGGTTGTCCACAAGGCCTGCTTGCTAGCTCCATTATCCCTGGGGTCGTGGTCAATATGAAACTGCTCAAAAGCCACAGCCTTGTTCATCATGGCCTCCAATTTAATCTCCGGCGACAAATCCCAGCCACCTTCTTTGAGTTTCAATTTGCTAGCTGTAGCACGTTTCATCACCCACATTCCACTTAAAATGTCTTGCATTGGATAACCATAGAGCGCTTTCACTTGGGTATTTAAAATCCACACCCCCAGCTGTCTCAATTTAGAAATAGCTTCTCTGTTCTTCAAAGGAAACCTGCTACAAGTCACAAAATCAATTCCTTTGCTTTCCATCTTGGCAACCACCAGTCTGATGGCTTTTAGCGGATAGGTTCCATCACCATCCATGGTGGCAATATAATCTCCCTTGGCTTTTTTCATCCCTTTTTGGTGAGCATATCCGTAACCAATACCAAACTTATCCTTTCGTTTCTCCACCACCACTTTAGCCCCCAAGCCTTTAGCCACTTCTACCGTTTTGTCGGTTGAGTTGTTATCCACCACAATTACCTCGTCAATCCATTTAGGTAATTTTGCCAACAATAAAGGCAACGACTTTTCTTCGTTTTTACAGGGAATAACCAGAGAAATACTTTTGTTTCTGATCATGGCCGATATTATAGCTTAAAAGACCTATAATATCAAGTATCAAACACTTCTCCAGACAAATGCCTTTTATCTAGCACAACCTATATAATTCCAATAACCCGCTATTTTAACTCAATAATAGCTGCATAACTACTAGCAAAAACCAACTCAAATTCAGGATAACTGGCAATCTTACTCACCACTTCCCAGTTATTTAGCGATAATTCTCTCGGGGACCAGATGTTGAAATGAAAATAATACTTATCTTCATCGGCCGCTTCCAACCAAGCAAACGTTCTGCCACTTATTACCAATACTCTTTTTTCTACCCGATACAAAGGATCACCGATAAGCCTCAATCTCCCTGCCAATTGTTCTGCATCCTGGTTCAATCCATCACTCAACAGCTCTCGGTAAATCCTGGGCATATAAGCTCCTCCAGCCGAATCCACCCCTGACAAACCCTCCCAAATAAACTGAGTTGATGGATCAGAGATTAACAATACTCCCTCTTGACCATATCTTTGCTGAATTAACCTAGCCATTTCTATATCTTCATCAGCTATATGCGTATATTCACCTTGATACCAAAGACCAGTTTTCCAAGTTTCAAAATTAACTATCATCATCCCCATCATTACTCCACCCAAACCAATCACCACCATAGACTTAGCTATTCCCCATCTCATCCTCTCTGCCAAAAGCCACAAACCACTTGCCATTAAAGCATGCAACAAAAACCGACCCAAAGTAAAAAACTTTAATACATATGGAAAATTCGACACCATCACTGCCATCAAACCAACCAACACCAATAACCCCCACTCTCCTGCCAAAGTTCGTCTGCGCCACACAGCCACCACTCCCAGAGGAAGCAATAAATACACTCCATATCCATACACTTGTTCCAATTTTTCCCGCTTCTCTTCCAAACTATACATAAACTTTCCTGCCTCTCCCTGATTAAGTTCCGACAAATCCACCTGGTAACTCAGCATCACCCCTCCAATAGCCGCCAACAAAACCATTGCCACTCCTATTTCAACATAACTGCCTTTCCAACCTTTTTCTTTCAACCACCTCTGACCCATCACGGCCACCAAGATTACCACTGCCAATCCTCCCACCACATAATGCATCAGGGGTAGCATCACAATGCTTGCCACATGGCCCCATTTAAATCTATACCCCTCTTCTGTCATCCTTGCCCACATCATGGCAAATATAGTAGCTGCACTCGTTTGAGGTAACCAAAACAAGTTTGTAAATGATACCGACGAATCAAACCAAAAAATCCCCATTACCATCGCCACCATCCCCACCCACTTACTCCCACCTATCACTTTTCCTACCCAAAAACTGGCAACTCCCACCACCACAAAATGCCAAAAGCTTGCCACTTTCCAAAACATCACCACATACTCAGGTGTTAGTTTTGCCGGAAACTGAGCTATCGCTCCCAATAAATGAAAAGTAGGTGGATAACTGTTAAATCCAAACGTGTTGCTCATCTGGGAGGCAAGCAAAGAAAATTTCCCTTTTTCAATCAAACTCATCAGGCTCTGGTGCTGATACCAGTCCCAATTCAAAGGATAAGGGCTTTTATACCTCCACCACCAAGTCACCAAACCTGCCAAAATCACCACCAACCCCAAACCTGCCAATCTCATTCCAAAGGTCTTTAGATTAATTCTCGGCCAATGGGCTAAATTCACCATCATCATCAAAACACTCACCAACCACACCAAACCAAAATACCCCCCAATGCTCCCCAGCCCGTACTTCATGAGGACTATCACTCCCAAGTAGGCTAACCCTCCCATTGCCCAATCAAACACTCCGTCTTCAATCACCTCTTCCACTTCTTTCCTCTTCCAAAACTTAAGCCTCTCCCACCCTTTCTTCTCACTTTTCCTGGTCATCAATAGTCTCAAACCCCTACCCCACACCAGAGGCATCACATACCACCACCATATCACTTGAAAACTAATTAAAAACATCATTTACCTATCTCCTCCCAGTTATTTACCGCCCTGATCTTTAGCCAGCTCTCACTCTCTTGCCCCAATTCTTGCCTCTGCTCTACCGACTCAATCAGGTGATACTCCCGGTCTACTGCCAAACGGTTTCCCTCAGGAATCTCCACCACCAAAATAGAAGCCAAATTAGGATTAACAATCGCCACACTATTCCTCGGCAGGAGTTGATAATTAGTCAATCCCTCCACCTGCATCAATCTTCGTCCTAGGAAAGCCTCCAAAAAATCCAGTTCACTCTCCTGACTCCACGAGTAAACCGCCAGAGACACCGGATCAAACACCACATCATCCACTCCAAATCTTAACGTCATGCCTTGACCAGACCACCGTCTCGCCTTCTCCCACAATTGTCTCCTCACCACTTCCACTTCATTGCCTTCTATTCTGGTTTCATACTTCACCCTCAACCCATCCTTCACCATCTCATAACTCGGGCCACTTGTGCCCAGATAAGCCTGAATTACTTTCTCAATCTCTCCCAATTTTCCCCCACCCTTTACCCACTCATACTCGCCATTAACAAACTCCCCTCCCGACAATAGAGGCATACGGTTACCGGTTGTATCCACGATATAGTCATTCAATGGCGATAGGCTGTAATAAGGCCCTTGCTTGCCAGTCTGGTACAAGGAAAGACCCGACTCAAACTCACTCATCTGATAAAGTCCCACACTCACCACCGGATACTGATAAGGCAATCTTATTCCCCATGCCATTGCTACTAGCACCGCCATTGTCAGCAATAGTAACCCGCTATCTCTTATAAGGCCAATTAATATCTTCATTTTCTCCAGTATAACTTAAACCACCCCACCTAAGTCTCCCGCAGTCACTTTCAAGCCACTAAATAATCTCACCAATATACCCTGAATTAAAATTATATTTAGAAATTAGTCAGACCAGATCAATCAGTTTTTTCTAAAGTTTTTTCAACACACTCTTGGTATCTCTCCTCATTTGGAGAAATTACCTTAGTGTTGGTCTCTGTGTCGGTATATTCCAATCGGTAGGTATCAGCACAAATCTCCTGTGCCCGCAAAGCCACCATCTCTCTGGCCAGAGGCAAATAAAGGTAGGCTACAAGTGCCAACCCCACCACACCTAAGGCCAGTATCACTTGGGCAGTTATCGCTAATATTTTACTCATATATTCCCCACCCCCTCGGGTGCTGTTTAAATTTTTAACTTTTAATTCCTATAACCAACAAGCTTCAACCACTCACCTACAACCCACAACTTATAACCTACAACTATTAAGGCTCGAGTTCTCACTCCAGCCTTCTCCTCAACCAACGAACTTTGTTGCTCCTTGGCTCAGGTGTTACTGGTGGCGCTGTCTTGCTGGCTCTGATCCCTTACGGGGTCAAAGTTTGTCACGCTAGGCGTGATACGCAAAAACAGCACCACCTTTCCGACGATTCACCAATGTGCGCGTAAGGACATAAGTCCAGACGCATCCGACCACTAGGGTCTACACATTAGCTCCTCACCGGAGGCAAATCAGGGTATATAGAGACCAAAGCTTACGCTCCGGCCTCATTGGACAAAAGACTGGGAAAGCTCCCGGCCAGCCTTTTGCTAAAACTTAGCGATTAGTGTCCCCGGTCGGACACTTGAACGAAAGACCTACCCAACGGCTTCAGGATCAAGCTGACCTTCAGAGACAAGAGCCTCACAACCCGTAGCCGAAACTACAGCTTGAGAGACGAAGCCTCCCTCTACCAACTCGAACCAACCGTCTGTGTAGGTCCGCACCTGCTCGGACTGTCCGACACGCAGATTCCCGATCGCGGGCGACGCAACGGATGCGATTTCGCGTACATTAACGTTTTTGTCGCCTGCTGGCGTAACCGTGCAGGTCGTAGCATCCATCGAGGTGGATTCGGTGGTGACGTCGTAACGCCCCAACCACACCACAATGGTGGAACCTGCCGGGATGTCCAGCAGCAGGTCGATCGAGAACTGCGGATCCTCACCCGGAGCTGGAATCGGCACAACGTAAGCGGGATAAAGTGAATCCCCTCCTGCAGTTGTAGTGCCCTCCTGGCCGAAGTGCGAAATGCTCGGATCGTCGAGCGGGACAATGTTGTCCAGGCGCCCGGCCGTATCGGGAAGGGCATCCCAAACACCGGATCCAACGACGAAGTTCTCATTGTTGTAGAGAAGCGTCGCTTCCTCCATCAACGAGTCCTTCATGGACAAGAACAAGCCCAGACCGCCCCCGCTTGCGAGCGAGTCGTAGTCCTCCAGGAGTTGCTCTGGTGTGCGGGTCGCAGTATTCAGCGCGAACTGCATCCGAACCGGAACATCCTCCGCTTCTATGAACATACGATAAGAGATGTCCATGTCCACTTCCAGGTCGTTGCGATTTGGCGCCGTGACACGCACCAAGTAGAGGTGCGGAGGGCAATCGAACTGATCCGGCGCACACCAACCTGCGTCGCTGCCATCGCTCTGCGGTCCCGCTGGCGCACTCGGAATGGCCTCATAGAAGCCGTTCGAAGTTGAGACTGCATAGGACGTACCCAACGGCAACACCCATTTTTCTACGTCGCGCGGCAGCGGGGCTTCGTCGGTGTTCTGCACCCATTGGCCGTCGACCTCCGCAAACACGTCGAAAAACTGGACGAACGGGACTTCGACCCAGTCGGTCAGATCAAACTGTCGGACGGCGGTTTCACTCGGAACTTCAGCCTCATCGCCGGGCACAGGTGTGCTTAATAAGACTTCATCGGCTTCCACCACATCGCCGCAGCGATATACCTCACCCTGATATGATGCGATCGTGTCCGGGTCTTGCCCCTGGCACGCATCGATCACAACTTGGGGAGTTTCACCACCCTGCGCGAGCACCAGGTTGGCGCTCAGCAGGCTCGACAGCGCGATCAGCGCCAAAACGATCAGACTTACGCTTTTACGCATTGGTACACTTTCTCCTTATTCCTTTTGCTTCGTTTGACTAAGAGGTCCAATCGGCTGTTGTTAGCCTCCCTCTACGAACGATGTTAAGTCGTAGTTTTTCTACGACTGCGGAGTGGGTGAAATGAGCGTGACCGCCGGAATCGGCGTCGCAGTCGGCACGACGGTGGGCGAGGCCTGAATGGCCTGCACGGTCGCCGTCGTGGTGTGCGTTGCCGTCGGCGTCGCATTTTCTTCCTGAAGGAAGAGTGCTTCTTGCAGCCTCTCCTCCTTCAACTCCAGGTCTCGCCGGTTGGCGAAACCCAGAGCTTTTGCCAAGTCATCCCCGTCCACGTGGGGAGGGGGAAACATTGGTTGATCAGCTTCTGGACCTATTGCTACCAAGGCTTGAGGAACGTGGTTGGGAAACTTCTCCAACCACTCAAGTTGCTCCACGGCCTCGCGGATACTCCATCGAGTATCCATCGTTGCCGTCGGCGTTGCGCTTGGTGTCACCGTTGGCGTGGCGGTTGGAGTTGCTGTCGGCGTGGGAGTCCGCGTCGGCGTGGTGCTCGGGACCAACGTGTACGTTGGTCTCAAGGTCGCCGGCGCTACTGGCGGTTGAGGATCGACTTCTTCAGCCGCTTCCTCGGTGGCTTCTTCGGTGGCTTCTTCAGCCATTTCCTCAGTAACCTCCGTCGCGTCAGCCACCATCCAATCAGGCCACGGACCTTCAGGTCTGAGTGACCTCCCCCCGATTACGACGTAATCGAATGAGAGGACCAAAAACACAACCCCCAAAACAACCAAAACCAAAATTCTCAAGCAACCCTTTAGCTGCCACCTTCGGCGGTGGCCTGTGGGTCTCGGTCCAAAGATTGGTGGTACAGTGTTCATTCCTTTCCTCCTTTTTCACTATTTGAACGGAACCGGAACCGCGACCGTTTCCCGGTCCCAATTCCGCCCAAATAGTTTTGGAGCGTCTCTGCCTTTCGTCCATATTTTTTCCATAAGCGTTAGCTTACGGAGTGCAATCCCGCTTCATGTTTTTCAGCTTGCGGGACTAGGTTTTTCTTAACGGATCCTTGCCAAATAAAACCACACGTTAGTTGTACGTTGTGAGTTATAAGTTGTAAGTTAAATTGTGACCAAAATCACCTCTCTTGATGATTTGGATATCTATCAAGAGTCTTTACAACTAACCAGACTCATCTATTCTCTCACCAAAAGCTCAAAGCTAAACCAAGATTTCTCGCTCAGAGACCAGCTTAGACGCGCCTCTCTTTCGGTTACAGCCAACATCGCTGAAGGTTTTGGCCGCAAAACCAAAAAAGACTTTTCCCAATTTCTGTCTGTTTCCCTTGGATCTGCCAATGAAACCATCGCCTATCTGGATTTCATTCATCTGGAATACCAACTTGATGTCCAAATGTTGAAAAGCCGGTATAACCTTCTCTGCAAACGCATCTTTTCCTTCCGTCGCTATCTTTCCAACCACTATACCTACTACCTACAACCAGCTATCTCTTACTCACTTCACATTGAACTCGTCAGTCGCCCATGCTTTAATGACTCCATGGCGCTAACCACCAAAGATCTCCAACAGATCAAGAATCTAATCGACACCAGCATCCAATCAGCCATTCAGGCCAACAACACTGTCCTGCTCAAAGCCATTTTTGACTACACCGACCAGCGCTTTGCCCAGATTGAGTCCGTCATGGCCACCAAAGATGACATCAAACACCTTCCCACTAAAGAAGAGTTCTATGCCAAAGAAGACGCTCTTATGACTGAACTGCAATCTCTGCGTCAAACTGTAGAAGTCTCCTCCTCTCAAATCTCTGAACACGGGGACCGCCTGAACCGTATGGAATCCCACCTTGGCCTCAACCAATAATTCTAGGTTTTATCCACCAAGGATCCGTTAAGTTTGCTCACCTAAAACTTATACAACCAATTCCTTTAGGATTTATAAATTTGGAATTGGTTATTCTCGCTTTGGCGAGCTATACCCTGTTTGCCTTTTTAACGTGCGCTCTAGCTTGAAGTTTAATTAGTAGCCTAAGCACCCTTCTGTCCGGCGCCGAAAATTCAGGAAGTAGCTTCCTGTTTTCAGCTTGGTTACGGCCAGACAAATAGAACCGATAGTTCCATTTGCCCAGTCGCAACTAATAATTTGTTAACCTTCCCTTGTCCTGCTGTGCCCCTCCGAAATTCTGCCTTGCAGAATGAAGGGGGGATAGCGTATACCTGCCTATCTGTAACTTCTTTTAAGCTCACATAGAGAGGCACTAAAGGGGGTTTAATGCCTCTCTGTCTGGTCTTATGTATTCAATGTGCATCTCCCGGCCTTGGTGGCACAAAAAAAGGGTCCTGCCGGCCGTATTTCCTTGTTACCGGGAGATATATGCCCATAGCCCTTGAGCATGTATCTATCGACAACTAGACTGTTACAAACAGAACCCAAACACTTACACTTTAATTATGTAGCAATATTAGCAAACTAAATTTAATTTGTCAACCCTATAGTATTATTTCTACCAATATCCATTCCCCAATCTTAAAACCATGTTTAATGCCATACATCTGCCCATTATTAAGTTTCATCAAATACCGGAGCTTATAACCCCTTTTTCCTTATCAACGCTCAAGCCGTTCTTACCATTTTGATCGAACCTTCTTTAACTATCTAACCAATTCGTAATCATATATATAAAGACCTATAATCTAAAGAACATCCTTCACTTCCTTTAACACTCTCGCCAATCTACTTTCCAGTCTTTTTTCCTTCCAGATTTGAAATCTGTATTCTGTCTTTTTGAAACCTAAAGGATCTTTACTCTCAAAGTTTTGATTCGAAAACCACAAAAAACCCCGGTGTGATCCGGGGTTTTAATTTTGTTTTAAGTCTTTAAACAGTCTTTTTGTTTAAAGTCAAAAGTGCCACATATCCTAGACCAAACAAGCTTCCAGCCATAAACATGTCTTCTACAATTCCAGCTTTTTCAGTCACCCTAACAATTTCTTCTCGAGGCACTTCTACCTCACTACATTCTGTGCCACCACCATACTGGGTAGTACACACTGTTTTCTTTTCAGTCGTTACCACTTTCTTTTCGGTAATGACTTCTTTTTCTTCAGCACCAGCGGCTGAAACTTTGCTAGCTGAGGCCAGAACCGCCATGGTCAAGAGGCCAGCAGCTACCAATTTGATTTTTGATGTTTTCATCGTAGCCCCATCTAGCTACTTAATATATGAGCCTATTGTAACAAATTGAGCCTTATTGTCAACCCTATAGGTCTATAAGCTCATTATTTATAGGCTACAACCTGCCCAAAACCAGAGTAAACGCCATTATCTTCCCAGTCATCTGGCAACACCAATCTCGCCTTCCTCACAATCCGTCTGTCTGAATTCAACACCTCACAGGTATATAAAATCAGATCAGCTTCCAAGTCTCGAATCTCTGTATCCGTGTACCCTTCAAAAATCTCATAGACGTACTTGCGTCTATTCCAGGAAACCTCCACTCTGTCACCCACTTCCAATTTAGGCAGGTTAAAAAACGAATTTTCCCGTCTATAAGCGTTTGTCCACTTTAGGTACCCAAACCGATGTGCCGCTAAAACCATAGGAAACGACCGATCAATCGGTGATCCCCCCTCCGGTGTCCGCCAAACTCCCAACTCCAGAGCCGATTCAATCTCTTCTCGGGGAGCCTCACGTATTTGGGAATTCAACCCAATTGAGTCAATCATAATCCAGTTTCCCTCAGGCAAACTGCTGTCATAAGCCGGCACGTACTCGGGTTTCTCGTATACCACTTCCCCAAAAGCGCTCTTTTTGGTCTCAACATCACTTCCCAAAGCCTGAGCAAAAGACTCAGTCATGCCTGGAACTAAGCTGTACATCACTCCAGCCAAATTGGGTCCGGCAATTATTAAAAATGCCACCAACCACATTCCCAAAGCCGCCAGACCAACCAAGCGCTTTTTACGCCTTCTAGCTTGTCTTTCAGCTATGACTGCCTGCCAAATACTTTTACGTCGTCTAAAACCAACGTTTTGGCAATCATGGAGTAAGTTAATATCCAGGTGCATTTATTTTGTCCTCTAGTTACCAAAAAAACCTTTTTTCAAGGTTTCTCGGTTATTTTTTGATCTGGTAATTTGTGTATTTGTTAAAGGTTGTGACGGGGGGTGATATGCCTGCCCAACACACCACCCACCCTCGCAACCTTCAACTTTTTCTATGTTTTTCTCAAGTACTACCCATCCTTGCGAGGCGGGTCGACTTGCTTCTTGACATACATTGTCCGACTGTGCTACTTTACTACTTACCTCTTTGTATTTCCTGTCCGATTGCAAAGAGCACCATCAAAAGAGCATAGCTACTCGTAGTCCCATCTAGCGGTAGTCATGCTCTTTTGCTTCTGTATGTCCCCCTTATGTTAAGGACGTTTGCCACCTCTTGTGCCCGCTAGCCGGTAAGATTTGGCAATGCTTGATAGCTCGTAAAGATTCTTAGTTAAGCTCCCTTACCAACTATCAACTACCTCCAACTTTTGACTACATCTTGTCTATATTTCCCCAAACTAACAACTTGCTCATGCCAAAACTGGCTTTGAGCCTTAGCCCTACTTCTGCGCCTGTTTGTTAATGTTCCCCTATTTTTATTTAGTCCCAGCCACTTGATCAATGTGCTCATTTTGCCTCAATTTCTATTGCTTCAATGATAAGTTAACACACTTGCATAGGCTTGTCAATCCTATAGTTAAACATACCAGAATATGACCAAATCCTATAACACAAATTCACTCTTTACACGCCTGGCTAACACTTTTCACACTAATATTCATCGTCCGTGAAAACATTACTACCCTCTATCTCAGCCAGTAAGTCTTAATTCTTTCTCCACTTCTAGTACAATTAACCTATGTCTCGCTTAACCTTCATATTAAGAAACGCCAAAAGTAGCGAAATTACTCCTGATGCTGCTCAACAGCTTTTTTCCGCCTTACCCGATCTAAAATCAGGCTTTTGGCCTTTTTCCTCGCCCGATGCCATCAGTTTCGAAATTTTAAGCCTCAACCAAACCATCTATTTCCTAGTTAATCTATCCAAAGAGCACGAGACTTACCTTAAAAGCCAACTTCACGCCTCCTACCCCGAGGCTCTTGTCGACCCTGCCGACCACGAAATCGGCAATTTCCCCTCTTTCATGAAACGCTCTGTCGCCGCCACGACTTTAAGGCTTGCCCACGGCTCCTTTTATCCTCTCAAAACCTACCACGATTTTGCCCAAACCGACCCTCTCTCCACCACTCTGGGGCTTCTTTCTAAGCTTACTCCAGACCAAGCTGCCCTGATTCAAATCCTGGTGGCTCCAGTTTCCGACTCCTGGAACCGCGCTGGTTATTCTCTGGCTCAAGGCAGCACAGATTCAGAAGGCAAAGTCACTCCCCACCCCTTCAAAACCCAGATCGAAAACAAACTTTCCCTCATCTCTCACCGAGTCGCCATCAAACTAGCGACCTCCACGCCCAACCTCTCCCAAAGCCAAGCCCTCTTAAGTAGTCTGGCCAAAACCTACGCCGCCATTGCCAGTGCCGAAGGCAATCACCTCCAAGTCAAATCCCCGCTTATCTTTAAAACCCGCCTCACTCATTCCCTCCAGTACCGCGAATTTACCTCATCTCCCAAACAATATCTTTCTGTCGAGGAACTGGCTACCCTCTATCATCTTCCTAACAAAACCCTCTCCCCCATCAAAAACATCGCCTGGGGCAAAAACCTCCTCGGGGAAGCACCAGAAAATCTTCCCACTTTCCAAAGCCTGCCAGAGTCCGAGCGTGACACCGTCAATCTCTTTGCCATTGCCGAACATAAAAACGAAGAAAAGATCTTTGGCATCAAGGACGTCGATCGTCGCCGCCACTTCTACGTCATGGGTAAAACTGGTACCGGTAAATCCACGCTTTTGGCCAACATGATCATCAACGATCTAAAGCACAACAAAGGCTTGGCTGTCATCGACCCTCATGGTGATCTAGTCGAAACTGTTCTAGACTACATTCCCTCCCACCGCATTAACGATGTGGTTTACCTAAACCCCGCTGACACCGAGTACACTGTCAAGTTAAACCTCCTCGAGGCAACCGACGCTGAGCACAAAGAACTCGTCGCCTCCGGCATCATTGCTATCTTCCAAAAGCTCTACGGCTACTCCTGGGGCCCACGTCTTGAGCATATTCTCCGAAACACGCTCCTTACCCTCATCACTCGAGAACAAGCCACTCTAGCCGATGTCGTCAAAATCCTCACCAACGCCAAGTTCCGTGCTCAAGTTACCGAAGAACTTCAAGACCCCATCCTCAAAAACTTCTGGGCCGAAGAATTCGCCGGCATGGGCGACAGACTCCGGGCCGAAGCCGTTTCCCCTATCTTAAACAAAGTGGGCCAATTCGTCTCCTCCCCTCTCATCCGCTCTGTTATCGACACTCCTGCCAATTCCTTCTCCGTCAAGGAAATCATGGACGAAGGCAAAATTCTCCTCTGCAATCTCTCTCAGGGAAAACTTGGTGAAGATAATTCCGCTCTCTTGGGCGCTATGCTCATCACCAAAATCCAGCTAACCTCCATGGGCCGAGTTTACATGCCAGAAGAACAAAGGCGTGATTTTTATCTCTACGTCGACGAGTTCCAAAACTTCGCCACCACCTCCTTTATTAAAATCCTCTCCGAAGCTCGTAAATACCGCCTCAGCCTGACTTTAGCCAACCAATACATCGATCAAATCGACGAGGATGTGAGAAAAGCCATTTTCGGCAACTGCGCCACCATGGCCACTTTCATCGTCGGCGCCCAAGACGCTGGCCTCCTCTCCCTCGAGTTCGGCAAACAATACTTACCAGAAGATTTAGTCGCTCTCGAGCGCTACCAGCTCATCACCCGTCTTTCTATCGACGGCATGACTAGTCCCCCTTTCCCTGCCAAAACCCTCTCCTTGGCCTCTTCCAGTAACCAAAACCGCGACAAAGTCATTCGTGTTTCCCAGGAACGCTACTCCAA
>CAYNMS010000030.1:0-13848 GCA_964398525.1 uncultured Pseudomonadales bacterium | reverse complement strand
TACTTGGCCATCCGAGCCGGCCAATTGGGCTTTAAAACCATTGAAATTCCCGTCACCAGAAGCTACCCTAAAGGCAAAATACCAACAAAGATTAAAACTTTTAAAGGCAATCTTCAAATCCTAAACACTCTTTTTCAAGCCGTTTCAGGGGCTTGGAACCCTCATTAACAATCATCAAACAACTAACATATTCGCCCCCACCGCCCTTATCGGCTACACTGGCTTTGTCGGCAGCAATCTAGCTCGCCAGTTTGATTTTGACCACCTCTATAACTCCAAAAACATTGGTGACTTAGTCGGCCAAGACTATGATCTTATCGTCTGTGCTGGGATGCCTGGCACCAAATGGCTAGCCAACCAAAACCCTGAAAACGATTGGTCTAGCATTTCCAAACTCATAAGTGCCCTCAAAGGCGTTTCCACCCGACGTTTTGTCTTAGCCTCTACTGTTGACGTCTACCCCACCCCCAATAATGTCGATGAAACTACCACCATTGACCCCGACAATTGCCACCCCTACGGCCTTCACCGGCTCAAAATAGAGCAATTTGTTAGCGACCAATTTCCCGAGGTTACTGTTGTCCGTCTGCCCGCCCTCTTTGGTGACGGCCTCAAAAAAAACGCTATCTTCGATCTCATGCACTCTCATCGCCTCGACGCTCTTCACCCAGACAGTCGCTTTCAATTTTACTTTTTAGATAGACTTTGGTCAGATATCACCAAAGCCCTCGATCACCACCTCCAACTTGTCAATTTCGCCTCAGAACCAGTTCGGCTAGGTGATATTGCCGACACCCTTTTTTCCATCAAGCTCAAAACTCCAGCCAACCCTGCCGCCGACTACAATTTCACCTCCATACACGCCGCCACTTTTGGCGGCAATCTTGGCTATCTCTTAAGCTCCGATCAAGTCATTTCCGACTTAAAAACTTTTATCCATCAATCATGAAACTGTCCGTCTCCAACTTGGCTTGGGAACCTACATTTAACCCTACAGCCGCCCAAATACTTTCCCAACACAACATTAAATATTTGGAAATCACTCCAGGCAGACTTCCCTTTACTCTCACCGCCTCTCCAAACGAAATTTCCGACTTCCGCAGGTTTTGGCAAGATCGTGGCATTGACATTATCGCCATGCAATCGCTGTTGTTTGGTGGGCCAGAAGTGAGCCTTTTTTCCTCACCGGCGGCTCGCAGCCAATTGCTCGCATATTTAAAGCAAGTTCTCAACCTAGGCCAAAAGTTAGGTACAAAAGCTTTTGTCTTTGGCTCCCCCAAAAACCGCCTCAAAGGTGCTCTCTCAAATGATCAAGCCAACTCCATCGCTCAGGAATTCTTTACTGATCTTGGTGATTTCGCATTGAAATTAGAAGTTAATATCTGTATCGAGGCTAATCCATTATCAACCGGAGCTGATTTCCTAACTACAACCAAAGAGGCTCTTAGCTTTGTCCAAAACTTAAACCATCCTGCCATCAAACTTCAATTGGATACCGGCACCCTCTACGCCAACCAAGAAAACCCCACCAAAATTATTCCTCAGGTTCTGCCCCACATCGGCCACGCTCATCTAAGCCAACCCAGCCTAACTCCACTAAATCTAGATTACCCACACGATCACCTTATTGAGCTTTTGAAAAAACACCACTATCAAGGTTTTATTTCCCTGGAAATGGCCCCCATTCCTGATCTTGATCACACTAAATTTTTGAACTTAATCAAAATCTTTACAGAGCTTACCTCTCTACATCAATCCTAAACTCACTCTCACCGTAATATCCCATTACCGGTCCACAAAGCCTGGCCTTATCTTCATTCATTCGAAACACTGTCTGTTCTCCTGATTTTATCTTTAGCCCCATTTCATAGCACTCCCTTTGGTACTGCATCTGAGCCAGCGCTCGAGTAAATGGCCAAGTCATGACAAAGTTAACCACCACCAATCCCAAAAATACCCCCACTCCCCATCTTTTCCAAGAAGTGACAAAGTAAGCCAATCCTGCTCCTGCCACCAAACTAAACCAAGGGATCAGGTGATAAAGCATATAGTCGTGATACCAAGAAATATTCCTAAACACCACAATGTGAGTTATTCCCATCATCCCCACTGCTGCCAAAAAGCCCCATTTCTCTTTACTCATTTTCTTTACCACCACCAAACTCAAGCCACCAAAAACTAGCAAAGCCAAACCATAAAAAGCCTTTGTCCGGCTCGATAACAGTCTTAGCCACTCGGTTATGGTAAACGGTTCTCCGGCCGCCCCCAGTCTTCTTTCTCCCACAGCCAGCAGTTCAGACAACCAAGTCCCGGTAGCTATTCTCTGGTGCAGTAAAACCATCACACTGGCCAGCACTACCGCTCCTACAAACCTAATGAGCATTTTTCTGCGCCTTAAAAACACTAGTTCATAAGCCATAAGCCAAAGCCCCAACCAATATCCCGGCCAATCCAACAGCACACTGGCAAACACCATAACCGGGGACCACCACTCATTTGCATGTATCCTCCTTGTCCAATAAAAATATAGCGCCCAAGCCGTCAGTGGCAGGAGCAAGGCTTCAAAAACCGGCAATGAACCAAAATATAAATATAGTGGCGTAAAAATTACCGCCAACACTCCCAAACCCGCTTCTTTCTTTTTCAAAAACGCCATGTTCAAAGCCGCTAGTCCTGCTATAGCCGTACCACTGAAAATAATACTCATAAGCCTGGCTTGCCATTCTCCTGTTCCCCACAGTAAGAACCAACCATACAAAAGTAGGGGATACGTCGCCGGATGATGAGTGTGTAAACCCCAATTTCCTTTTTCTGTCACCTGGGGTGTCGTGATCTGCGCTCCTTTAGTCTCTGCCAATCCATAACGCAGATAATTCTTGGCCATCATGCCATAAAATACCCCGTTAAACTCATGATGCCCCCAAAAAGGTTCAGTCATTCGAGGCACTAAAACCAACATTCCCGCCAGAGCCAATCCTAGCCACCAAATCCGTTTATCACCTTTCATCATCCCTCTGATTTCTGTACCACTCCACCAATTTTGTCATCCCCTCTTCAAAACTAGTTTTTGGCTCCCAGTCCAGAAGTCGTTTAGCCTTAGTTATGTCTGCGTAAGTCCACTCCACGTCTCCAGGTTGCCTGGGCAATTGTTTAATTTTGGCTTTCTTACCGCAGACTTTTTCTACCGTCTCAATCATTTCTGACAACCTTATCGGTGAGGAGTTACCTAAATTTATAATTTCATAGCCCAAGGGCGTTTCAATTGCCTTGATAATTCCCTCCACAATGTCATCAATGTAGGTGTAATCCCTGCCGCTCTCACCGTTACCATATCTCGTCAGTGTTAACCCCTTTTCTACCGCCTCCACAAACTTATAACAGGCCATGTCCGGCCTATTTCTCGGTCCATATACGGTAAAAAACCGGAGGCCCACACAACTCATTCCAAACAAATGGTGATAAGTGTGTGCTAGCAATTCACTGGCTTTTTTTGTTGCACCATACGGCGAAATTTGTCTGTCAGTATTGTCATTTTCACTAAACGCCCCTTCACTTCTGTTGCCATACACACTCGAACTGGATGCAAACACCAACTTGCCAATCTCTGCCCGCCTCATCTCCTCCATTAGTAAATTAGTGCCGATCACATTCACTTCAGAGTAGAGTAGGGGATTTTCAATCGAGGTCCTAACCCCGGCCATGGCAGCCAAATGCACCACCACCTCAAACTGATGTTTTTCCATCAGCTCTCTTAAGTGTTCTAGATCTCGGACATCTCCCTCATACAGTTGGAAATTAGCATTTCCTTTCAAGCTTTCTAAGTTTTGCCATTTGCGCTTTGGATCGTAATAATCATTAAAATTATCCAACACCACTACATTTTCTCCTCTGGATACCAACGCATCACTCAAATGTGATCCAATAAACCCAGCGCCTCCAGTTATCAAAATATTTCTAGCCACGGTGATACTCCTTCATTGTTTTTGCCCAGCCAGGCTCAAACTCTATCCATCTTTTAGCTTGATAATTTAAAGGTCTTTTTCGAGCTACCGTAACGATATCCGCTCCGACAAAATTTATAAACTTAGATAAAGGCTTAATCCAAGGCTTGTTATAAATACCCGGATTTATTTGTTCTTCCACCTTAAAACCTGACCTCTCCAAAGTCAGTTTAATAGTTTTGGGGGTAAAAAAGTTGATGTGTTCAATTGAAAGCCATGATTTATAGCCCAAACTCTTTTCCCAAACCCATTCCCACCCATCTGGAGGTGTCACCGGATGCCCAAGTATCAGTATTCCTCTGGGTTTTAAGACTCGATGTAAGTTAATTAAAAAATAGTGAGGTGCTACCAGGTGTTCAATCAAGTTATTGCAAAATACTCCATCAAAGCTTTGTGGTTTTAGTTTATCTAGACTGTCTTCAACATTAATCCGGTGCACTTTAAGTCCTAATCTTCTCAGCCACAAAGCCATTTCTGGTTGAATTTCAATAGCCTCACTGTTTTTACCCCAGAAAAGGGCGCTCACCCCATATCCACTCCCCACATCCAAGATTCTCTTTTTTCCAAAGCTGTACTTGGTCAGACCGATGTCCACTCCAACCGGCAGCTTATTAAAAAATTTACTAATTACTCTTTGCTTTTGGTAGCTTTTTATTTTCTCATTCTTCTCAATTTTGGCAATTACTCGCTTTAAATCCGCATTCATTGTTTAGCTTTTTTCTCCTTTCAAAGCATTATATACTAGCAAATACTGCCCACATTAACCTTTAACTTAACCTAATTTGAAGTTCTCTCGCACCGATCTAACCCTAATTGCTACCCCTTTTATTCTCACCGCCCTCTTAGTGGTAATCGGCTACAATATTCTCATCCAGTCCACTCCGGAAGCCAGAATTAATCCGCCCAAACCCTTAGAAAAAGCCCAAATTCTCACTGACACCACCTTTCCCCAAACGCCTCCCCAAACCCCCATTCCTAATAACCCTAACATGCTCATTGCCACCAACCCCGATGCCCAACACGAACTAGACGATCTCCTCAAAAATGCCCAAGAAGCCGGTGTCGACACCGTTTACTTGGTTATTCCCATCAAAGTCTCAGAAACCGAACCTTTCCAACTCTCCCAAGCCATCGACAGCAATCACCAAAACGTCTTGGCTTGGGTCAAAAAAAATGTCAGCACACTTCATGGGGTAGGCTACCACGTCACTCTCGCTCCCACCTTAAACGCCACCACCACCATCATCAACCCGGTAGATTTCATGACCCAATATCGCCAGTTATTTCTTGATTTAGCCGGTATTGCCAACGAATTCTCTGTTAGTTTCTTTTATACCGGTATCACGGTTGGCCACCCGGTTTATTCCTCCTTGCCCGATCTTGGCCGTCAATATCTCCTGACTCAAATCAATCAAACCCTCAAACCCGTTTTTACCGGCAACACCGGCGTTGGTTACTGCTGCAGCCTTGAGCCCAAAGTCAGTCTTGCTGGCCAACAATTCTTGATGCTTATCCCCACTCCGGAAAATCCCCTGGAGAGCCTCATGCCTCAGGCCCAGACCTATCGCCAAAATCACGAGCTTAAGTACCTCTTTACCTACAACCGCGACCAATCTCGAGTTAGCACCCTTACTGATTAAGTTTTTCTCTGAAATAATTAATTGTTTCCCTGAGTCCCGTTTCTAAATCGACATTAGGTTCCCAGCCAATTTCGCTTTTAATCTTGCCGATATCCGGCCTTCTTCTGCTAGGATCATCTTGTGGCAAAGGCTCAAACACAATCTTCGACTCACTCTGAGTCATTGCTTTAATTTTCTTAGCCGTAGTCAGTACTGTTTCCTCTTGAGGATTACCCAAGTTATATACTTCATCTCGGGCGTTATCAGTCTCCATCACTGCCATCATTCCCGCCACCAAATCACTCACAAAACAAAAACTCCTAGTTTGAGATCCATCTCCATAAACCGTGATCGGTTCTCCCTTCAAAGCCTGGGTAATAAAATTGGGGAAAATTCTGCCGTCTTTAGGGTCCATTCTTGGGCCATAGGTATTAAAAATTCTCACTGTTCTTATATCTACACCTTTTTCTCTCGCCCAAACAGTTTGCACCATTTCTCCAAACCGCTTACTCACATCGTAACAAGATCTAATGCCTCGGATATTCACATTTCCCCAGTACTCTTCCTTCTGCGGGTGCTCCAGAGGATCTCCATACACTTCACTGGTGGAGGCAAACAGGAGTTTGGCTCCCATTTTATGGGCTGCTTCTGCCAGATAGTGTGTTCCAAAAGAGTTAACCATATAAGTCTCAACTGGTTTATCTTGATATCCTCTCGGGCTGGCAGGGCTGGCCAAATGATAAATCTCCTCGACAGATTCATTTAAGTATTCGTCCACTGGCCTTGATACATCCGCTTTTATCCAAACAATTTTATTCTCATCTTTCAAACCCTTTAAATTCTCCTCGGAACCAGTGATTAAATTGTCCACTGCTATTACTCTTTGCCCTTTTTTAACCAATTCTTCACACAAAAATGATCCAATAAATCCAGCTGCACCTGTTACTAAAACATTTTTCATCTTTGAGTCCTTGCGCTATCCTGTCATAATAAATATATTGCCCCATTCTGCCACGAAACTTTATGCGCTACAAGCCAACCTTTAAATCACCTCAGCTGCTAATCCTCTTGCTCCTGGCTACTTTGGCCAAGGGTTTTTTTACGGCAGTTCTGGTTCCCTTGTTTGAATTTCCAGACGAACAAGCCCATTTTGCCCAAGTCTCCCATTATGTCGAATCAGGTTTAGATCTATCCCGCCTCAATCTCTCCAAGGAAATTTACCTTCACGAACAAGTCCTGGGTACCTTAAGAGACGAGCGGGGCAACAACCGCTATACCTATAACCCCTTCTACCGACCTGTTTACTCCGGTTCATATACCGGTCCCCGGGAAGTTTTTCTCAAGTCACTACCCACTCAATATCGGAGCCAATTCGTTAAATCCGAAGCCGCCGGCTATTCTCCCTTGTTTTATCTGATCTCTTCCCTGGCATATCTGCTGGTCTATCCAGCCAATCTTTTCATCCGCCTTTTTGCCACCAGGCTGGTTTCAGTTATTCTTATGGCTTTAAGCGTCTTGGCTTCTTATCACTTCGGCCGTCTTCTTTTTCCCAAAAGCAAATTCCTTGCCCTAACTTTGGCTTCATTAGTTTCATTTCACCCCATGTTTAGTTTTGTCAGCTCCGGAGTTAACAACGACAATTTAGCCAATCTTGCTGCCATCTTTTTGCTTTATCTGTCTGTCTATCTCCTCCACCGTCCCCTAACCCTCCGTCTTAGCTTTATTGTTGCCTTGACTTTGATCTTGTCATTTGCCAGCAAATCAACCCTTCTTCCCCTTTATCCGATCCTGTTAATCAGCTTTGTCTACAATTGGTTTCACTCCCGCCGTCCACTCAATCAGCAGTTAAAACACTCATGGCCTCTGTTTTTCTTGAGCATACTTTTTTTAATTTGGCTCTTTGTTCTACCCACCCTTTCCGGCCGTCATTGGCTCAGCCGCTTTTATCTCTCCCCCAATCTTTCTAAACAATTGGCTTTTTCTTCTTATCTCGTCACTCAACTTCACCGTTACTACAGTGAAACTTTCGTTTGGTACTGGGGCATATTTAAGTGGCTCGGTGTTACTCTACCTTTCTTTTGGATTCGAGCCGTTAAGCTTTTGATTATTGCCTCAGGCCTCGGTCTAATCAAAGCTTTTTGGTCTGGCGCCGACTCCGTTCGCCGCAATCTTATGCTTCTCCTGGCCACCACTTTCATTCAAATAATTTTACTCACCATTTGGGATTACTTACTACTAAGAAATCTAGGCTTTTCTCATGGTATTCAAGGGAGATATTTCTTCCCAGGCTTACTCGCTCATCTCACCTTAATCCTTTATGGTTTGATCTACCTTATTCCTCAACGGTTTCACCGTCAATTAAGCATATTTTTAATTGGATTTTTTATCCTCTTACACGCGGCTTCCCTCTTAACCTTGGCTCAAAACTATTACGCTACCCATGAGCTTAACCTGTTCTTTTTACAGGTTAGCCAATACAAACCTTGGTTTGCCAAATACCCTTGGTTTCTGCTCTGGCTAGGTTTATACATTTCCGCTACACTAGCCTTCTTTGTTAGCTTTCTCAAAAAATACTTATTTAACAAATCATGAACGTTGGCATCCTAGGTTTAGGTGAAGTTGGTTCTGCTCTCAAAGTCATCATCTCTCCCCACTTCACTGTATTCACTCGCGATCTCAATCACGATGAGTTCCAAGATCAAACTATCGATATTCTTCACGTATGTATCCCCTATAGTGACAAATTTGTCTCCTCTCTGGTAGCGGCAATAAAAGAGTTAAAGCCCCAACTTACTATCATCCACTCCACCATCAAACCTGGCACCACTCATGAAGCTTATCGCCAAACCAATTCAAACCTTGTTCATTCACCCATTATTGGTCTTCATAACGCCAAAACTGCCGGGGCTTTTCACCACCCCCAAACCTTGTCTTTTATTGATTTTATCAGCTCAGCCCCCAAAATTATCGGTCCCATTGATCAGACAAGTTACCAACTTGCCCACGATCACCTCACTCGCGTAGGGCTTAAAGTTGAACGTTTCAATTCTCCCCTAGAAACAGAAATGGCCAAAATTCTTTCCACCACCTATTACGGCTGGAACATTCTCTTCCAAAAATGGGTTCATCAATTATGTCTCCAAACCGATGCCGATTTCGATCAAGTCTACACTCGCTACAACCAGCACTACAACCAGGTATATCACCAAAGTCTGCCTCACGTAGTCAGACCGGTTCTTTCCCATCATCCTGGCCCTATCGGTGGCCACTGCGTTCTTCCCAACGCCACCATCCTTATGGACTGGCTTAACGATCCATTAATTGATTTCTTTTTTAAGGAACATCAAAGACTTGTCGGGTTAGAATCCAAGCCTTCCACTGATCCAAAATCAACGCCTGACCCAACACCAAACTCGTAAAGCACCGGTCTAATTCCCCTATTCCTATTAGACTTTGTTAGAATTCCTTTGTGCTTCCTTCTCTTGCCTTTCTCAAAACCGCCACCCTCAAAGATTCTCTCGCCAGTATGACCGGCCAAGTTAGCGCTGGGATTTTGGGTGCCGTCTTTTTTGCCGTTAGTGCCCGGCTTCTCGGAGCCG
Organism: uncultured Pseudomonadales bacterium; assembly: GCA_964398525.1. Taxonomy (GTDB): domain Bacteria; phylum Patescibacteriota; class Microgenomatia; order UBA1400; family CAYNFZ01; genus CAYNMS01. The sequence continues at coordinate 4,629 of CAYNMS010000030.1, read as the reverse complement.
AGGAATTTGGCATTTTTTCTCTGGCCTTAGCTACAGCTGTAATTATCAAAGACATCATCGATCCCGGCATCAACTCCCTACTCCTTCGCTTCGTGCCTGCATCTGAGCCCTACTCTAAAGCTTTAAGTTTTATCAAATACGCACTCTTCTTAAAAATCGCCTATTTTGCCATAGTCTTCCCCGTTCTTTTGCTTCTCAATCGTCCATTTTCTCTGATTGTTTTTCAACGTTTAATTTTTGGCCTTATTCCTCTAACACTTTTGTTGTCCCTTGCTCTTTCGGCAGGGTACTTTATTTCGGGCATTTTTCAGTCCCACAAACGCTTCTTTGCTGACGCCATTTTCACCTTTTCTCAACCGCTTTTACGTCTAGTTATTTTAATCTGGGTCTATTTTCAAGGTACTATTACCGTCCAATCCCTGCTGGTAGTTAACATTACCGCTTATCTCATTGTCACTCTCATCGCTCTTTTCTTTATTACTACTCGATTCCTTCAAGTTTCCATCCCCAAGTTAACCAAAAGCCAATCACACAGCTTTTTACCCCCGATCATGCTCTCAACTGCCACCGGCACACTTACCGACAGACTCAATCTCTATATCACTAACTATTTTGCCAACCCCATCAGTGTTGGTTATCTCTCGGCTGCCACCCAATTATTCGTCCCCACCAAACAAATTGCCGGCTCCCTGAGTAACGTCTTCGGCTCTCGCTTTGCCTCATTTACCAACTCCAATCAAACCAGCCGTTATTTAAAACTTGCTCTAGGATTTAGCACATTTTTAGGATTAGGCCTTATCTCTACCAGTTTAATTGCCCGTCCATTAATTCTTTTGGTCTTTGGCCAGGAATTTATACCTGCCATTCCCATATTTCGTTTGTTAACTCTCGCCTTTGCTTTATTTCTAATCCAGACTCCTTTCACCTCAATGCTTTTATATGCTAAAAGCCGTCCTGATCTTCTAGCCATGATTGCCGTTCTCCAATTGATTGTAACCGCCCTAGCCAATCTAATCTTGGTTCCCACTTATGGTACTATGGGTGCTGCTCTAGCCCTTATTCTAGTCATGGCCACCTCACTTCTTGCCACTCTTTTTGCTGCCCTGACCGCAACCACCAAATCCTAAACATGACCAGTCCAAACCCCTTAACTGCCCACATGTTAGTCAAAAATGAAGCCAATTGGATTTACTTTGCCATCAAATCAGTTTTACCCTATGTTCAGGAATTAATCATTTTCGACACCGGTTCCACCGATCAAACCCTAGACATTATCAACACTTTTTCTTCTCCCAAAATCCGTCTTTACCAAAAACCAGCCAAATCAAGAAACCAAATTGTCTCCCTTCGCCAAGAAATGGTTGCCCTGACTTCCACCGATTGGTTTTTATTAGTCGATGGTGACGAGGTTTGGTCTAACTCCTCCATTAAAACTCTCACTAAAGCCCTTGCCTCAGCCGACGAGCAAAAATTAGGTGCTGTGGTTCGTTTCAGAAACCTAGTTGGTGATCTTTATCATTATCAACCGGAATCAGCCGGTCAATACCATTTGCTTGGTCGTCGAGGCCACCTGTCCACTCGTGCATTTCGCCGCCATCCAGATTACGCTTGGATAGGGGATTACCCGTTGGAATCCTACTCTAACCAAAAAACTGGCGTTAGTCTCCATGATGAGCCCAACAAACTTCTGTTTGTCGACACTTACTATTATCACCTCACCCATTTAAAACGCTCGACAGATGTTCATTCCGCCCAGGTTATCGACCGACCCAAAAAATACAAACTCGAAATTGGCCTCAAGGCCGACAAATCCCAAATTCCTGAAGTTTTTTTTGAGCCTCGACCGGATATTGTTCCCGACCCGTTTGTCACTTTCACTTTCCCAGAAAAAATCAAAGCTTACTTTCTCACTCCACTGCGTTTTTTAAAGCGAATATTAACTCATTGACTCTATCACTTATCCCTCTGATGTTTTTCAACTCTATTTCTAAAAATTCCCATCATCAAATTTTCTATCTCATCAATAGGGACAGTATTATTTTCAGCAATTAGAATGGATAAATTCTTTAGCAACTCTTTAGAAACATTCAATCTTAAATCATTTAAATATAAAAACACGTTGGTAAACACAATTCCCATTCTCTTGTTTCCATTAAATAAGGCTTGGCTTTTTGTCAGATGAACATAATAAGTTGCCGCAGTTTCAACAGCATCAAAGTCAAGCTTGTCACTTTTAAGCTTAACCGATTCAAGAATTCCCTCAATTACTCCACACTGTATCGCTTCTCAAAGTCAGGCAATGGCTCGTTCTCAGGTTGAGATTCTAGTAGCGTTTTGTAGTCTTTGTAAATAATCTCGCAAAGACGTATGTCTAACCATACTTTCGGCTTCGGGAAGCTCACCTCGATCATATTTCTCCAAGGCTTTTAAAGTGTACTGGTACCTCTCTAAAGTGTCGACCAATCCATCTCGAACTTTATCCTCGACCGAACGTTTCTCCGCCTTAAAACCAAGTTGTCTGTTTAGTTTAAGAAACAATTTTTTGAACATTTTTTCTCACAGGAAATTGTAGCACCCCAAGGATTAGAAAGGATTAAAATAGTGTAAATTTAACAATACAATCATATATTAAAGTTGCATTCTTATCAGACTTCTATTTCTCAACCTCTACTCAGGCAAAGTCGAACGCGGAGCGGAAAGCTTTACTCATCAACTCATCAAAAAGCTCCAGCCAGACCACCAAGTCACTCTGATAGCTGGGGATAGCCAACTTATGCCCAACAGCCAGTTTTCGGGCACATTTATCCATCGTCTGAGTAAACTACTTTTTCTCGACCGCCCTGCTCGTGAAGTCTTTATATTTACCCTCAAAAAACTGCCACACATTTTGAAAAATAACTATCAAGTCATTTTCCCTCTCAACGGCTTTTGGCAGCTTTTGCTTCTCAAATTCTTTCAACCTTTCAAAGGTTACAAACTAGTTGTTACTGGTCATTCAGGTCCTGGTTGGGACGACCGCTGGAATCTTTACTTAAGGCCAAACTGTTTTATCGCCTTAACCAAACCCCAATACGATTGGGCTATGTCTCTCCTGCCTTCTGCCAATGTTAAGCTCATTCCCCTGGCCATCGGCCCAAAATCTTTCCAAGTCAATCCCGTCAACCTTTCGCTTGAGAGACCTATCATTCTCTGCCCATCAGCTTTAGTACCCTACAAGCGAGTTGAATTGGCTATCAAAGCGGTTAGTCAGCTCAATAAAGGCAGTTTAGTAGTTCTGGGTAAAGGTCCCTTAAAAAACCACTTGATTCGCGCAGGCAACAACCTCCTGCCTCACCGGTTTTTACTCACACATGTATCTCACGATGAAATTGCCTCATATTATCAAGCCGCAGACATTGTTACTCTCCCCAGCGACCCGCAGGAAAACTCACCGGTAGTCTTTCTCGAAGCCTTAGCCACCGGTAAAATAGTAGTTACCACCGATACGCCCCGAAACCGGTGGTTACTTCAGGACTCAGGCGTATTCACCGATCCTACCGATATCAAAGCTTACACGCGGTCCCTTACTAAAGCCTTAAGCCAATCTGCTTCTAAAAATCAATTATCCAAATTCACTTGGTCCCAAGTCCTTCCTCAATACCGCCAACTTCTTCAATCACTTTTCATTAAATAACTGCAAATTATTTAAACTCTCTTTGATCAAACAATCCTTATGTCTCAACCACTAATCTCAATTCTAATCCCCACGTTTAACGAAGAAGAGCACATCACCGGTTGTCTTGAAAGTGTTCTAGCTCAAACCTACCCAAAAGTTGAAATTATTGTCATTGACGACGGTTCCACCGATTCAACTATCAATCTAGTAAAAAAAATCAAAGGCATTAAATTATTACGCCAATCTCATCTAAGTGCTGGCGCAGCCAGAAACAAGGGCGCTCGTCATGCCAAAGGCAAGATTCTAGTCTTTATCGATGCCGACATGATCCTTGATCCAGCTTGTGTTACACACTTAACCTCACCTATTCGCCTCAAAAAAAGTCTCGGCACTTTCACCAAAGATGAATTTGTTGCCAATATCCAAAACTCCTGGTCATTTGGCTGGAGTCGGATGAGGGGTTTTGACGGAGGCTCCATGCATCCTGCCAACTATCCGGATACACAGCCTGTTTTTCGGGCAATCGATAAAAAAACTTTTCTAAAAGCTGGTGGTTTCGATACCAACCGAGGTTACGATGACGATTGGAGTCTGAGTCAAAAGCTTGGCTTTCAAGCCACTCTGGCTCCTGGAGCCATTATCTATCACCACAACCCGTCTTCTTTGAGAGAAGTTTTTACTCAAGCCTCTTGGATGGCAAAGAGACAATATAAATTTGGCCTTTTGGGTAAAATATTTGCTCTATTCAGATCTTCATTGCCAATATCTCTGATTACATCAGCTTATCTAGCCATAAAGAACAAATCAATTACTCTAATCTTTGCCAAAATCACATTCGACTTAGGCTTATTTCTTGGAATCCTCAAATCCTTATTTCACTTTCACCCCGGCCGCTAAACCATGTTTTTTATTTGCCCACCATGTAAAATGCTCTTATGTCCTCTCTTGTCAAGATTCTGCTTCTTTCCCTCATA
>CAYNMS010000029.1:7035-14317 GCA_964398525.1 uncultured Pseudomonadales bacterium | reverse complement strand
GAGCGATTAGCGCATTTGAAAGAACGGCAGGTGAGACGAAAGATGCCAGGGAGGCCAATTCGTGGTTACTGGGGTCTATACCTAGACTAAAAACGTTGAGGGCATCTAAATCCAGGACAACACCGTCTATACCTAAATTCAAAAGAGTGGGTAGATCGTGCGCTACAGTTGGCAAATCGACATTGACCCAGAGACTGAAATTACTGGTTCGGCGAAGTCCGAATGATGAAAGTTTTTGTTTAAGAAGCTTTAGATGATGGGGGTGTCTGACAAGAGGAACTAATAGCTGAAAAGGATATTGGGGAAATTGATGTCTAACCTGTTGGATAGCTTTGAGTTCGACTGAAAAAAGCGAATCATCGTTTAAATGACGGTATAAACCACGAAATCCAAGGAGAGGGTTGGCCTCTATGGGCTCATAAGTTTTGGCGTGAGGCAGTTTTAGAAGTTGGTGTGAAGTGAGCTGACTTAAGCGGTATCTGACTGGCCGGTGGGCAAAAGATCCGACTGTATCGATAAGGCGATGAGTGAGAGGTTCTAGAAAATAGTTGGTTTTACCTTTGGTTTTGAGATACTTGGGGTGGGAAGGTAGATTTAGAATAATGGAGTGGGCGTCAATTAAGCCAACTCCATCACTTGGAAGTTGAGGAGAAACCTCGGTAAAGGAGTCGTCGGATAGGTTTAGGGTGACTTTGGTGGCGGTAATAAGATCTGGGTTTTGAGGGGGAGCGTAGGTTATGGGATGTGATGACGGAATTTGGCCTGAGAAAATCTCACCAGTGGCACCATTTAAAGTGACTATTTGACCAGGATGGATCAAGTTAAAAGCATCTTTGGCGGCAACCACACAGGGGACGGCTAACTCGCGAGAGATGATGGCAGCGTGAGAAACTAGACCGCCAGTTTCGGTAATTATGCCGGAAGCATTTTTTATCAAGGGTAATAATTCAGGAGTAAAAAATGAGGTAAGAATAATTTGACCCGGCTTGATTTGAACGGCATCTTTCTGGGTATGAATAAATTTTACAGGTCCACTAGCTATGCCTGCAGATGCCGGTGAGCCGTGGGTTAACAGAGAAAGACTTGGCGCAGACAAAACTGGTGTCTTAGTAGGAGTGGAGGTAACCAAAGTTTTACTGGAGTTGATGATAAATCTACCAGAGTCAAATTGCCACTCAATTTCCTGAGGGAAAAAGAGTTGATGTTTGATTTTAGTGATTAAAGCCAAAAGTTTGCTAAACTCAGTGGAGTTAAGTTTGGCAACATCAGTGAGATTAGATTTAACGGAAACCACTTGGGGGGAGGGTGAGCGAGAATTAAATTGCCATTGTTTTGTTTGATTGGAAGTTTGAGAAAGAATTAGCCGTTGAGTTTTTGAGGACAGTTGATAGTGATCCGGAGTGAGAGAACCTTCCAAAAGCGGAGTGGGTAAACCCCAAACTGCTTCAACCACCAAGGTTTGTTGATTGGCGTTTATAGGATGATGGGTATAGGCGATGCCTGAAACCTGAGAATTTGAGGAAGCTTGAACTAAAACCACCGGGGAAAGCTGGGAATAATCAAGGCCGTGGCGTAAACGGGAAATTAAGGGGTTGGGGGCAAATAGTTGAGCCCAAGACTCGCGTAAAAGATTTAAGAGATTGGCATCCCCTTTGGTGTAAACCGGGAGATTGATAAAGCCTAATTCCGGGTGTTTGGTGGTGTCGCTGACCAGGCTAGTTCTTAGACAAACGTGAGAAGAATTGAGTTTTTGGTAAGCTTTGGAAATAGTGGAGCTTAAAATTGGGTCAAGGGGTATTGTCTGGATTAAATCGACAATTTGACGGCTGGTGGAATTGATTTGTTGAGGTTTGAGAATGTCGAGTGAATTGATCAGGCCAGAAATTTTCTTTTGGTAGGGTTCAAGGGATTGGTGATAAGCCTGTGGTAGGACGACAAAGGCCTTGGATACAGGCAAACCTGCCCTGGAAAGATTGGATAGATTGGTGGCTACTTGGCCAAATTGGTCGACATAGTCTGGATCGATAGCCTCAAGTGGCAAAAGAATTGTTGAATTTTGGGCAGTCATAAGTAACCTTAAATGCTAGATTTATCTTACAACAGCCAGTAGAGGTATGCCAACAGACTCAGGTTTTCAGGCGGGATTTGAGTTCATCCACCCAGGGATTAGGCCCAGGGTCGACTTGATTTAAAAAGCTTAAGTAAATAGCAACATATGAGGTAAAGGCAAGAGTTTCAAAGGCTTGGGAGAGCGGATCAGGAGACTGAGGTTTAAATGAAAAGAGTTCAAAGCCTTGCTTGGCAACTATTTCTGAGGTGACAAGGTAACGGGTTTGATTTTGAGGGTGATATAGAAGGGACTCAAAAAAGACAAAGATCGCCTGGGAAGAAAACTCTTGAGGATGAGCTAAACCTTCCAAGAGATGATGGTTGAGTTCAGGAATTTTAAACATGGTAGAAAAATGTTTGGCTGATTCATTAAGCTGGTTTTTGAAGATATAAGCCGACCCGGCTAGATGCTGGGAGGCGACAAGAATGACTTGCTTTTGGTGCAGTTTAATTGCCAATTGTTTAGCCGGATTTTGATCGGTAGGTGCATTTAGATCGTAAAGAACTTGAGAAGAATTAAGGGCAGAGGTAATTTGATCAATTTCTTGGTTAGTGAGGCTGATGATGCCAGCTTTGGCTAAAAGAACCATTTGGGCGATAAAGAGGTATCCAGAACCGTAGCGAGGTATTCGAGAAGGATTGTTTTGCGAGTCAAAGGTATAAAAAGGTAGAGAGTGATCTTTGGCAAAAGATTCAAGTTGGCCACCGGAGCTGATACAGATGATTTTGGCATGTTTATCCTGAGCTTCTTTGACAAAATCAAGTGTTTCTTGAGTATTACCGGAATAACTGGTAGCCAAAACTAAAGTTTCTGGGCCAATGTACCCTGGGGTTTGATATTCGTTGACGATAAGCAACGGCGCCTTGAGGTTAGACTCAAATACGGAATTGATTAGTTGAGCGCCTAAGTGAGACCCGCCCATACCAGCAACTACAGCCGAGTGAACTTGAAGGTATTCTTGGGGGAGGGAAAGAGCTTGGGTTTCTTGCCAAGCTTGACGGCATTGATCGGCTAAAAGTTTGGTAGATTCAAGGACTCCGGATTTGTCTGAAGCGATAAGATTGTCGATTTGATCAAGCATAATTCCTTTGAAGAGGTAAATGAATGTTAAAGATAACTTTTTAAAATTGTAACAGAACGAGAAGCAATTGGTGTAAGTTGGTATTGACCAAGACAGGCGGGGATAAAAACTGAATAACCTTTCGTCAGATGAAGCCTAAAATGCTCAGTGGTAAGTAGAAAATTACCTTTTTGAGCAAAGAGATGGTGAAACGAATCGGTGGTGGTTGTGAAACGGTTTTTAATTGGTTGGTTAAAGCTTAGGGATTGAAGTTGGTAGTGAGGTGTGGATAAAAGCTGGCGAATGGTATAGGTGGCAGTTTGTTTAAGGATTTTGGTTTTTGTCATATGATTTTTGGGCTGGTTGAATTCCGGGTCACGATTAAGGTGGGTGAAATAGTCTTTGAGGTGTAATTGACGCGGTTTATGATTGGCGTCCAGTTTGCCTTGATCAAAAGCTCTGATAGTTGAGGCAGTATCGGACACGTTTAACTGAAGTTCATAGACGAGATTGCCCTGAGGCAAAAGTTTGGGGTCATGTTCCCAGGAGTGATGAAGACCGCCTGAGGACAAATCTATGGCTTGATGACGGGCAACCTGAAGGCGATTGACAAATTGGTGAGGGTTAAAGGTTTTAATATATTCATTGAGAGAGGCTAAGGCTTGATTTCGAGTAAGTTTATTTTGAATAATTTGATCAGATAAATAGTGAGCTTTTTTATCGATTTGGTTTAAAACCTCCCGGAATACATTCCAATCGATATCTGGTTTAATACCCAAAGTGACTAAGCCTGGGGAAAGAAAAAACCAGGATTCTGGTTTGGGTTGCCAATTATCAACTGGTTTGGCGACATGGAGTTGGAATGAATTACCTTTGGCTTGAGTTAATTTGATAAGGAGATTTAACTTTTTGCCAAATTGGTTTGTGGCTTTTTTACCAAGGACGGCTGGTGGATTGGAGTCAGTTAGTTTAGAAATGGGAAAATGTTTTGTAGAGTCACCCAAGAGAAGAGGCTTGGAATCAGATTGTGACAACAAGACTGGGGGGTTATATTTAGTTGAAAGCTTTGGAGACAGCAGACTGTCACCTGAGAGCTCGTAACTTTGACCAAGGGCAAGAGAATTTGTTTCTGGGTAAGTTATAGACTTGGTGGTGGCGATGTAATCCCCTCCCCAGGTTGGTTGAGGGATGAGGTGGGGGATGATGAGAAAGGGTCTTAGTTCAGGCTTCTGATTGTCCACCTTGTTTTTTAATTAGTTGGATGATTAAATCGGTTTTTTCTCTAAGAAGTTTATGATTGTCGGCTTCGACGTTTAATCGGAGGAGGGGTTGAGTGTTACTGGGTCTGATGTTGGCCCACCAGGTGTCAAACCAGAGAGAAATACCGTCTAACCAATCTATGGAATTAGCCTGACTACTGAGACTGGTTTCGATGGCCTTCATTACGGCTTGTTGATCAGCAACGGTAAAGTTGATCTCTCCGCTACTAGGATATTTATTAAATCTAGCAGCAATTTGGGAAAGTGGTTGGTTTTGCTCTGAGATATGCTCGAGAGTAATCAAGGCGGCAATCAAACCACTGTCGGCTTTAAAATTGTCTTTAAAGTAATAGTGGCCAGAATGTTCACCAGCAAAAATAGCATCATGCTTGGCCATTTGTTCTTTGATGAGTGTATGACCAACCCTAACTCGAATAGCTTTACCTTGATTAGAGCCAATAGTTTCGGGAACGATGCGGCCACAAATGGCGTTGTAGAGAATGGTGGATCCGGGAGATTTGATTAAAATTTTTTCAGCAATCATGGCGGTCATGACGGTGCCGGAAATAAGATTAGAGTCTTCATCGACTAAAAAGACCCGATCGCCATCGCCATCAAAGGCCATACCAAGATCGGCTTGTTCGGCTTTAACTTTAGCTTGGAGGTCTACCATGTTTTTGGCTTCGATAGGGCTTGGTATGTGGTTGGGGAAAGAACCGTCAAGTTCAAAAAACAGAGGGATGATTTCCAGCTGAGGTAAGTGACTGGCTAACTTGGGAATGATATAACCAGCCATACCGTTACCGGCGTCGATAACTATCTTCATGGGTTTGATGGAGTCTGGTTTGACAAAAGAGAGGCAATGGTTGATCCAAGCTGAGGAAATATTTCTTTTGGTGATATGGCCTTTGGTTGTAGAAGGCTTAATGGGGGTTGATGAAACGGCAAGGTCTCTTAATTCATAAATACCTGAATCGCCACTGACAGCCACAGCACCTTTTTTGACGATTTTTAAACCGTTATACTCTGGAGGATTGTGGGAGGCTGAAACGGAGAGCGCTAGGTCGTAACCATATTCTCCAGCCGCGAAATAGGCCATGTCGGTGGTAATAAGACCAAGGTCGACGACGTCTACTCCCATGGAAGTGAAACCAGCAAACAGGTTTTGGATCATTTCGTCGGCTGAGAGGCGCATATCGTGACCGATGGCGACAACTTTGGGAGTGAAAAGCTGAACCAAGGATTGAGCGATTCTTTTGGCACCGGGACCGTCCAGTTCTTTGGGGAAAATTGCCCTGATGTCGTAGTCGCGAAAGATGGTTGGATTTATGTTCATGCCTCTCCTTTTGGTTGAAAAATAGATGCTTTTTGATCCTAGAGCTTGGCAAGAAGCAAGTCAAGGTGAGCGCTTAAGGGCAAGAGGGTTTTGCCGGTTTTGATAGAGCGATCTATTTCCAATAACTGATGGTGTAAACTGATTAGTTGTTGAGTGGAAAATTGATTGGCTTGACGAGTGAGTTTTCGTTTTTGCCAAGGGGGAAGTTTGGCCACTTGGTCTTTGACTTGGATTAATAATCTGACTTGGCGGACTAACATAAAAAAAATAAGCTCGTCGGCTTCGTGTTGACGGGTTTTTTCTAATAAGCGAAAACTTGCTGATGAGTTACCGGGGCGGAGAGAGTCGAGAAAAGAAAAAAGGGTTTTAGTTAGTTTAAATTCTTGGATTTGAACGGAAGTGAAGCTCTTTAAATCGGTTTTGGTTAAGGCTTTAGGTTCCCAGATGATTATCTCTGGAAGATCGGACATAGACTGGTGAAGATACTGCAAGAGAGCTTTCTTTTGTTGACTTTTGACGCGGGAAAACAAGCTTTCGATGACAACTAAGCGATTTGAACCAAATAGACTGGTAGAAGCGGCTTCCTGAACAAGTTGATTTTGGTCAATTTTGGCTCCGTCAAGACGAATAATTTCCTCGACTCCGGCAGATTTTTGGGCAGTTATGAGTTCATTTAATTTTTGTCGGGAGGCCACTTGGTTGTCGCCATGGAGAATGATAAACATAATTTAGGTTATACCACAGAGATCTTTGAGATTAGGCAGATGGTCGAAATTGATAGGATTTGTCACCCAAAAAACCAGTAACTTCTGGCTTAATGATAGAACGGTTGGCAAGAAGAGCCGAATGGACAGTAAAAAGCCCGTAGCGATGATTGATTTTATCCAGAGCTAGAGAAATTTTTTCTTGTTTTTGCCATGAAGGCAGTAAAGAAGCGGAAAGCTTGGATATAGGTTTTAAAAGAGAAAGCCGAACGGCAAATTTAATTAAGGGGAATGGGCGATCAAGTGATTGATAAAGTTGATAATAGAGATAGTGAAACATGTCTTGGGTGTGAGAAATGAAATGTTGGAGAGTCAGGTGTCGGTGCAGACGCTGGTGATTGGGCCCGTAGATAGAAAGGCTAATTTGGCGGCCGGCAAGGTGGAGAGTCCGGGCTTTGTGGATTACTTCCTGACAAAGGTTGTAGAGTATGGCTTTGATATGGGCCTCGTCGTCTTCCAAACGGTAACCAGTAATGGAGCGGCCGACACTTTTGGCATGAGGATTTTTGTCGATGAGACTGAATAAATGTGGCTCCAAGCCTTGAGACATGCGACGAAGCTCTTGGGACCAAAAAGGACCGAAATGATTTTGAAGAAAAGTGTCGCTGACAAAATTGAGGGCATAAAGACTGGTAATGCCTAAACGTTGGAGACGGTACTCTAGACGAAAACCAATACCGCAGATGTCGGCAAAAGAAGCGGAAGCGAGATAAGCCTCCTGATTGTGGGGACCAATAAGACGAATGGAGCCTT
>CAYNMS010000029.1:0-7025 GCA_964398525.1 uncultured Pseudomonadales bacterium | reverse complement strand
TTTGGGGCTGACTTCACTGACGAGTTTGGCTAAAAACCGGTTGGGGCCGATGCCAACGTTGGCAGTGACGTATTCACCCAGACGAGCGTGAATCTGGGTTTGAAGATGGCGGGCAAAAGCGAAAGGGTCGGAGTAGAGATGCTGCCGGCAATGGGTAATATTTAGAAAAGCTTCGTCGAGAGAGAAAATTTCAACGTCAGGAGTAAAGGATTCAAAAAGAGACTTAAGGCGAAGAGTGGCATCGAGATAGAAATCGAATTCGGCCGGAACCAGGATTAAACCTGGGGCAAGACGACGAACAGCCAGAGAAGAGTCGCCGGTTTTAATGCCAAGGGCTTTGGCTTCTTTGGAAGCGGCGATAATACAGGTGCGACCCGTTTCTTTGACAACACCGACGGGACGACCTCGAAGAGAAGGGTATTTTTGCTGAAGAAGAGTGGCGAAATAGGAATTGATGTCGACATGGATAATGGTGGAAGAGGCCATGGGAAAAAAATAGTTAATGAATAAATTAGGCATCTGGGAGATAGATTTGAGTGAGAGTCCAGGTGAAGGCCAGGGGGTGATAGACCAACTCGTAAATATTGGGACCAGACTGAACAGCGTAGTGGTGAAGCTTGATAGCTCCTTGACGAACTTGATAGGAAGTGGTGACATGAGAGATGTGGTAGCTACGGCGTTGCCACAAGAAACGCAAGGGTTTGAGTTGGCCTTGGTGAAAGTGGGCCAGGACTTGAACGCGGTCATGAAGCTCTTGGTACATACCCAAAGATTACCCAAATCTAGCGGGGTTTGTCAATCAGAAAAAATTTAAAAAAGAAGGAGAAATGATAAAAGTGATGATAATGGTAGGACTGGTCTGGAGTCTGTCCGGATGCACAAAAGAAGAGATAAATAGTTTTGTAGAGTGTGAGGAGGCGGGATTTGAGGTAATGGAGTCTTATCCCAGACAATGCCGAGATGATAAAGGGAATTTGTTTATAGAGGAAGTATAAATTTAGACCAGAGAAGGCAATGAAGAATACAGCTACTCAGATTCACCAACAAAAGCATTAAGATAGCCGATACGTTCAAGCTGCTTGGCTCTTTGAGGATTGGTGGTACGGGGAAGGGTGTAATAAAAGGGATTTGTTTGATCTGCGTCCTCAGAAAGTTTGCGTGGCGATTGGGACTCATCAAAGAGATAATTAGAAACCTCAAGTTCACCCTCAGGAACTAAGGAATTGTGATAGCCCAAATTTTCTAATTGTCCGGCTCTTTGAGGTTTGGTGGCGCGGGGTAATGTCAAAGGAATAGATTCTCTGGAACGCATGTAAAAATGTCTAGTAACGTTAAAATATGAGGAGTTAAAACTGTTAACAATTGGCATTGTTACAGAAAAGTAATTTCAAATCAAGCAAGAAATCTAAGAAATAATGAGTGTATGAAGCCTGGAATTAATTTACTAAATTTTTATTTATAAGTATCAGGAATGGGAGTTATGGAAGGGGGTTTAGCATAGTAAGGTAATGAAATTGATCCAGGCAAATGACCGTTGAGAGGCAAATTAAGGGCAAGAGAAAGAGCGTTGGCTAGGGCAAAGCCGACACGTAGGCCGGTAAAAGACCCGGGGCCTGGATGGATGGAAATTGAGGTCAGGTCGTTGATGGTTTTGTCAGATTGTCTGAGCGCGGCAAGGAGGGCACCCATGACGTTTTGATCCCTGGGACTTAAATATTCCTGGATAAAGATTTGGTCGTCTAGTTTGATGACGGTTTGCAAGTTATTGGAGGTATCAAGATAAAGATTCATCACGAGTGAGGGTTATTTGACGATTGAGTTCTCCAGTGGAGTGAAAATCAAAATAATAAGTGTCTTTGGGAAGAAGGGGTGAGGCGATTTTCGGCCACTCGATGGCAAAAATGTGGTTGGATTCTGCTAAAAGCTCATTGAGATCGAGCGAATTTAGGTCATTGATTGAAGAGAGTCGATAAAGATCCAGGTGGTAAAAATATCCGGGAAGCTGGGGAGTGGAGTATTGTTTGAGTATCACAAAAGTCGGGCTGGTTAATCGTTTGGTTACCCCAAGACCTTGGGCTAGGGCTTGAATAAAAGTGGTTTTACCAGCACCAAGAGGACCTGAAAAAGCCAAGACGGAGCCTGGTTCAAGGCTAGCAGCAAATGAACGGGCAAGTTTTTGGGTTTTTGTGGGTGAAGTAGTATGAAAGACCTGTTTCATATGTAACGAATTTTCCTCAAATAGACAATCAGAGGACCGAAGCTATCAAAACCTACATCTAAAGGAGAAGGAAAACGGCCAGGAGTAAAAGATTGATGAAGCTCGTCGGTAATGGCGTAGATGAGAGTGATGAAAAAAGCTAAATGAAGGGGATGCCGGTGACCTTTAAGAGCCCGTACAAGGAGATAATATAAAACGGCAAACTCAAAGATGTGGGCAAGTTTTTTGATAATGAAATCCCACCAAATGATTTCGGCAGAGGGGACGCTTCCGATAGAAGACATAATAAAAATAAGGCTGGCCCAAATTAAAACCGGACCCCAGGAGCGAATGAGATTTAAAAACATGTAGATATTGTAACGGAGGAGACTGGGCTTTTACAGTGAAATTTGCCTTGATTTGAGATAGAGACTGACTGAAGCCAAAAGAAAACAAAGACCTGAGGCCAGGGAAAAGGTTGATATCGGCGAAGGAGATGAGCGCGGAAGCGTTGTATTTTGAGGCTGATCGGAAGGATTAGTGGACGAGGACAAGCCCAATATGGCTGGTGCGGTGGCGAGATGAGGCAGCAAGGTTTGGTGAGGAGAAGGTGACGGTTGAAAAGCAGTTTGAGTAATGATAGTGGGTGAAGGAGAAAGCAAGAGGTTGTCGGAAGGTGGGGCTGGGGTAGATGAGGTGGAAGGGGTGGTTGATTTAGAAACAGGTTTGGGAGTGGGGGTGGGTTTGGGGGTTGGAGTGGGTTTGGGTTGATTGGCTTTAGCTGGAGTCGGATCTAAATAATTTTGCCACTCCCCTACCCCATCTGGTATTCGACCTAAAGATTTGTCAGTTTTTGTTTTTTCATAGCTTACTTGATCGATCGGTTGAGCAGAAGCTGTTGAGTTATAGAGATAAATTACTTCAGAAGAATTATTTAGTGATAAATTTGAACCGGCTCGATGAACTACTAAGAAAGATTTCGGTGGAATAAGTGTTGAATCGACGTGCTGGAGACTAATCACTAATACATTATCGGCAGCGTCTTTAAGGGCATAGTCGTTAACATCAACTGTCGTTTCCGAGTTATTAAATAACTCTAGCCATTCACTTGAGTCATTCTTTGTGTCGGAAGGGTCGGGAAGCAATTCATTGAGTTTTATTTGAGCCAGAACCGGCAAGACAGACAAATCGAAAAGGAAGAAGATGGCAATAAACCAGACTATTAGCTTGAACAGTGGTCCAGACATGTGACTAACTTCAAATTTATCACATTTTCTGCCTGTAAAGCGTCAAGCTATTAATCTAAAGGAGTTTGCATTTTACTGTAAGTGCCAATATAAGGTCATGTAGTTGTCGTTGTGGAAAATGAATATACCATTTCCTCCATCCCCTAAACAATTACGGCAAGAGTAGGCTTTACCGTCAGCCACGGCATAGACTGCGGGGTTCTGCCGGTTAACCATATCCAAGGCAGGATGAGCTCGTCCTTGGTACATCCAGTTGTAACATGTGTTACTGCCGTAATTTTGAGTGATACGAGGATTGTTCATTGGCCAGCGCCAAGAACCACCTCCTGAGTTTTGATCTCCTGATGGATCGTGGGAACAACCTGTGTCCCAATTAACTGCAGAAGATTGAAGTTTATCTAACGGATCAACATAGCTGCTGTAATACCAATCCCACTCTTCGCTGTTTTGGAACTGTTCAAGACTATAGCGGTATACACCAAAATGAAGATGGGCTCCGGTAGAATATCCAGAGTTACCCATGGTTCCAATTACATCTCCCTGCTTTACATCTACCCCTTCTCCTTCTTGAATTACAACGCTTGCAGCGTGAATTATTTGAGTTAATTCTTGGCGGGCTTGTTCCAAGAGTGACTGAAATCTTTTTTCGTTATTTTTGGTAACTTCGAGTAGGTTTTGCTTTTCTGTTTGTTGGGCGGCAAGGGAAGTTTTTTGAAAGTTAAGTTGGTCGTTGAGCTCATCTAATTCTTTTTGTTTCTGTTGTTTAACTGTTTTTTGCTGGTCATAATCGAATCTAGTGGTTTCGAGTTTAACTAGAATTTCACGATCATGGCGCTGGCTTGTTTGAAGATATTTATAGTGGCTGAGCATGCGCGACAAGTCGTCGTTGGTGATAACGGCAACCAAAGGGTTTAAGCGGCTCCTTTTGTAGGTGTCAGAAATACGGTGAACTAATACTTGAGTGATATCTTCCAGAGAGGCATCAAGGTCGTTAATTTTGAGAGACAGATCGTTGATTTGAAGTTCAAGAGCTAGAAGTTGAGACTGAGTTTGATCGATTTGGGCCTGAGTAAGGGCAATTTTGTTGTTTATGTAGTTGATGGTTGAAGCCAATGTTTGCTTTTCACCCCGAACCGCATCGAGTTTGGACTTAAGTTCTTCAATTTCAGCTTTTTTGGCATCAAGTTCATCCTGAGATGCTGGCGACTCTTCATCTTCAGAATACACCGTTTGATTTAAAGGCAGAAGAATACAGGTAGCAGCAACTAAGGAAAAAAATAGTTTAAGAATCAAAGAAAATGAATGGTGACGATGCATGTTATTTTTTGAGGTAGCGTTTGACAGCTAGCCAGCTTCCGAAAGTACCAACAAACAAACCAATTAAAAGACTGCCTCCTAATATTCCACCTAGGGTGGGAAGATTGGTGGGCAGCAAAGGCACTTCACCGGAAAATCGCAAAATTAAAGGGGTTGAATAAAGGAGCAAACTTATAGAAAGAATATAGGCTAAGACCGAAGAAATAACGCCGTAAATAGCACCTTCAAGGAGATAAGGTCCCTGAATATACCAGGGACTGGCGCCGATGAGTCTTAGTACTTGAATTTCATAGTGTTTGCCGGCAATTTTCATGCCAACCACGATACCTATGATCATGATTGAAGTAATGGTCATGGTGACAAAAAAGACGGTTCCGGCGTATTGAATGCCACTGAGCCATTTGGCTAAAAGATCGACCACTTCGGTTCTTAAAACCACTTCCTCGACTCCGGAGGCGTTGGCTACACTGTCAGCAATGATTTTTAGAGTATCCAGGTCGGTAGTGGAAATTTCCAAACTGGCCGGCAAAATGTCGGCTGTAACCAACTCTAAAAGAATGGGGTCGTTTTTGTTGAGATCTTGATAAATATCCAGAGCTTGTTCTTGAGGAACATAAGTTACTTCGGTAACTTGTGAGTGGGATTGAAGGTCGTTTTGAAGGGCGATGATGTCAGACTCGGGAGCATCAGCACTAAAAAAGATGAGAACTTGGGGTCGAGTTTCAAAGTAGCGAAGCGCTTGGTAGATACCTGCGCCAGCGAAACTTATGGTAATGCCGATAAAAAAAGTGATGGTCAGGACCATAATGGCTGCCATGGCTTGATATGGAGTACGGCGAATGTTGGTGGCAGCGCGAGTAAAAGATTTCATTGGTTTTCTTTGGTATCTTTGGAGACCTTGGTGTCTGTCAATTCTTTAGAGCTATTTTTTGGTTTAGTTTTTTTATCAGCGGACTTACTTTTGGTATCTTTGACAAGACGACCAATATCGACATGTAGTTGTCTGTAGCCATAACTTTCGGCTAAACGTTGATCGTGGGTGGCCATGATAACGGTGGTGCCATCTTCGTGGATTTGTTTGAGTAGATCGACAATTTGACTGGCTGTTTTTTGATCTAAATTGCCGGTTGGTTCATCGGCAAACAAAAGGACTGGCTCGGTAGCAATGGCTCTGGCAATGGCCACACGCTGAATTTCACCACCGGAGAGTTGAGAAGGAAACAAGTGAATCTTGTCGCTTAGACCGACTTTCTCAAGGAGTTGGATAGACTTTGAGTGAATTTCTTGGATTGATTTGCCAAGAATATCCAGAGCCAAGGCAACGTTTTCGAAGGCGCTTTTGTCGGGTAGTAACTTAAAATCTTGAAAGGCAGAGCCGATTTGGCGCCTTAGATTGGGAATTTCTTTGGTGGGGAGAAGGGAGATGTCGTGACCGGCGACGGTGACCTGACCTGACGAGGGCAGGGTTTCTCTTAAAATAAGACGAAGGATGGTGGTTTTACCCGAACCTGAAGGGCCTAAGAGAAAAACGAACTCACCAGGCTCGATAGTAAAAGACATTTGATCGAGAGCCAAATGTCCATTGGGGTATTGTTTTGTAACTGATTCAAAAGAGATCATGAGCAGGCAGGTGATTATTATTCTTCTACTTCTTCATCGAAAGGTTTGGAGGCATCCAATTCAAGAATTTCAACCCGGCCCACGTCCATGAGCCAACCTGCAGATTGGGCGGCAAAAGTTTCTCCCCAAACCTTAATTCGATGATTGACCAGTTGGTCTAGATCTAAGACTGATGAAGTCAGGTAAACGCTTTGGGAAGGGCCGCCTTCACGCATCAGATGGTGGGAGCCTTCACCGGCAATGCCGCCCTTGACCAACACACCTTCAGCCTCATCGGAAAAAGTTTCTTTGTCCGGATGGCCAACAACATCGCCAACTTTAACACCTTGTTCTAAAGCTTCTTGGGCTGACTGGGCATCTGGAGTAACTGATTGATCTTTGGCAAAGGTTTGAGAGAGAAAATAACCACTGGCAGTACCAGCAATTACCATGACTAGAGAGATAATTAGTGAACGTAAGGGATTTTTCTTGGCCGGCATAACGGTTGTGTCCTTGGTTTCGAGGAGGTTAGTTTCGGTAGGTGAATCCGATGGTTTATTTAAAATTTCTTGAGGAGTGGATACACCTTCAAGTTGGATTTTTTTAGGTTCTTGTGACATAGGTACCATGATAGCATGGCAAAGTCTAAAGGCCAAGAGAGTGTA
>CAYNMS010000028.1:0-15589 GCA_964398525.1 uncultured Pseudomonadales bacterium | reverse complement strand
TACACATTAAATACATCAATATTTTACCTTGCACTTGCCTTCTTGCCAACCCCATAGTCAATTAGGGTATTCTTGGCTAAAATAGACTTATGTTTCTCAAAGCTTTTATCCCCCGATTTTTAATCAACTACTACCACGGTCTCAAAGCGGTTCTGGCACTTATCTACTATCGTTATCCAGCCCAAAATCTTACCGTTATTGGTGTCACCGGTACCGATGGTAAAACCACCACTTCCACTCTGATCTATCATTTACTCCATTCCGCCGGCTACAAAGTAGCCTTAATCAGTACGGTTGCCGCCTATATTGGAGACCAAGCTATAGATACCGGTTTTCATGTTACCTCTCCGGACTCATTCGCCCTTCAATCACTTCTTGCTAAAATCAAAGCTCAAGGTTTTACCCATGTTGTCTTAGAAGCCACCTCCCACGGCCTCGATCAGCACCGCCTGTTCGGCACCAATATTCAAATTGGTGTCCTTACCAACGTTACTCAAGACCACTTTGACTACCATGGTGATTACGACCACTACCTCCAGGCCAAATCCAAGTTATTCAAAAAAGCTCGTTTGGCCATTCTCAATTCCACCGACATTTCGTTCAAAAAAATAAAACCCCATCTACCGGAGGGAATCAAAATTGTCCCTTATGATTTAAAAACTCTTCCACAATCTTTTCGCCGTATCATCACCAAAAAATTTCCTCAGGATTACAATCAACTCAACGCCACCGCTGCCACTCTCACTCTCCAGCATCTGGGTGTTGACGACCAATTACTTCTTCAAGCTCTTCCTAAATTCTCAGGTATACCCGGTAGGTTAGAGGTTTTAAAAACCGATCACCCTGCCCAAATCGTCATCGATTTTGCCCACACCCCCAATTCCCTCAAACATGCCCTCACTCATCTCAGAAAAACCACTTCCGGCAAACTAATTGCCGTTTATGGCGCTGCTGGTCTCAGAGACCGTTCCAAACGGCCTCTTATGGGTCAAATTGGCGCCCAACTGGCAGATGAAGTCATCTTAACCGCCGAAGACCCTAGGACGGAATCTGTCCACTCCATCATCAATCAAATGGCCGAGGGCGTCTCTCAAAATTTAGCCCACACTCATAAAATTCCAGACCGACACCAAGCTATTGCCTTTGCCCTAAAGCTGGCCGGCCCTCATGATACGGTGGCAATTCTTGGTAAAGGCCATGAACAAAGCATGTGTTTTGGTAAAATAGAGCACCCCTGGTCAGACAAACAGGCGGTTTATCAAATACTTGATATCAACCAATGATTAAAATTACTATCATCGGCGGTGGCACTGGCACCTTTGTAGTCGCTTCTGGACTAAAACAATTCGACGAATTTCAAATCAGCAAAATTGTTACCGTCTTTGATTCTGGCGGCTCCACTGGTCGCCTCAGAGACGAGTTTGGCTTTTTACCGGTAGGGGACATTCGTCAGTCCTTGGCCGCCATTGCCAAGGAAAATGATCATTCTTGGATTAGGCAACTAATGCTCTACCGCTTCGAAAAGGGTACCGGCCTAAAAGGCCACAATTTAGGTAATCTGATCCTCACTGCTCTTCAAGATATGACCGGTTCCACCCCGGAAGCCTTAGAAGTTGCCGCCAAAATCTTTCGACTCCGTGGGCGTGTCTATCCGGTTACTACCAAAACTGTAGATTTAAAAATCACCTATCAAGACGGATCTGTTCAAATTGGTGAACACACCTTAGATGACATGAGTCTCGGCGGCCGTCCTATAAAACACATCGGTTTAAGCCAACCATGTAAAATCTATTCCCAAGCCGAAAAAGCCATACTTGATGCCGATTACATCATCATCGGTCCTGGAGATCTCTACGCCAGCATCTTGCCTAATTTCATCGTCGACGGTTCTAAATCTGCACTAAAGAAAACCAAAGCCAAAATCATCTATATCACCAATCTCATGACCCGATACACTCAAACTCAAGGCTTTACCGCCCAAGATCACGTCGACACCATTTCCAATTACATTGGCCGACCAGTAGACATTGTCTTTGTCAATTCCGGCAAAATCTCTCCTAAAATAAAAGCCAAATACGCTCTCCAGAAAGAGTATCCTGTAATAAATAATTTGTCTCCGGATTCTCCCTATACTATAGTTGCTGATAATTTCGCCAGCTCAATTACTACCAAACAAAATCCTTCCGACTCAGTACCCCGCTCCTTGATGCGCCACAGCCAGAAAAAATTAATTTCGGCCCTTCGCCAAATCATCAAATGACCAGTCTTCCTCAAGTTGTCATTCTCGCCGCCGGCGCTTCATCGCGTTTTTATCCTTTTAATCACCAACACAAAAGTCTTACTACCATTTTAGGCAAACCCATCCTCGCCCACACTTTAGAGAGTGTTGTCAGGGCAGGACTGAAAGATGTCATCATTGTTACTTCAGCCTCTTTTCCCGATAGTTTTAACTCTCATGTCCCTCAAGGTTTAAATGTCAAATTTGCCCACCAGTCAGAGCCCCTGGGTCAAGCTGATGCAATTCTTTCTGCCAAATCCCTCCTCAATCGCTCCTTTTTTGTCTTAAACTCGCAACAATTCAATTTCGACCAGCTCATCAAGCCTTACCAAAAGTGCTTTCAAGAAGCCAATTTTCTGGCAGCCACTTTTAGGTCTCTTACTAAAACTCCCGAAAAATACGGCGTGTTTGAACTGGACAACGATACCGTCCTTGATCTTATTGAAAAACCCACTGACAGAGGTGAATCATGGCGATTGGTTGGCACTTATTTCCTTACCTTAGACGCCCTCGACGTTTTAGCCCAAACTCCCACCTCTCAAACCCAACTTGAAGAAGCTTTAGTCCAAATTGCCAAAGACCGGCAATTTCTCGCTTTTGAAGCCAAAACTGACTCTCCATCGCTTAAATACCCCTGGGATTTATTTAATCTCAAAGACATGCTCTTAAATTCCCTCACCCCAAAAATTCACCCGGATAGCCAAATCGCCGCCAGCTCCACCATTTCTGGTGCCGTGACCATAGATCAAGGGGCTATCATTCACGATTACGCCACAATTAAAGGGCCAGCCTACATTGGTAGAGGGGCAGTCGTGGGTGCTTATTCCCAAGTCAGGTCTGGCACCGTCCTAGAGGCCGGAGCCACTCTTCAGCGCTACGCTGACGCCAAAAACTGCCTCTTTTTACCCCAGAGCTCCATCCATTCTGGTTTTGTAGGCGATAGTATTATTGGCTCTAATACTCATTTGGGAGCGGGGTTTATTTCCGCCAACAAAAGACTGGATCGTGGTCTAATCTCGATATCAGTCAAAGAAGAATTGATTAACACCAACCTAACCTCTTTGGGTGCTTTTATCGGTGCCAACACTTATGTCGGTGTCAGATCAACTACCATGCCGGGAACCATCCTAGGCCCCAACTCCGTTGTTGGACCGGGAGTGGTCCTCAAAGGCACTCATCCAGATTCTGCCACCTTTCGGGAGTCGAATGTCTAAATTGCCCACCGTTTTGATCGATTTTGATCACACTCTGTTTAACACCCAGGCCTTTATCGCCAAATTCCCTGAAGCCAAAAACCTCAAACTTAATAAATCTATCGACTCTCTCGATGAGTTCCTCTATCCAGATTCTCTGCCTTTTATCCATTCCCTTAAAAACCACTTTACCCCCATACTCTTTTCCGAAGGGCCCACTCCATTTCAAGATCAAAAAATTGCCAAAACCTCTTTGATCAAACTTATTCCAAAAACTCACCGTTTTATTTATCCCAGCAATTCCAAACAACAACACCTACCCGGCCTTATCAAAAAATTCCAACCCCTTTGCCTAATCGACGATCATCCTGATCATCTTGACTCAGCTACCAAACTTGGTCTTTTTACTCTCAGGCTTTTACGAGGCAAACATGCTCAAGAATTGTCTCAGTTTCCACCCACTTTCGTCTGTTCAGATCTTGAATTTATCGCCTCTAATCAAATTTTACCCCGCCTTCAACATCCCCTAGAGCATGCCCAAAATCTTCACTTAGTCGGCATCAAAGGCGTGGGTATGACGGCTACTGCCTTGTGTCTTCAAGACCAAGGCAAGGTTGTCGCTGGCAGTGATACCAAAGAGCCTCAAATCACCGATCCAATCCTAACTAACCGCCACATTCCCGTAACTCCTTTTGACCAAGTCTCACTCTTACAAACCCAGCTTGTCGTCTTTTCTGGAGCTTATTCATTCGACAATCCGGTTCTCTCAAAAGCTCGCGAAAAAAACCTACTATGTCTGCCGCAAGCCCACCTTTTAAGCCACCTAATCCGTGACAAAAAGTCAATCTGTGTCTGTGGGGTTGGTGGCAAAACCACTACCACCTCCATGCTCGCCTGGATATTTCACTCTTTAAAGAAACAGCCCAGTTGGTTTGTGGGTACCAGCCAAATTAACCAAACTCTCCCATCAGGCAGATTTGGCACAGGATCTGACTTTATCGTTGAAGCCGACGAATACGCTATCAATCCACCCCAAGACACTCGGCCTAAATTTTCCCTCTTTAACCCCCGAATCATCATCTGCACCAACCTCCTTTTTGATCATCCGGATATTTACTCTTCTCCTCAAGAAACTCTAGACACTTTCGTTTCTTTCTTTCGCCGCCTTCCGGATGGGGGACACCTTATCATCAACGCTCACACCCCCTCTCTCCATCAAATTAAACAACAACTACCAGCTATTAACATTCACTCCTTTGGACTTGACTCTTCCTCTGCCGATTGGAAATATCACTATAACTCTTCTGATCAAGCCATCACGCTCACCTCACCCAATCAAACCCTCAACTTTACTCTGGGTATGTTCGGATCTCACAATGCCGCCAATGCCACCGCTGCCTTAATCGCTGCCCACCTCTCCGGCCTTTCCCTTGAGTCGGCCGCTAAAAGTCTCAAATCCTTCCGCGGTCTCAAACGCCGTCTCGAATTGGTTCAGTCCAAAGAGGGCGTTGATTATTTCGACGATTATGCCCACCACCCCCACGAGATTAAAGCCTCCATCTCATCCCTCAAACAACAATTTCCCGGGAGGCGCTTAATCGTCGTCTTTCAAGCCCACACCTTTTCCCGAACTCAAGCGCTAATCAACGACTTTGCGAATGCCTTCGATGCAGCCGATTTGTTAATTGTTTTACCCATTTTTGCTTCAGCCAGGGAAGCTTCAGGCAGAATTACCGGACAAGATCTAGCCACGGCCATTTCCAAAAATCATCAGGCTACTCGGTTTATGGAGTCTCTTTCTCATGCCATTACTTGGCTAAAGAGTTCACGTCGTCCAGGGGATGTCATTGTGACTCTCGGCGCCGGAGACCTCTATCAACTTCACCAAAACCTCTGAGATCAACCCATGATTTTGCGGTTATAATCTAAGCGCACGGGCTTTATAAAATACCTTATCTGATTATGGCCAAATTCGTCATTAAAGGCGGTCATCCCCTCCATGGCTCGGTCCGACTCGGGGGAGCTAAAAACGCCAGTTACAAACTCATGATTGCTTCTCTTTTAGCTACGGGTGAGAGCCGGCTTCTTAATTTTTCCCATATTCAAGACGTTGCCGTCACTCGTGAGATTATCGACCTCCTGGGTGCTAGCACCAAAACTGCCGGTGAACGCACCGTATTTATCAACGCCTCTCACCTAAGTTCTCACACCATCGACGACAAATTTGGCCCCCAATCTCGTGCTTCAACCATGTTTATCCCAGTTCTTTTGGCCCGACTCGGCCACGCCTCCGTTCCTCATCCGGGTGGCGACAAAATCGGAGCCAGACCTCTGGATAGGCATTTTGAAGCTTTGAAACAAATGGGAGTCAAATTTTCAATTTCCTCCAGTCGCATTCAAGCCGAAACCAAAAAACTCAAAGCCACCCAGTACAAATTCCCTAAAAATTCTCATACAGGCACCGAAACTCTTATTTTGGCTGCGGTTTTAGCCGAAGGTAAAACTGTCCTGGAAAACGCTGCCCTGGAACCAGAAATTGACGATTTAATTTATCTCCTAAATGAAATGGGTGCCCACATCCGCCGTCGCCCCGGTCGGATTATCGAAATCACCGGAGTCAAAGCGCTTCACCCAACCATCCACTCCATCATGCCGGATCGAAATGAAGCCGTTTCGTATGCCACCGCTGCCATTGCCACCAAAGGCGACATCATTGTCGAAAACGCCCAAGCCTCAGATTTGGAAGCATTCTTGGACCGTCTGGATGCCATCGGTGCCGGGTATGAAATTGGCCGCTATGGTATCCGCTTCTTCTACCACCAACCTCTTCAGGCTACCGATGTGGTTACCCTTCCTCACCCGGGATTCATGACGGACTGGCAGCCTCTTTGGACCGTCCTGATGACTCAAGCCCAGGGTGAAAGCATCATCCACGAAACCATCTTTCCCAGTCGCTTTCAGCATGTCGAGGGCTTAAAACTATTTGGGGCTCAAATCGATTATCTTAATCTTCCGGTGGATAATCCGGACAAAACCTACAATTTCAATCTGGACGAACCCACTTCCGACACGCCTCATGCCATCAAAATTTTCGGCGCCACCCCTCTTCATGGCTGTAAAGCCGACATTTTCGACCTTCGCTCCGGTGCCACCATGGTTCTGGCCGCCCTCATTGCCCCAGATTCCACCACTCTAAACAAAGTTGAGCTTATCGATAGAGGTTATGAGTCTTTTGACACGCGCCTAAAATCTATGGGTGCCAACATTACCCGTCTGACCTAATTGCTCAAATTGCCGTTATTCTCCAGACAACGTATAATACATTTGTGTCAGCAGCATCATTTCGGCATGCCTGGGATGGCATTTATCACGCCTTTACCAAACACCCCAACTTGAGGATTCATGTTGCCGTGGCTTTCTTAGCTACCATCTTGGGAGTTCTCCTAGGCCTTACTTCACTTGAATTTGTCATCCTTTTGTTCACCATCTTTTTGGTCATTATGGCCGAAATGATTAACACTGCCTTGGAATCCATGACCAACCTCATCACTCTTGAATACCGCCAGGAAGCCAAAATTGCCAAGGATGTTGCTGCCGGCATGGTACTCATAGCCGCCATCCTCTCCATTGTCGTCGGTTTAGCCATTTTTCTTCCCCATCTACTTAATTTAACTTACACTTCATGACTTTAGTCCTTGGCTTACTCATTTTTTCCTTCATTGTCACCAGCATCCTTATCGTCCCCTTCATCAATAGCCTCTACTTTATTCGTTTCCAGCGACGCCCCCAAAAAACCCTCGACGCTTTTGGCAAACGTACTCCGATTTTTGACAAATTTCACGCTTCCAAAGCCGGCACACCTCTAGGGGGTGGTCTCTTAGTCATTTCAGTCGTTACTCTGCTCTTTTTTCTTCTATTTCCCTTAATCCGATATTTAGGCGTTTATATAAGCCATGATTACCCTCTCCAAGATGAACTCAACGTTATCTTTTTTACTTTCATCTCTTTTGGGCTTTTAGGCCTCTACGACGACATCAAAAAAATGTTTCGTTTTGACCGCACCGAGTTTTTTGGTCTGACTTTAAAACACAAATTCATCATCCAATGGATTTTGGGCTTTCTCATCGCTTCCATGCTTTACTTCAATTTAAATATCGACATCCTCAACATTCCTTTTGTAGGTGTCCTTCATCTTGGCCCTTTTTTCATTCCCTTTGCCGCTACTACTATCGTCTCTTTCACTAACGCGGTCAACATCAGTGATGGTCTCGATGGCTTAGCTGCCGGCTGTCTTCTAGTCTCCCTCTTTGCTTTCTGGTTTCTCTCAGCCTCAATTCTCGACACTCCTTTGTCCATGTTTATCGCCCTCTGGTTGGGTTCACTTATTGCTTTCCTTTATTTCAACGTCTTCCCCGCTAGAATTTTCATGGGTGACGTTGGTGCCTTGTCCTTTGGTGCCACTTTGGCTGTAGTTGGCTTGCTTCTGGGCAAAGTATTGGCCTTAGTTGTCATTGGTGGAATTTTTGTCTTTGAAATTTCCACGAGCGTCATTCAACTTCTATCCAAACGTTTTCGCTCTAAAAAAGTTTTTGCCGCCGCTCCTTTTCACCTTTTGCTTCAACAGCGTGGTTGGGAAGAACCCAAAATTGTTATGAGATTCTGGCTTGCTTCCATGATGCTTTCTATTGTTGGCGTCTGGCTTGCCCTCATCCAGAAATGATCGCACTTTTTGATTCTGGCATAGGCGGTCTTTCAGTATGGCGTGAAATCCGCCGTCTTTTACCTCAAATCGATATTCTCTATTTCGGCGACCAAGCTTATGCGCCTTACGGTCAACTTACCCCCGAACAAATTCAAGAGAGGAGCTTCAAAATTGTCAATTTTCTTATCACTCAAGGCATCAACTTCGTTGTCATTGCCTGCAATACCGCCACTGTCAACTCAACCATCAACACTCTCCGGTCGGTTTTTCCCCAAATCACCTTCGTTGGTGTCGAACCTCCAGTCAAGCCCGTCGCTCTTGCCACTCAAACCGGTCAGGGTGCTATTTTAGCCACTCCCGCTACTTGTGCTTCAACTCGCCTTCGGGAACTCATCAATCTTTACGCCCAAAACATTAATCTTCACCTAATTCCAGCTGTCTCTTGGGCAAGTCTTGTCGAATCCGGCGATCTAAAATCCACCCACGCTTTGAAAGAAGTAGACCATTATTTAAAACCCCTCCTTGACCTTAATGTTGACACCGCTGGTCTGGGGTGCACACATTATCCTTTTCTTCGACCTCTACTCGATCAAGTTTCTCAAGGCAGAATTAATTTTATCGAAATCGGCCTACCCGTAGCCCAGAGGGTCAAAACCCTGCTCTCTCCTGACAATCTTGATGGTAACAGCCATCAGAAATTTATCACTACTTCTTCTGTAGAAGCTTTAAGCCAACCTTTAAAAAATTTACTTGAAATTGATTCTCCAGTAGAATCAATTAAGCTATGACCCCCTTTGCACGATTTGAACATGATTTTACTGGTAAACGAGTGCTTATATTTGGTCTCGGCACTCAGGGCAGGGGAGTCGGAGACGCCAAAGCCTTTGCCCAAATCGGCGCCAAAGTTACCGTTTCCGATCGCCAAAATGCTTCAAACCTCAAGGCGTCTCTCGAAAAACTCCAGGCTTATCCCATAAGCTATCATCTCGGCCAAGAACCTACCCCAGACTTACTAGACCATGATGCCATCATCCGCAACGCCTCAGTTCCCTATAATCACTCTTTTTTACTTCAGGCGAGAAAAAGAGGCCTCCCCATTTACGAAGACGCTTGTCTATTTTTCTCCTACGCTAAACCCAAAAAGGTTGTTGCCATCACCGGCACCCGTGGCAAAACCACTACCTCACATCTAATCCTCCTAATGCTTCAAAAAACAAAAAAAGCCGTTTTGGCGGGCAATGCCGTACCCGTCGCTTCTCTCGAACTACTTTCCCAATTTGACTCTTCCACTTACTATGTGTTTGAGCTTTCTTCCTGGCAACTTCAGGCTTTTCACGACTCCAAGTTGAGTCCTCCACTTTCTCTCATTACCAATCTCTATCCAGACCACCTGCTTGATAGAAGTTTTTCAGAGTATATTCATGACAAAACTGCCATATTTGCCTATCAAAAACCGGATGACACCGTCTTTTTCTATCGTCACAATAAAAAACTAATTTCTCTAGCTAGTTCAGTTCCTGGTCAACTCAGCTATTTTGATGAGTCGGATTTGCCCCAGGATTGGCCAGTTAACTTGGTCGGTCCTCACAATCGAGCCAATGCCGCCGCCGCCTTAGCTCTGGCTAGACACTTAAAGTTACCCGAATCATCCATCAAATCCACCCTTGAATCTTTCACTCCACCGCCCTTCAGGCTTCAAATTCTGGGAAAGATTCAAGGCAGAACCATCATCAACGACACCACCTCTACCACTCCGATAGCCACCATCGCCGCACTCAAGACTTATCCCAACTCTGTTCTAATTATCGGCGGCACTAGCAAAAATCTACCTCTTAAACCCCTTGCCCAGGCTGTCAACACCTTAGCCGCTTCCGTCATCCTATTACCCGGTACCGGTACCCAGGAATTAAAGTCTTTACTCACGCACCCCCAAGTCCTCGGTCCTTTCTCTCAGTTAAGTCAAGCCTTTTCTGAGGCGATCAAGGTTTCCAAGCCCAACCAAAAGATTCTTTTTAGTCCTGCTTTTGCCTCTTTCGGACAATTTATCAACGAATTCGACCGAGGCGAACAATTTAATCAACTTTTCCAAAGTCTTGACCATGCCTAGACCACACCGAAAAACCATCGCTAAAGCCGGTCATCGTCCCGACCTCCTCCTTCTATTTCTAGTCGGTACTCTCATTATTATTGGTCTAGTTTTTGTTTATGAAGCCTCCGTTGTCGAAGCCTACTTAAACTTTTCCGATCAATTACACTTCGTCAAACTCCAACTCAAATGGGTTTTATTAGGCCTTCTCGGCTTTACCGGTGCTGCCCTTACCCCACTTCCTATAATTAAGCGCCTCGCCTTTCCAAGTTTTGTATTAAGCTTATTTTTGTTGCTCCTTGTCTTAATTCCCGGCATCGGCAATTCGGTCCAAGGCGCCCAGCGTTGGATTCTCATTGGCTCCTTTACCATCCAACCAGCCGAAATTGCCAAGCTTTCCTTAATCATCTATTTGGCGGCTCTTTTTGAAAAACAAACTAAACCTTCCACTTTTTTTGCCTCTCTTGGGCTTCTCACCGGATTAATTATGCTCCAGCCGGACTTGGGTACTACCATCAGTCTCACCGCCATCGGTTTCGTTATTTTCTTCGCTTCAGGTGCCCCTCTTAAAACCATTCTCATCAGTAGCTTGGGTATGATCTTTGCTGCCCTCACCCTTATTCTCTCTTCCTCCTATCGTCGGGATCGCCTGCTTACCTTTCTTGATCCTGGTAGCGACCCGTTAGGTAGTTCCTACCACATCCGCCAAATTATCATTGCTCTTGGCTCGGGCGGCATTTTTGGCACTGGTTTTGGCCGCTCTTTGCAAAAATATCAATATCTTCCCGAGGCTACCACCGACTCCATTTTTGCCGTAATTGCTGAAGAAACCGGCTTTATCGGCTCGGCTATTATTGTCCTTCTATATCTATTTCTTGCTCTAAGAGGTCTTCATCTTGCCCAACACACCAAAGACCGTTTCAACCAACTTTTAGCCGTTGGCGCCACCGCCCTGCTCTCATTTCAAGCCTTCCTCAATCTTTCCGCCATGGTAGCTTTAGTTCCTTTAACCGGCATTACTCTACCTTTTGTCTCATATGGTGGTTCATCAATTGTAGTCAGTTTAATTGCTGCCGGTCTACTCACTAATATTTCCAAACAACCATGAAACCTTTGAAGGTCCTTATAACCGGTGGTCATCTTACTCCTGCCCTTGCTGTAATTGAGGCTTTGCCAGCCAATTCCCAAGTTTTATTTGTCGGTCGCCACCAAGTGGACCAACATTCCACCCCGTCTCGTGAGCCCGAATTAATCAGCCAAACCTCAGCCACTTTTATTCCCTTTGAAGCTGCCAAATTGCACCGCAAACCTTTCACTCGAAACCTTACCCAAGCTCCCTTGGTTTTTTCAAGTTTCAAAAAAGCCCGCCAACTTCTAAAAACTCATCAACCCGACGTCTTCCTCTCCTTTGGTGGTTACTTGGCCGTCCCTCTTGCCTTAGCCGCCAAAAGTCTTGGTATTCCTATTGTCACTCACGAGCAAACCACCACTCTAGGTCTTACCAACCGTCTGTTAGGCCACCTCTCAACCCACCTGGCTTATTCTTGGCCAACGGAACTTACTAAGACGCGCATTCCCCAAAACGCCATCCTCACGGGCAATCCCATCCGCTCTCAATTTTTAAATCCAAGCTCCAAGCCTAAATGGTTACCCGACAATCAACCCATCCTTCTGGTCACCGGCGGCAGTCAAGGTGCTCTCGATCTCAATCGGGCAATTGAGTCTCATTTTAATTTCCTTACTTCCCGCTACTTTCTTGTTCATCAGGTTGGTAGTTTTTGGAAATCCAAATTGCCCCATCAACCCAAGCCCAACTATTACCCTACTGAGTTTTTGGATACAAAGTCCATGGCTTATCTAATGCATCATGCCAGTCTGGTCATTGCACGCTCTGGCGCCAACACTATCACTGAACTGCTTATTAACTCCACTCCTAGCCTTCTCGTACCCTTGCCTTTCTCGGCGGGCAACGAACAAACTAAAAATGCCCTCCTCCTTGAGCGTCTTGGCATTGCTCATCATTTACCTGAAACCAAACTCGATCAATTACCCCAAACTATCAAGACATTTACCTCCCAACCTTTTCACCCCGATCTACGTGTCAGTCAGCTTGCCAGACTCCATTCTCACGCTGCCCAAAAATTAGTTAAACTCTTAAAAGCATGCGCTTGAACCTTCGCCGTCTAATTCATCGCCACTTCCTTTTTCTCCAAACCAGTTTACTCATTATCCTTCTAATCGGCGGTTATTTTTTTTACTCTCGTGCCTTTTTGGTTCAAAATTTGACATGCTCCACTTCACAGGGTGAGTGCCCCGAAGTGGTATTAGGAGAATTAAACGCTCTTAAAGGCCAAAATCTGCTTCAGTTTTCTCCCAAATCTCTTGAAAAAAAGATTTTAACGGGCGACCCTTCCTTCATCTCTGTTAATGCCGATGTGGTCTTACCCAAAACCATTCATCTTTACCTGGAAATTGCCCCAGCTCTCGTCCAAGTTTCCAACCAAGACCAAAAACAGGCTATTGTAATTACCAAAAGTCTCAAAGCCAGCAAGCATATCGCCACCCTCGACCCTCATTTACCCTTAATCATTACAGATCAAGCTCACACTCTCCGGCTATTAGAGCCCGTCACCGATCCTTCTCTTTTATCAGCCTTAGATCTGGCAGTTCAGCTGAACAACCAATTCATCTCCTTCAATTATGTAGAATTAGTCAACCAGCAACTCAAGGCTTTTTTGCCACCTTCAATCACTGTTTTTTTCAACCCAAACGATTTTCCCCGCCAGATTGCCCGTCTGCAATTAACCCTTAACCAGCTCGAACTCGACACAGTTGAAAGTATTGATGTTCGCCTCTCCAAACCAGTCGTGGCCTTTTCCCACCGCTGATTGCAAACAGGTCAACCTTTTTCGTATGATATACTGACTAACAATTACCCCGAGTTTGTTTAACAAATCACTCCCCTCTATAAAAACATGGCCAAAGGACAACTAATTGCCGGTATTGATGTTGGAACTCAAAAGATTTGTACCATAATTGCTTCTCTCTCCCCGGAAACTGGTCGAGTCAATGTAATTGGTGTTGCCTCCCATCCCACTCAGGGCGTTAAAAAAAGTCAAATTGTCGATATCGAGGATGCCATTGCCTCCATCACCGAAAGTGTCGAAGCAGCCGAGCGCATGGCAGGTTATTCTCTCCAAAACGCCTACGTTTCCATCTCCGGCACCCACATTGGCTCTCAAAACAGTAAAGGAGTAGTGGCGGTCGCCGAACCCGAAGGTGAAATCATTCCTGAAGATGTGGCCCGGGTTATCGATGCCGCCCGAGCCATTTCCCTGCCTGCTTCCAGGGAAGTTTTACACGTAATACCTCGTGAATTTGTCGTCGATTCCCAAGAGGGCATCAAAGACCCGGTGGGTATGACTGGTGTGCGCCTGGAAGCCGAAGCCCATATTGTCACTGCCTCGTCCACCGCTACCAGAAACCTAGCCAAATGTATCAGCGAAGTTGGCATCAACATCCAAGAGTTAATTTTCACCGGCCTAGCCTCCGCCTATTCCACTCTCACCGACACCGAGCGGGAATTGGGAGTGGTCTTGGTCGACATTGGCGCCGGTACTACCAGTGTCAGTATCTTTGTCGATGGCTCGTTGGCTCATTCAGCCGTTCTTCCCGTTGGCGCCCGAAACATCACTAACGACTTGGCTATTGGTATGCGCCTTTCTCTTGATAGCGCCGAAAAAATCAAACAATTCTTATCCGTTGATAAACCCAAGTCAATTTCTCCCACTAAAGACGAATCCAGCAAAGACAGAATTGAGAGAAAACGCAAAGAAGACCTCATCGACCTCTCCAAGCTTCAACTCAAAGAAGACATCAAATCCGCCTCCAGAAAAACCCTTTCCGAGGGTATTATTCGTCCCCGGCTTAACGAAATCTTTCAAATGGTCGGCGAAGAAATTTCTACCAGTGGTTTTTCCAATCAAACCCCAGCCGGTTTGGTTATCACCGGCGGAGGTGCCGAAACCGTCGGCATCGTTGACGCTGCCAAACGGGTTTTATCCATGCCGGTTCGCCAAGGTGTTCCCAAAGGCTTGGCTGGCTTAGTTGACGAAATCGAAGCTCCAGCCTACGCCGCTTCTATGGGACTGATCCTCTACGCCCTCAAGTCCGAGCACCAAGCCGTCGTCTCTCCTCCATTTGCTGGTATTTCTGGCGCTATTTCCAAATTCCCGACTAAATCCATCACTTCCAAAATCACTCAGCTGATTAAATCTTTCCTGCCCTAACCCTGCCCTTGATAACTGCCCCTAATTAAGATATAACAAGCAAAACTTGTTATTGTTATGGTCATATTCCAGAAAAAACTGGACTAGTTCTTACAGATTTGTTAATCTTCATTAACACAATCTCAATCACACCATATCAAACACAATCTAATTTATGGCCCTAGTCAAACCTGATCTCAACACACTCGCCAAAATCAAAGTCTTAGGTGTCGGTGGTGGTGGTAGTAACGCCATTAATTCCATGATCTCTGCCGGTCTTATTCGAGGCGTCGAGTTTGTTGCGGTTAACACCGACGCTCAAGCCCTTCTTACCAATCACGCCGAAACCAAACTCCAAATCGGCCAAAACTTAACCAAAGGTCTAGGCTCCGGCTCCGACCCCGAAGTCGGCCGTCAGGCAGCCGAAGAAAGTCGCGAAAAAGTCAAAAATCTCCTTCTTGATACGGACATGGTCTTTATCACTGCCGGCATGGGTGGCGGTACCGGCACTGGAGGCGCTCCCGTCATTGCCGAACTGGCCAAAGAATCCGGTGCTCTCACTGTAGCCGTCGTCACCAAACCCTTTGCCTTTGAGGGCACTCGTCGTATGGTCCAAGCAGAAGAGGGGATAGAGGAACTCAAAGACAAAGTCGATACCCTCATCGTCATCCCCAACCAGCGCCTTTTAGATGTTGTCGACAAAAAAATGCCTCTCTTGGAAGCCTTCAAGGTTGCCGACTCCGTTTTAGGCCAAGGCGTTCAAGGCATATCCGATCTCATCACCGTTCCCGGCCTTATTAATGTCGACTTTGCCGACGTTCGCTCTATCATGGCCGATTCCGGCTCCGCCCTAATGGGTATCGGTATCGGGGTGGGTGAAAACCGCGCTACCTCTGCCGCTCGTACCGCCATCTCCTCACCCTTACTAGAGGTTTCCATCGATGGTGCCAAAGGCATACTCTTTAATATCACGGGTGGCTCAGACCTGACCATGGATGAAGTCAACGACGCCAGCAGCATCATTTCCCAAGCTGCCGACGCGGATGCTAACATCATCTTCGG
>CAYNMS010000027.1:0-15917 GCA_964398525.1 uncultured Pseudomonadales bacterium | reverse complement strand
GTAACTATTACTTATTTCTTACTTTGATGGTGGAGAATAAGATATGAATTATTAGAGGAATTTATGGCAAATTGGGATTTGATCAAATCTAAAGGGAGAGTGGTGGATAGACGTGGTGCTGTGCCCTTGGTGGGAGGGATAAGTTTGACGGGAGTGGTTTTGCTGGTGGCATTTAATTTGCTGACTGGAGGAGACTTGGGAGATGTGGTGGGGCAATTGAATCAGTTGCCACTAGAAAACACGGTAGTAGAAAACACACAGGAATTTGAGGGGGAGGATGATTATGAAGCATTTGCAGCAGCAGTAATTGGTTCGAATAATCAACTTTGGAGTGAAAAATTTGCCCAAAGAGACGAAATGTATAGACAGCCAACTTTGGTTTTGTTCCGGCAAGCAACCAATTCAGGTTGTGGAACGGCTTCTTCTAGGGTGGGGCCACATTATTGCAGTTTGGATGAGACGATTTATTTGGATGAAACTTTTTTCAACGAGCTGGTGGCAAGATTTGGAGCAAGGGGTGGAGATGTGGCAGAGGCTTATGTGATGGCACATGAAGTGGGACACCATATACAGAATTTGACGGGTACTTTAGAGGCAATTCAAGGTGTGGGGGGAAATTCTAATGAGGCTTCGGTGAGACTAGAACTACAGGCAGATTGCTTTGCCGGAATTTGGGCCGGGACAGTGCGTGAACTGGGAGTATTGGAACCGGGCGAGATTCGAGAAGCCATGGATGCGGCGGCGGCGGTGGGGGATGATAGGATTCAAGAAAGAGCAACCGGTATGGTAAACCCAGAGACGTGGACGCATGGCTCGAGCGAACAGAGAGTAGAGTGGTTTAATCGAGGCTATGAGAGCGGAAGTATGGACGCGTGCGATACGTTTGGGGAGATATGAGACGGGTTTTATATTACTGGCTTTATAATAACCATTTATATCTTATGCGCTGATTGATAAAAAATTTGTATAATCGGATTAAATAGAGAGGAGATTGGATGAAAAGAATCGGTGTGGGTTTAATGTTGTTGGGATTTTTGATCGTAATGGTGGTGTGGTTATTGATGGAGTATAGTCAGCCGGAGTCACAACCTGAGCCACCACTTGAACCAGTGGCGACAGTACTGCCAAAAACTAGCAACACTCCTTCTACAAATCAATTGCCAGAAGGATGGAGCGTTTACCAAAGCGAGGCTGGATGGAGGCTTAATTATCCGGAAGAGATAGAAGTGCGAGAACCTGAGGAAGGCGGGGTGAATTTTAATTATTTGGGGGAGACACAATCATTGGGTACGGAGCTATTTGACGGATACTCGATTAATATAAATATGGGTGACTTAGGGACAAGTAGCTTGGAGGAATTGGTGGAAAGAGAGCGTCAGGAAATGATTGAGGAGCCGGCAGTAATGGAAGTGTCTGAGACTGAAGAAAAGATGGTGGCAGGTTTTGAGGGTTATGAGTTTGAGGTGAGGTCGTTGGGAGATTATAGGCATTTGTATTTGCTGGTGGGAGATGGCGAATATTTGGAGATATCTTACTTAGTAGCTGACCCGCAAGGTTTGGGGTACGAAGAGACAGTGGCGATGATGTTTGAGTCTATTAATGTTGGAGGCGGGGAAGTTGAAGAAGCGACACAAGCGGGAGAAATACGGAATTAGCTTTTGGTTTGAGGATGATAGGGGTTGAGGATGAGTTACAGGATGTGTAACAAGTGAGTGGGGAAAGTAGGAAAATTGTTTGATGGAATCGGGAGAATAAGAGTTATCTATTCACGAAATGCAGAAAATTGAAAGAGTAATTGCCATTTCAGAGAGAAGAAAGTTTAGTGAAAGGATTAAAGGGATAGATATTGTTAAAGTGGTTAGAGATAATGGAGATGAAGGTAGGGTTAGCAGAGATCCGTTTGAGGTCTATGTAAAAGGATTAAGGGAAATTTATTCAATTGCTCGACAGGTGGTTGGAAATCCAGAAAGTGTGTTTTTAGGACTTTTACAACCAGAATTAGCAATTAAGTTGGATGAAAACTGGTCAAGCGAATATGAACCACCACCTGAGGATAATTTTAGAATTCAGTTAAACACTTGGGCAATGAAGTCACCAAACTTAGTTGATAGTACCGAGCAGGTAATTGAGGTTTTGGGTCGAGCGTTTGGACAAAAAATTGTATTGGATGATCATTCTAGAAAGGAACTTAAGAAACATAGACACACCATGCATGGTGTTTTTGGTATTAGTTTGAATGATGACTGGAAGTTAGGAGTGAATATTGAAGACCCGGGAATGGGTTGGAGAAAACTAAATTATTACTTAGAACCGGTACCAAAAGAGGAGTATAGAGAAAGGGTTATTAAGCAGAATTTATTGGAAGTTGGTGATCAATTAAGACACGAAAATGTAGAAAGAAAATTAAGTGAATTAGGTGAACATAATTTTCGATTTGAAAATCAGATACTATTTCAATTTAGAGAGTATGATGTTGGAAATTTTGGTCAATTGGTTGTACTTTTGGAAAAAAGCGGATGGGAATTGGCTTCGGAAAATGAGTTAGATTTAGTTGATCGAATTGATCATCATGATGTATATATGGTTTTTACTACTGATGAAGAAAAAAAACTATATTTAAAACTGGGACGGCTTAATTACAGTAGGTATCCAGAAGAGCTTGAAATCAGAGTAGGGTTGGAAGTGTCTAAAGCTCAAGCGGAAGAATTTAGACAGAGTTTTGAAGAAAGATTTGTTGCTTTGGCTGCCACTGTAATTGAAGAAAAGTTAACAAGTTGGAAAAGCGGAGAGATAAATTTATCACCGACAAGTTTAGCTGAAAGCGTAATGTATCGGATGTTTCATCAATTGGAGTCAAGGCATTGGCGGGAAGAAAAAGGTTGGATGAGTATGAAAATGGTTGAAATTTTGGAAGAAGTTTTGGATGAGCGAGGTGGTTATGAGACTGAAGTGAAACTTTTGAGACTATTGATGCAAGCGGATGCTGAGGCGAAAAAGAAAGGAATTGTAAGCGGGTGGCGTCCGGAGGAAGTGCGATATACCCCAAGTAAAGGTAATCGGTAATGAAGAAAATTCAAAATGATTCTTACGGAAGTTTTACATAAGAGAGTTGTAGGTTGGGGTAAACTGGAGTGTGGAAAAAAAGATACTACAAGTAAAGGGAATTCATCATATTAGCGCGATTGCCAGTGATCCCAGGCAAACGGTGGAGTTTTACACTAAGGTTTTGGGTCTAAGGCTGGTAAAAAAGACCGTTAATCAAGATGATGTGGGGGCGTATCACTTGTTCTTTGGGGACAAGTTGGGTGAGCCAGGTATGGATTTGACGTTTTTTGTATTTAAGCCAGTGGTGAAAGGCGAGGCAGGGGTGGGGCAAGTGACTAAAGTGAGTTTGGCTGTGGATGTGGGGGCACTTGAGTTTTGGAGTGAAAGATTGAAGGGAAGAGGTGGGGTTAAAGAGACGCGGGAGTGGGGGAAGAGATGTTTGGAGTTTAGAGATCCGGACGGATTGGTATTGGAGTTGGTGGGAGTGGAGGGGCAAGAGCTGGAGGCGGGAAGTAGGCAAGTGTGGACAGGTTCAGGGGTGAGTGAACAGGAGGCGATAAGGTATTTTTATGGAGCTCAATTAATGGTAGAGCGAATGGAGCTGATTGAACCAGTTTTAGAAGGGATGGGGTATGAAATAGCTGGCAATGAGCAAGGGGAGAGTGGATTTAGGTTGAGGGGTGAAGGTGATAGGGCGGTATGGTTGAGCGTAAAGGAAAACCGAACCGACTGGGGTCGGATGGGGGCGGGGTGTGTGCATCATATTGCTTTTGAAGTTAAGAGCGAGGAGGAACAGATGGAGTTTGGGCAAAAGCTCATGGCGATGGGGTTGAGGCCAACGGAGGTAATTAATCGGTATTATTTTAAGTCGATTTACTTTCGGACTCCGGCCGGAATACTTTTTGAGATTGCCACCAGTGGACCTGGTTTTAGCGTGGATGAAGACGAAGCGCATTTGGGAGAGAGACTGGCATTGCCGCCATTTTTGGAAGGAGAAAGAGAAGAGATTGAGGCGGGATTAATGCTTTTGGAGGAGCATGTTTGAATATGTAGAGCAGGATAGGGGAGCTGGCAAATGGTTGATATTGCTGCATGGAACCGGTGGGGATAAGTATGATTTATTACCTTTGACAGAAAGGCTAGTCAAGTTTAATGTGCTGGGATTGTCGGGAAACGTGATGGAGCAGGGGATGAGGCGGTTTTTTGCCAGAAAAGACCTGGGGATATTTAATGAGGAGAGTATAGACAAAGAGACTAAAAAGTTGGGTGAATTCATGAGTGAATGGAAGCGGAACAAGGGCGTCAAAGATGAGGAGATGGGTTGGATGGGATATTCGAATGGGGCGAATATGGTTTTGGCAATGATGTTTGCATATCCAGAGATGATTAAGAAAGCCGTACTTTTGCATCCGATGTGGCCACTGGCGGTGAGCGGTATTGAGCTTGAGACTGAGGTGCTGGTAACCTATGGCAAGAAGGATGTGATGGTGAGTGAGGAAGAGAGTGTGCGGGTAGTTAAATTATTAGGCGGGCTTGGAGCAAAAGTGAAAGTGGCTAAGTTTGATAGCGGGCATGAAATAGGGCTTGAAGAGCGAGAGAAAATATTAGAGTTTTGGAGACAGAATGAGGGTTAAGAAACCAATAGAATGGAAAAGTCTTGGGTGGTTGAGAATTATTGGCATGATAGGAATTCTGGTCGGGTGTAATTCGACTAATGAAATAATGGAGCAGAACAATGAAGTGACTGAAATATTACAGCAGGATGTAGAAGAGAATGGGGTGTTGGCGGATTTGCCAGAGGAGTACAAGCGTTTGACGGTGCCACACCTACGGCAGATGCAAATTACAGGAAGTGAGATTAGAAAGGAAACCAGGCTCTTAGAAAATGAAAGTTACACGAGTTATTTGGCTTGGTACGAGTCAGAAGGGTTGAGGATTAATGGGTTGTTAACTGAGCCAAAAGGGCAAATGCCTACCGACGGGTGGCCGGCGGTGGTGTTTGTACATGGCTATATTCCACCGAGGAGTTATCAAACTACTCAAAGATACGAGGCGCATGTAAACCAATTGGCCAGCGAAGGCCTGGTGGTGTTTAAGATTGATTTGAGAGGTCACGGCCAGAGCCAAGGCGAGCCAGGTGGAGCTTATTTTTCGGGGGATTATGTGATTGATACCCTGAGTGCTTATGAAAGTTTGAAAAAACTAGTGGGAGTAAATCAGGAGCGAGTGGGACTTTGGGGACATAGTATGGCAGGGAATGTGATATTGAGGGCGATGGCCGTCAAGCCTGAGATACCGGTGGGGATAATTTGGGCAGGGGCGGTCTATACCTATGTGGATATGGGAGAGTACAGGATAAACGATGACAGTTATCAGCCTGGCCAAAATCCTAATAGAAACACCAGAGGAGAGTTGATAGCTAGAGTTGGGGATATTAGCTTAGATAATCCATATTGGAAGCTGGTGGCGCCGACAAACTTTGTGGAGGAATTGCAGGGAAGAGTGGAAATTCATCACGCCAGAAATGATGACGTAGTACGAATTGATTACAGTCGGAATTTGGCTCAAATTTTAGCTGAAGCAGGGGCTGATTACCGAATTTATGAATATGCTAGTGGTGGACATAATATTGAGGGGACGGCTTTTGGTGAGGCCATGGAAAGAAGCGTGGCAGCTCTTAAGCAGTAGCTAAAACAGGCTTGGTGGGTAGGTCTGCTTGGCTGGTCGTGAGAGGCAGGCGGATATAGAAGGTTGAGCCGGAGCCTTTTTGGCTGTCGACCCAAATATCACCTTGGTGGCGCTTGATGATTTTTTTGGAAATATAAAGGCCCATGCCAAAACCGGGAAAAGTTTGCTCTATCGAATCGTGGACTTGATAGAGGCGATCAAAAATAGCCTGTTGGTGACCGTGATCAATACCGATACCTTGATCGGTGATACTAAAAATGATTTCTTCTTGTTGAGACTGAAGATCTATGTGAATATCAGAGTCAGGCGGCGAGTATTTGATTGCGTTTGAAAAAAGATTAGATAGGACTTGATAAAGTCGAAAGGGATCGGCGTGGACTTGGTAGTCTTTGGATTGAGAAAAGTGAAAACTCCGGTTGGGATGGGTTTCTTGGAAACTTTGGACGGTTTCTTGAACGAGCTGGGTGAAAGAAAAAGTCTCAAATCTATAACTGAGTTTGCCGGTTTGAAGGCGGGAGGCGTCTAAGAGGTCGTTGATGATTTGCTGGAGGCGATTAATTTGATGACGGATACCTTTGATAGAAGTGTTGGCCTTGGGGTGAGTGGAAGTGATCTGCTTTTCCAAGAAACTTAGATAAAGTTTGAGACTAGTGACGGGGGTTTTGAGTTCGTGAGAGGCGATGTTAACAAAGTCGTCTTTTCTAGCTTCCAAGATCTTTTCTTGAGTAATGTCGGAAATGATAGTGGCGGTGGCAATGACTTTATTTTTGTTTTTGATGGTGGAGGCGTTGATGCGTAAATGCTTAGAAGTATCAGAAGCAGAATTAATAACCAGATCGTAATTATTAAGACTAGTTTGGCTTGTGAGGGCTTGCCAGATCTTGGCCAATTGCATAAGTGAATCAGAAGAAGTAGTGGAGACCAACTTGAGTGACTGGCCCTGAAGTCTACTGGAGCCAAACATGGAATTGAGCTTTTTATTGGTGCGTTCGATGGTGCCGTGGGCGTCGGTGATCATGACGCCGACTGGGAGTTGGCTTAGGATAGCCTGAAGGCGCTTGTTTTCATTTGCCTCCCGCTCGATAAACTGATTGATGGTGCATTTGAGACTGCCGATGGTGATGGCAATGATGATTTGAGTGAAGCCCAGACCTAGCGTCATCTGCACGGCACCGGGAATTCGGGTAGCGGGTGTTTGGCGGTCGATGATGATGTAGAAATAATAGGCGATAGTGGAGAGAGCGGTAAGAACGCCGCCGAGAGTACCAAAACGAAAGGCATTGTAGGTGGTGAGGGCAAAAAAGAGGTAGATAACGAAACTGCCGACGATATCGGGGTTTTGGAAGAGGCCTTTGGCGATAAACTCGGAAAGGGCAGCAAAAATCAGCGAAATTGTCAGCGGGACTAGAGGGGACTCGGGAGGCTGGCCGAAATGGGCAAGGGGGTTTAGGTAGTGGATGATTTGCCTAATAAAACGCACAAATGAATTGTAACGATATAAAGTAATAAAACGGTAATAAAATTAAAAGTGACTGGCGGAAAAGGAGTAGGGAGTTTAGTAGAGATGGTTTTGGAGGTAACCAAGTACGTATGAATAGTTTTTGAAGTAGAGATAGCCGCAAGTTAGAATGAGTCCGGGGTAGATGAGGCTTTTTTCGATCCGGCCACCAGTTTGGAGGCGCAGGAATTTGAAGGGAGGAAAGCCGATTTGGAAAGGAAGAGGAAAAAGCAGGGGAATACCGTCTTTGGTTAGAGTGTCAGTGATAAGGTGACTGACAACCCCTAACATAAAGGACCACCAAATGACGTGCATGTCTACTAAAAGAACTTTGGACAAAGCGTTGAGAAAATGAGTGAGTAGAAAGCCAGTTAGAACTAAGCCGATAAGAGAGTGGGAGATCATGCGGTGGCCACCCAGGAGGGGAGAGATTAAACGGCTAAGGATACTACCACCTCGGACTTTTTTCCAGAGGTTGGAACTGGCGTTGTCTAAATCTGGAAACAGGCCACCGATAAAGTTGGCACCTAGGGCTGTGATGAGGGTAAAAAGAGATACGTCTGGGGTAGGAAAATAGATAAAGGCAAAAGAGAGGGTGGTAAAGGCAGCGAGGTCGTGAGTGCGTCCGGTCATAGATTTTATTTAAGCACACATGAGTCTTGAGAAAAAACGTGAATTAGGTTTTGTCTGGTTTGAAAGGCAGTTCAAAGGCAAATTCAGAACCGGATGTATCTGATCTTTCCAACCATATCCGGCCACCGAGGCGTTTGATTATTTCTGAGGAGATATAAAGACCTAAGCCGAGGCCAGGTTGGTTGGTGTCGGCCGAGACGCGGTAAAAACGCTGAAAGAGTTGTTTTTGGGCTTTTGGGGAAATACCGTTGCCTTGGTCGATTATGGAGATGGTGACAAAACTATTTGATGTGGTCAAGTTGATATTAACAGGTTTGGAGTCAGGTGAATACTTAAAAGCATTCGTAATCAGGTTTGTCAGTATTTGGCTTAGGCGGTCAGGGTCGGATTGGAGAACTAGGGATTGGGGCAAGTTGTGGGTTAGGGAACGATGGGGGTAGGCGACTAAAAGTTGAGACACGTTTTCTTGAATTAGGGCGACTAAATCAAACTTACGGGTCTGAGTTTGGAGTTTGTCAGAATCGATGTGAGTGAGTTGAACCAAATCGGAAAGCAAATTCTCGATTCGGTTGATTTAGCCATGAAGGGGAGGGAAGTGGCTGACTAAGGGTGAACCAGACTTTTTGAGTTGAGCTTCCAAGCGCTGAAGGTAGAGGGAAAGACTGGTAATTGGGGTTTTGAGCTCGTGACTGACTACGCTAATAAATTCATCTTTTTGTTTTTGGAGT
This sequence comes from uncultured Pseudomonadales bacterium, assembly GCA_964398525.1. GTDB lineage: Bacteria > Patescibacteriota > Microgenomatia > UBA1400 > CAYNFZ01 > CAYNMS01. The sequence goes on along the minus strand of CAYNMS010000027.1, from coordinate 7,325 downwards.
TGGATTTCTTTAGAAATATCTTTCCAGGTGGCGACAAAATGGGTGAGGAGCTGATTCGAGTCGAAGATAGGACTAATGGTGTGGTCGGTGTAAAACAATTCACCAGACTTTTTTTTGTTGACGACAACGTGGCGGAAAGTTTGGCCGGATTTGATTGTTTTCCAAAGATTTTGGTGAAAAAGTTGGTTGTGCTGGCCGGAATTAATAATGGCCGGGGTCTGGCCGATAGCCTCGGTCCGAGAAAACCCGGTCATGGTTTCAAATGCTTGATTGACATATTGGATAATGCCCTTAGGATCGGTAATAAAGACAGCGTCTGCAGTCTGTTCGAGGGCTTGGGTAAGTAAAGGCTGAATGGACTGAGGGGATAAATGAAAGGTTTTTTGAGTGGGCATTTGGTTAAGTGTATATGATTATGAAGAAGACGACGAGCCGCTAGCTTTAAGCGGAAGAGTGAAACAAAAAGTAGACCCTTGGTCTGGTTGGCTTTCAGCCCAAATGCGGCCATGATGGCGTTTGATTATTTCAGCAGAAATGTAGAGACCGATACCCAGACCGGGATAGGTTTCGTTGCGAGTGCCGTGAACGCGATAAAATCGCTCAAAGACGTGGTTGAGACTATCGGGGGAGATGCCGATGCCAAAATCTTTTATACAAACAGTGGCTTCTTGATCGTTATTTTCAAGCTTAATAATGATTTTGTCTGATTTGGGAGAATATTTGATGGCATTGGTAATTAGATTGAGAATGACTTGAGTGATTCGATCAGGGTCAGCAGTGATTTTTTGGGATATTGAACCCTTTACGATTATTTGATGGTGAGAAGTGGGTTTTGTAATACTGACTATTTCTTCGATAAGTTGATTTAAATCGACTGAATCTAGACGGTATTCTAAACGTCCGGCTTGGATTTTGGTGATATCCAAAAGTTCGGAGATAAGCTCGGAGAGCTTATCTAATTGAGTGTCCATTTTGGCAAGCTGGTTGACCAAAGATTGATCTGGATAGTTTTTCAATTTTTTCTTGAGGATTTGGGTGTAAACTTTGAGACTGGTGACGGGGGTTTTGAGTTCGTGAGAGGCAACACCCAAGAACTCATCCTTCCTTTTTTCTAGTTCAACTCTTTGAGTGATATCTCGGGAGATGGAAACTAATTGGGGAGGGGAATTGTCTACGGCTGGGATGAGAGAACGGGAATTTTCGACGGTAATGTAATCGCCGTCTTTTTTTCTGATTCTTACGGTTGCTGAGGCGGTTTTACCGGAGAGGGCTTTTTGAATTTGTTTTTCTGCTAGTTGCAAGTCCTCGGGGTGGACAAATTCTAAAACGTTATGGCCTAGAATATCTTTGGGGTGATAGCCAAGGGTTTTGTGGTAAGAGGCGGATACATAGCGATAAACACCATCGGAGTCGAGGACATTGATTAAATCGGAGGCATTCTCGACTAATAAACGATATTTTTGCTCACTTTCCCTTAGAGCCTTTTGGGAGCGGTAAAGTTTGAGAGCGGTGGTTTGGGTTTGAAGTTGGGCTAAGTGCTGAGAGCGGGACAGGACGAAGAGAATGATACTGACGCCAATACCAAAGGAGAGAATGAAGGGGATAATGTCGCTTTCAAGACTGGGGGAAAATTCGGGATTGGAAGTAAAGTAAAGGAGCCAAGGCACACCAGCAATGTCGAGGGTTTTGAGGCTATAGTGAACTGGTTGGTTGGGGGGAGAAGTTGGGGCTGAAGTGGAGACGGAGTGGTATACAAGAGGATCGTTGAGGGAATTGCCGTCAAAGACCCAGAAATCAATACCAGGGTAACGTTCGAGCTGAGTGATTTCGTGGAGGAACTCTTGTGGATTAAAAGACAAAAAGACATAGCCGTATAGGTTTTGAATGCGACTGTTGAGTTCGGTGAGATCTTGCCCTTGAACGTAAACTGGCATAAATATAATGTATTGGGATGGATAGCCTTCAATGTCTAGAGCTTCGGGAATGGTGACGGGGCGATTGGAGTTTCTAGATCTTTCTAGTGTAGTGGCAATTTGGGGGACGGAGTAAAAATCAAAACCAATGTAAGGGTTGTTTTGATTAGAGGAGGAATATAGCTCTAGCAGAGCGTAACTATCTTTTTTGGGAAAATTATTTATGGGTTGTGAGAAGCGCTCTGAGATTAAAGTAAGTTCGTTGGGAAGCTCTTGGGCCGGCACATGGCGAATAAAACCTAGATTCTCAATTCCGGGAAACCGGCGGTTTAAGTTGAGGTGATCTATGAAAAAATGAAATTCTTCCAGAGAGGTGTCGGGGTTGATTTCTATCAGGGCAGAGCTGGAGCGAAGAAGTGTCGTGTAGGAGTCGATATTGCTGCCGGCATTGTCATAGGTACGCTGGGCTAGGGATTGAAAACGCAATTCGTCTCTGGCAGTGGCTAAACGGCGTACTAAAAAAGCGGCCAATAGGGTAAGGCTGATGCCGATAAAAAGATTTAGGTAGGGAATCCAAGCGCGTGGTTGATGAAAAAGTCGTCTGGGTCGGGGGAGGGTCATAGTAAAGAATTAGGTTTATTGTCTGAAAAAAAGCTTAAAGCAAGAGTGTAAAGATTAAGTAAGAGGGGAGGATATTTTGCATAATTCTTACCAAGTTATTGATGAATTGCCAAAAAAGAACGATAGGATGCGATAATATAAATTAGCCAGAGGAGGGTTAGTGGCTAAAGACAAAATTCTGGCAGTAGTTCAGATTGCATTGATGTTGGCTATTCAATGGGGCGTAATTAGTGTTATGAATGGCGTTTGGGCTTAGATTGGTTAAGAGCTTGGAGGCGATTGAAAAGTGGAGGATGAGAATAGTCGAGAATGACTTTGAGAGGGTGAGGGGTAAGGTTGGTAAGATTGCTGGCCGAAAGAGTTTTAAGCGCTTGGGCTAAAGCCTGGGGTTTGGGGTAGGTAGAAATTGAGAAATGGTCTGCTTGGAATTCGTGGTGGCGAGAAAAGGCATTAGTAAACAGGGAAAGCAGGCGATTGATGGGACTGAATAAAAACAAAGCCAAGAGAATGCCGGCATAGAGAGAAGGCTTCAAGGAAAAAGCGTTAAATAGAGGGAAAAACCCGAGCAGTTGATCGAGTAAAAAGAAAAGGAAAAAGGTAACAGCCAGCGAGATAATGAGTCTTTGGAGAATGTGGTGGAGGCGATAGTGGCCAATTTCGTGGGCAAGAATGGCAACTAATTGACTGGGGGGATGATTTTTAATCAGGGTGTCAAAGAGAACTACGCGCTTTAGTGGCCCGAAACCGATAAAGAAAGCGTTAGCCTTGGTGGAACGGCGGGAACCATCCATAGTGTAAATGCCTTCTAGTTGGTAGCCCTGAGATTTCGCGTATGAGTGAATTTGAGAGCGAAGTTTGCCTGGAGGCAGGGGAGTGAAGCGATTGAACAGGGGTAAGAAAACTAGGGGGGCAATAAACACTAGAAACAACTGGATAAGGCTGACACTTGCCCAGGCGACCAGCCAGGCGAGTGAGCCGAGTAGATTAAAAAGCCACATGATTAAGACGAGAATGACATTAACCAGGACAAGGGAGATAAGAATAGTTTTGATGGTGTCCGAGGTAAAAGTAGAAAGATTGGTTTGATTGAAACCGAATTTGGCCTCGATGACAAAAGTGGAATAGACAGAGAAAGGAAGAGAAAGAAGAGTGGTAAGGAGAAATAGGCTGGAAGTAAAAATAATGCCGGTTAAGTAGGGATTGTGGGTGAGGTTTTGGGCAAACGTGTCAAAAATACCGAAGCCGCCGACTAAAATAAAGCCAAGAGTTAGGAAAAGGGTAAGGGTAGATTGGATGAGGGAAAAGCGAGTAGTTTGGCGGAGGTAAGCTTGGGAGCGGGCGTATTCTTTCTTGTCATAGATGTCTTTGAGTAATGACGGAGGCTGAGGTTTTAGGTGGTTTAAGTTGGCTAGATTGGCGATTAAGTCGAGAAGATAATCAAGGATTAAGGCAATTAGGATAAACAATAGGAGTGGGTGCATAGGTAGGATTTGGAAGCCGGGAATAAGGAACTAATGCCAATATCAAATTATTTGTGCTTAAGGAAGCAGAATGGCAAGAGTAAAATCGATGATGGGGATGAGCAGGGCAGAAACGGCGGAAGTGCCATTGATGGGCAAGATGAGGAGGATGAGGATGATAAGACCGTAACGACTGAGAATATCTTGGGCTTCATTGGCTAAATCGTGGGGGAGAATGCCGATAAGAATTTTGCCACCATCCAGGGGGTGAACAGGAATTAGATTAAAAACAGCCAGCATGACATTGAGAAATATAATGGGAACGAGGACAGCAGCCAGTAAGGGGAAAAATTCGAATGCAGCAGTTTGACTAAGACGGATGACCAGACTTAGGAGAGCAGCCAAGAGAATATTAGAAGCGGGACCAGCAATGGAGATGATGGCGGCATCACGTTTGGGGTTTTGAAGATTGTAGGGATCGAACATGACTGGTTTGCCCCAGCCAAAGCGGAAGATAAGGAGCATGAGAGTGCCAAGAGGATCTAAGTGGGAAAGAGGGTTGAGAGTCAGTCTGCCCTGCAGGCGAGGAGTAGGATCGCCAAGTTTGTCCGCGGCTAAGGCATGGGCAAATTCATGGATAGTGATGGCGACGACCAAGCCAATGGCCCAGAAAATAAAGCTGATGGGATCGGAGAAGAGAGTGTTGAGCATAGAATAAAAATATAAGTGTGAGTGCCTAGCTTTTGTTTTAAGGCTTCATCTGGTAAGATAGACTTCCTATTTTACATGAGCCGAAGCCAGGTTCAAAGCCAAAGTCGGGAGTTTAAGAATTAACCAGGCGAAAGCCTGATTGATTTGATGGTTAGGCTCTCGAGATCAAGAGGAGGAAAAATGTCATATGCATGCGATAATTGTTCTAGGACTAGCGATTATGGACACAACGTGTCACACGCTAAAAACCGGACTAAGACCAAAAGAAGGCCAAATTTACACTCAGCTAGAGTGATTGAAGATGGCAAAATTGTGAGACGCAATTTGTGTACCAAATGCTTAAGAGCAGCCAAAAGACCACATGAAGACAAGCTAAAGAAAGAGTCTAGTGCCAAAGTAAATGCTTGAAGGAGAGCAATTTTCTGATTTTTGGTCGAGAGAAAAATTGTTGTGGTGGGAGGTTTTTCCAAGAATTCGGACGGTGGATTTAATAGGATTAGAAAAAGCGTGGAAAGTGGGCGATGAATTGGGTTTTGACAATCATGAAAGTAAAGTTGAACTGATTGGTAGGGTGTTGGGATGGATTTCCGGGAAGGAAATTCGGGCAAACGCTACGATTGAGACATTAACCGACATCTTGATGAAAATGTCAAAAGAGGAAGTGATTAGCTCTGAAGAGAATGATTGGATCGTTGGAGAATTCTATTTTAAAGACATCCCAAAAATTACACATGACTTGGTGGACACATTAATTGAGCAAACCAGATTCAGGTGTGATAGATACAAGAGAGTCATTGATGGTTTGATACTTAATGATTCACTTTTTCAATTAGCTAGTTTTGGTCGGGATGAAATAGAAATTATTGATAAGTTGGAAAAATTTCTTGGTGATAGTGAAACTGATAAGGCATTAAAATTAGAAAATAAAATCGGAATAACTTTTGATCAGGTTTATTTGATAAAAAGTTTTTGGCGGAGAATTGAAAGAATTTCCAGCATTTTGGGTCAGGGGGATATTCTTGACCTTCAACAAAACATGTTTAACTTTAATTTAAATTAGATAAGGCACTTTGGTTTTGAAAGCCACTTTCTGGAGATGTTTGAAGACAAGGTCAACTAAATCGGAGGGAAAGCCTAAAGTAATAATCTCATCTTTGGGTTTGTTTTTGATGAAGTGTTGATAAAGTATCGGATCGGCCTGTGCGTAGGTGAAGCCAAGTTCGTCTTCGTCGGTTTGGCCAGTCCAGAGGTCGGCTGATGGGGCTTTTTTAATGATGTGTTGGGGGACGTTGAGGTGAGTGGCAAGGGCTACAACTTGGGTTTTGAATAGATGGCGTAGAGGTTCAAGGTCTGAGGCTTCGTCGCCGTAACGGGTGTAGTAGCCGAGAAGGTGTTCGGAGAGATTTTCGGTACCAATAACGAGAGCATTGAGAGTGTGGGCTTGGTCGTAAATGATCGCCATGCGAATACGGGCGGCTAGATTTCCCAAACGTCGGTCGGTAAGTTGGTCGGAATTATCGGTGTAGAGTTTGAGGGTTTGGAGGTAGGCAGTTTGAATACCGGAGAGATTGATTTCGTGGATTTGGTTTTGGGGGATATGGAGAAGGTCCGCTAGAGTATGGGCGTCGTTGGCATTGGTGGTAGAAGATTGCAATGAAGGTAAGATTAGTATGTGGATTTGTTCGGGACTTAAAGCTTTAGAGATGAGAAAGAGCGTAGTAGCAGAATCGATACCGCCCGAGAGGCCAATGACAGCCGTGTCTTTTTGGTTTTGGCGGAAAGATTCTGAAATAAATTTAGTAATGAGGTCTGTTTGAGCACTTGGCTTGATGGCAGGCAGATGGAGGTCATTTTTCATGGGTAGGATTATAAAGCATGATGACAAACCGGGGAAAGCTAATCTGATTTCTGAAAAAGTCGGTGCTGATTGATGTAATCCAAGATAGTGGATGGCAAGAGTGTGTCGACAGGCTGGTTTGAGGCAAGTCGGTTTCTAATTTGAGTGGAGGAAATATTGGTAATGATTTGGTTAGGGGAGGTAAGTAGAGTCATGTGAGGGCGAAGGGGTTGGCGGGGGAAATCACAGCGGGGGTAAACAAAAAAAGGCATTTGTTTAAGGAGTAACTGCCAATTGCCCCAATGGTGAAAAGAAGGAAGTTGATCGGAACCCATAAGAAAGGAAAAGTGACAATGTTGGTGAGAAGTGAGGAGTTTTTTGGATTCTGGGTAGTCTTTCTTTTTGAGGGCTTGGAGAGTGTGGTAAGTTTGGCCGGAGAGTTTGAGATCGATTTCGATAGTGCACAGTTTGACTTGTGGACGAATGGCGGGGGAAAGAGAGTCGATGAGAAGCTTGGAAAGGTTGACTCGATGGTTGGCTTCGAGGAGGTTTTTGCCAAAAGTGTGTTTGAAGTTAGGTAAGAGCCAAAGCTCATCTAGACCAGGAATAAGTTCGAAGGCTTGTTCAATAACCAGCTGATGACCAAGATGGGGGGGGTTGAAAGAACCACCGAAGAGGAGAATGTGCATGGAATAATTTTTACCAAATAAGGTAGAAAATTAAAGGTCATGTACGAGTCGCAGACATATTAGACTCTAGCTTGCATGAACTGTACTGGGCTTT
>CAYNMS010000026.1:0-16290 GCA_964398525.1 uncultured Pseudomonadales bacterium | reverse complement strand
GAGCACAAGGCATAAAAGTGATGCTGACTGATAGTTAAGAGCCTTGGGAGCGGCCAATACTAATATACGCTAAACCAGCTGCTTTTGCTTTGGCAGGAGAGTATTGGTTTCTGGTATCAATGAGGATGTTGCCCTTCATCAGGGAGGCGACTCGTTTTAGATCAAGGTTTTTGAGGCTGCGCCACTCTACCAAGAGGATGATAATATCGGTATTGGAAATGGCTCTATATGGATCATTGGCGGTGACAAGATTGGGAATGAGTTTTTTGGCTTGATTGTTAGCCTGGGGATCATAGCCAATGACATGAGCGCCTTGAGCCTGAAGCCAGGGAATGATAATTAAACTTGGGGCTTCACGAAGATCGTCGGTATCAGGTTTGAAGGAAAGCCCTAATACCGCAACTTTTTTGTCTTTAAAACCACCAACTTTGTTGGAAAACTGTTTGAGGAGGTGGGGAATACGTTCTTGATTGAGGCGGTCAATTTGAACAAAGAGGTTGTCTCCCAGATTGACTGATTTGGAATAGGCGGCTAATTCACGAACATCTTTGGGGAAACATGAACCACCGTAGCCGAGACCCGGGTACCAATAGTGATGACCGATGCGACGATCGAATCCGATAGCCTGGATAACCTCCTCGACGTCTGCCCCGTTTCGCTCACAAAGATTGGCGATTTGATTGATAAAGGTAATTCTTTGGGCTAGATAAGCGTTAGCGGCGTATTTACTCATTTGGGCACTTTCCGGTTTGACGACGAGGCGTTGTCCAGGCAGAGGCCGATGAAGATCCAGTAGAGTGTCGATGGCAGTTTGGTCGGTGGCGCCGATGACAACGCGGTCGGGATTGAGAGTGTCCTCAACAGCCGTACCTTCTCTGAGAAATTCAGGCAGGGAAGCGGTGTAGAAATTTACTGAGGTGTGTGGGGAAATGGTGGCTTCCAGCTTGGTATTTGTGCCAGGGGGGACCGTGCTTTTGATGGCGACAATGGCTCCGGGCTTGAGGTGGGGGGCTAGGGATGAGGCGGCTTTGAGTAAAAAGGTAAGGTCTGCTTGACCGTCCGGGGCTGAGGGCGTGCCTACTGCCAATAGAATTACGTCGGCGTCTTTGATTGCTTCTGAATAACTGGTGGTAAAAGATAATCTGCCTGATTTGAGATTTTTCTCGACTAATTCGTCTAGGTTAGGTTCAAAGAAAGGGACTTTGCCCTGGGAAAGTGATCGGACTTTGGCTGGATCAACATCAAGGCCAGTGACTTGATTGCCAAAGTCAGCAAATACGGCAGCCGAGACGACACCAACAAATCCGGTTCCAACGACAGTCACATTCATGCGGATAATATTAACACAAAATGCTAAAAAGCCTCGAAGAATTCGGGTTTAGACCGTATAATTAGGACAAAAGGAGAAATATGGGCTATTTATACATTGTGTCGACACCAATTGGAAACTTGGCTGACATGACTTTTAGAGGAGTGGAGGTATTGAAACAGGTGAGATTGATTGCAGCCGAGGATACAAGAAAAACCAGAACCCTACTCCAACATTTTGAAATCAAAACCGCCATGATTGCCTACCATGAACACAACGAGCTCATGGATATGGAGAAAATTTTGGAAGAGCTGAAAAAAGGTGATGTGGCGTTGGTTTCTGATGCAGGTACGCCTGGAGTAAGTGATCCGGGGTTTAAACTAATTCGTGAGGCTATTGATAGAGGGTTTGAGGTAGTTCCCATTCCTGGTGCTAACGCGATTTTGCCCGCTCTAGTGGCGTCGGGATTGCCAACAGATAGTTTTAGCTTTTTGGGATTTTTGCCAAAAAAACAAGCTGGACGAATCAAAGTGTTGGAAAGAGTAAAGGAGGATTATAGAAGTCTGGTGATGTATGAGAGTCCGAACCGAATCTACAAAGCCTTGGTGGATGTGTTGGAAGTATTAGGTGATCGACAGGTTTGTGTTGCCAGAGAAATGACTAAAAAATTTGAGACTTTTGAAAGAGGAAAAGTGAGTCAAATTTTGGAAAGTTGGCAAGGAAAGAAGGTGATTGGAGAGATTGTGTTGGTGGTGGCGGGGATAAGCAAAGATGAGATGGTTTGGAATGAGGATCGAGTAATGGAGGCTTTGAAGCATATGCGCGGTGAGGGAGTAAAACTATCCAACGCCGCCAAAACATTGGCTAAAGAATCTGGATGGAGCCGAAAAGATATTTACCAACTGGGGGTTGAGAGTGAAGATTGATATTTTAACGATTTTTCCCCAGATGTTTCAGGGGCCGTTTGAGGAGAGTATGGTTAAAAGAGCTAAAGATAAAAGTTTGGTAGAAATTGAAGTTCATGATTTAAGACAATGGACCAAGGACAAACACCGAAGTATTGACGATAGGCCATATGGTGGAGGAGCGGGGATGGTGATGAGAGTGGATGTAATTGATAGAGCATTGTGTGAACTGGATACACAGGGTGAGACATTTAAAGTGTTAATGAGTGCAAAAGGCCAGGAGTATAACCAGAAAAAAGCCCGAGAGTATTCTATGAAAGAGAGGTTAATCCTGATAGCGGGACATTACGAAGGTGTAGATGAGCGAGTAGCTGAGCATTTAGTGGATGAAGAAGTAAGGATTGGTAATTACGTTTTAACCGGAGGTGAATTGCCAGCGATGGTGGTGGTGGATAGTTTGGTTCGATTGATACCTGGAGTACTTGGAAATGAAGCAAGTCCGAAAGAGGAATCCCACAGTAGGCCAGGGTATTTAGAATATCCACAGTACACTCGGCCGGAGGAGTATAAAGGATGGAGAGTACCGGAGGTGTTACTCTCTGGACATCATGGTGAGATTGAGAAGTGGAGAAAAGAGTAAAATATGTGAGTAAATAACTAAAATAAGAATTTAATATTTGGAGTATATGGAAGAATCACCTGTACAACGCACACTGGACGAAGAGCTAAAAAAATGGAGAGAAGATGCAGAGAAAAGAGGTGCAAAGACCCCTGAAGATTTTCAATTGATTAAAGCTGTTCAGAAAGGAGAACTAGTCGAGGGTCCTGACGGAGAATTTTACGACCCTAATAACAATACAGTCGTGGTCCATTCTGGAATGAGGAGACTTGGTCCAAATGATGAAAGAATTAGTTTTGACGACCCAGAAAAAAATCTGAAAAAAGTTGTTGATGACCGTGGCAAAACGATTTGGGTGGGGGAAGATTAATCCTTGAAATTTTGTCTTCTCTGGTTTGTTTCGTTAAAGTTTGATTGAATAGAGGTATGAGCTTTTTTGTATTACTCATTCCCCTAGCCTTGTCGCTAGCCCATTATCTGGGAATTCATAATGCGGGTGCGTTGGCTGATAAAAAGGGAGCGGTAAGATCTTTTGCTGCCGGGTTTTCAATAGGATATGTGTTTTTGTTTTTGCTGCCTGAATTGCCTTTACTAAAAAACTTAGTTGGGGTAGATACGGCAATATTGGCACTTTTGGGGTTTAGCCTATTTCATGCGGCACACAAGGCAGTGTTTAAGGGGCACAAATGGCTTAAGACTGAAGTAACCTTGGATGAAATCCATTTGATCGTGGCGGCAGCATATAGCTTTATGTTGACTTACTCATTAGTAGAGATCGCGCTAAAAAACCTGTGGCAAGGACTGATATTGGGGATGGTGATTGTGCTTCATATTGGTTTATCCGAGGTAATTCACACTGAGGCCAAAGGTGAGGTGGCTCAAAGTATAAAGATACCTTTGATGATAGTATTTACTCTGTTGGGAGGAGTGTTGCCAATTGCAGGACTGATGAGTGCAAAGATGAATGCGGTTTTATTTGCCCTAACGGCTGGGGCAATTATTTACACGGCCGTAAGGGAAGAATTACCCCATGATTCGGATGGTGAACCGGCTTTATTTTTGTTAGGTGTGATGAGTTTGTTGGTAGGAAAACTAATGGTGCAATAAATAGTTAAGATTTGAGGATGGCGTAGCTGTTTTTTGGTGGTATTTGAAGTGCTTATTGGAAAAACCATTTTATATATTTTTCAAGATTGGGGTGAAGCAAAAAAGAAAATATTTTCTTTCCAGATCCTTACCAAGATATAACTTAGGTTTAAATAATATAGGGTTAAATGCTCGTCAGTGATAATTTAGTTTTAGAGGTGAATATGGGATTAGATGCAACCGTGCTCTTGGTTATTATAGGACCAACTCTGGCTTTAATTGCTTCAGGAATGGTTTATTGGGATAAACAAAGCTGGCTGACAAGCTTGGGCGTTTCATTGTTGCCACTGATGATGTGGGCCGCTTGGTTTAACTCAATCGACGCCTTAGTTTTTGTGCCAATCTACTTTTTGGTAGGTTTGGTGGGAAGCGGGTTTGCCGCTTTAGTGAAACCTGAGACCGGGCAGGAGACAAGTACAGCCTGAGACTAAACTTGAGTCTTCATGATCATTAATGCCGAAGGCACTGGGAGCATGGGGTTACCTAGTTCTTCTTGAAGCTTCCGGTTGTTCATAGCCAAATTCTTTTGGAGTTTTCTAGGTGAGGTTTGGTTATATTCTTCCAGTAAGCCGGGTTTGATTTCACCTTTAAGACCGAATGCGTCTTTGACGAAAGTAGCCAGTTCAAAGTCGGAAACCCAACTGGAACCGGTGGCGTGCCAAATTCCCTTGGGGCGTTTGAGGGTGAACATGAAGAAGACTTTACACAAATCGTCTACGAAAGTCGGAGTGATGGTGTGGTCGGTAAACATGGGTGGCAGGGTATTGTCTTCCAAACCCTTGATGATTTTTCTAACGATGTCCAGCTTTTGGGGGAAGTTACTACGAAAGGGAAAACTGGTCCTGACGATTGAATAAAATTGTTTGTCGAGTGTTGATTTAACAACTTCCTCGGCTTCGGCCTTGGTTTGACCATACCAATTGATGGGTTTGGGAATGTCTTCTTCGGTGTAGGGTTTTTTCTTGGTGCCATCGAAAACATAATCAGTACTAATGTGAATTAAGTACTTTGAGTGTTTGGCGGCGGCTTTGGCAATATTTTGAGTCCCTACGACATTAACTTGATAGGCAGGGGCATCTTTGTCGCCAACTTGAGTTTCGGCTTGTCCTACATCCGTGAAAGCGGCTAAGTGAAGGATCATTTCCGCTGGGGTTTGAGAAACGGCTTTTTCGACTGCCTTGGCATCAGTGATATCGATACCTGCAGTTAAATCTAGGTTGGTAAAACTGTACTTGTGGGCATAAAGATCACTAAAACGGCTGCCGATCAATCCGGAGAGGCCTGTGACCATCAAAGAAGTAGTATCGGACATAAAATCCTTTCTTAATCTTTAGCAGATTACCCGTTTAAAGGTTCCCAGATATTCTCCAGGACACAGTTCCAGGCAAATTTATATTCATCGGCAGGATCGTAAACTTCTGATTGAAAATTAACCACGATTACCTCAGGTTGAGTGAGAGCTTTCCAGCCGTGCATTATTCCGGCAGGGATTTTGAGAAATCGAGGTTGTTGAATACCAAGGAAAACTTTATTAACCTGGCCAAAAGTGGGTGAATCAACTCTCACATCTACCATGGAAACCTGGAGTTTGCCCCTGGTAACGGTAAATTGATCGGTGTGTTTGGCGTGAAGATGCCAACACTTGACGACACCGTAATCGGTGGCTGATTGATAAACGTGTTTGGGTTTAATGATGTTTTGATCTTCGACCCAAGGCTCTGACCAGAGTTCGATTACGTCCCCACGGCCATCTACATGAGGTGAAAGCTCCTTGAAATAAACACCGTCGATGGTGACTCCTGGTTGGAGCTCAAAGTTTTGTTTTTGTAGCCAAGACTGATCGATGGCAGAAATTTGCATAGTCTCCCCTAGTTTAAGATTGATATTTTGATAGATCTGTCTTTAGAATATTCTTGGTCTGAGTGATGATAGATTAAAGCCGGAAAATTGCTTAGATTTTTAAAAGCGTGAGCGATAAGTGGTGGAATGACTAGTTGTTGAGGGGTGGTGGTGGCATCAATGGAAAAATCTTTTTGATCGTCTCCAGAGTTGTCAGCCAGAGCGGCTTGCCATAGACCGGTCAAAAAAATAGTGGTTTCGGTTTCGTGGGGATGATAATGGTTAGCTCTGATTTGATTGGGCTTTGTTAGGATAAACCGGGGAGCCGAAAGGGGTTGATCTTGATTGGTGCCGCTGGGTGAGGCCAGCCAACCTCTTGCGTCAGAGTTGATAAGTGGTTGGCTTTTTAGCGTAATGGTAGTTTGGTTGATGGTTATGGTCATTGCTGGTACTGTTTCCTATAGTAGTCTTGATAGGCACCTGACTTGACTGATTGCCACCAGGAAGGATTGGCTTGATACCAGGAAACGGTTTCTTTAAGGTAATCATCAAAACTGTGCTCTGGTTGATAGCCAAGCTCATCTTGGGCTTTGGTCCAATCAAGGGCATATCGGACATCGTGGCCAGGACGGTCTTTGACAGTTTGTAAGAACGATTCGTCCTTGCCCAGAAGCTTGAGTAGTTTGTGAGCCACTTGGAGATTGGTGATGTCTTGGGTCATACCACCGAGAAGATAAGTTTGGCCAATTTTGCCTTTTTGAAGGATTAAGTCGATGCCGCGGCAATGATCGAGAACATAGAGCCAATCCCGAACTTGGTTGCCTTGGCCATAAATTGGAACTGGTTTGTCTTCGAGGAGATTGGTAATAGCGAGGGGAATGAATTTTTCAGGGAATTGATAAGGACCAAAGTTATTGCTGGTGTTACTGATGGTGATGGGTAGACCGTAAGTCCGGTGATAAGCACGAACCAAGTGGTCTGAGGCGGCTTTGGAGGCAGAATAGGGACTACTGGGATCGTAGGGTGTGGATTCAGAAAATTTATCCGGAGAATTTAGTTTTAGAGAACCAAAGACCTCGTCCGTGCTGACGTGATGGAAGCGAATTTGATTTTGTTTGGCGGCTTCAAGGAGAACGAGTGTGCCTTGAACATTGGTTTGGACAAAAGCAGAAGGGCCTAGAATGGAACGGTCAACATGGGTTTCGGCGGCGAAATGAACCACTACCTCTGTGTTTTTTATGGCTTGGCTGACAATATCAGGATCAGTAATGTCTCCTTTGACAAAGGTATAGTGGGGATTATCTTTAATATCTTGGAGATTTTCGAGATTGCCGGCATAGGTTAAGGCGTCAAGGTTGGTGAGATTATCCTCAGGGTGAGTTTTAAGCCAATAGCGAATGAAGTTGGAGCCGATAAAGCCGGCGCCACCGGTTACCAAAAGATTCATAACTGTATTTTACCAGAGAAAGGGCAGACAATCAGAATTTGAGCCAGTAGGCAAAGATAAAATAGGCCAAAATGGCTAGAAAAAGGACAAGGCGGTGTTGACGGTAGTTTGGGTGGAGTTTCATCTGGTGTGTTTATCGGCAATAGTAGAAGCGGCAAAAGAATCCGGTTTGGTTTTGGCGGTATAGCCACTACCGACAACCATGCCTACGACTTCGTGGATCATTTGCCGGGTGGGACCGGTGCGACCGACATCGATATGAATTTCTAATTCCCAGTTATTATTACCGTTTAAATGATGATTTAAAAGAGGAATCAGCTCCGCGGCCAGTTCTAGAGAAAGAGTGGTTTCTTGGTAAATTTTGTCTCTGAGGGTACGAGTGTGGAGTTTGAGGCCATTTTGCCAAAAGTAGCGACCACCTTTGCCTTTTCTTTGAACGACTATGGCTGTCACGTAATTGACGACTTTTTGCCGGTTGTGGTATTGCTCATGAGAGTCGCTGCCGATAACCAGACGATACTGAGACTGCGGATCTTGATACAAGTAAGTAACGATCTCTTCAATGACTTGATCCAGAGAAAGTAATCCTTTGGTTGGGCTATGAAAAAGAGTAGTTGTGGCGACCTCCTTTAAAGGGCAATTTTAACACGGGCAATTTGAGTTAGGGAAAAATATTGATAAGGCGATTGAGAAGCCAAAGGGCAACTGCAAGTAAAAAGTTTAGAAACAGAGCGAACGTAAGGACACTGGCTAAACCTGAAATCGCTGGCAAAATTATTTGATAGGCTTGGGGGAAAAAAGAGGCATTGAGGAAATAAATGAGAATAATTAAGGGTAGAGAGAAGATCATGACTAGGGGAAAAGCGTGACGGTCACTGCTGCTTAAATGAAAAGTGCCAGCTATGGTAATGATTAGATACAAGGTTATCAGCTCTAAAGCAGAGAGCGTTTGGGTAAGAAAACTAAAAAATGTGGAAGGAATGGCTGAAAGGTGGGTAATGGAGAGATTAGGAAACCCCCAAATGGTGAGAAAGTAGATAATGAGAATGCCGGTAAAGGTTGGGGCGGCTCCGATAAGACTTAAACGAAGAAAGTCTTTTTTTTCAATCTCAACAGATCCTAGTGCCAGACTTTTGGTTTTGGGATCAAATTTGGGGAAGAGGTGCAGTTTGCCGGTACGAACTCCAAGAAATACAGCCATTAAAGCGTGGGAGAGTTCGTGAATTAGAGTACCGGGAAAATACACAAGAGAGTAGGTAAAAATACCAAACTTGGGGGATCGGGTTAATTTGAGGCTTAGGCGAACGAAAGAATTGGTGATGGAGGTACGAGTAAAAGAAAGGCCGAGAAGGCAAAATAAAAACCAAAGAAATGGTGACATCGCGCGGGGCTATTTGAGGGAATTGAGGATTGAGAGTTCTTCGCTGATGGGATCGCTTTGTAAGAGCAATAGATCGTTCTCGAGGGCCTCGGAGCTTTCGTCTTCTGACAGCAAAGAAGGTTGGTTGTTGGAAGCTTGAGTGGTAGTCTCAGGCTGAGGCGTCTGGGTGATTACGAGGAGGCCAACCATTAGGAACATGAGCGTGGCCATGGAAAGGACCAAGGGGGTAGAAATTAAGGAATAGGGAGCGGGTTTTTTGGCCATATGATTATTGGGATAAAGTATTAATGGAGTTGACTGCTTGGCTCATAGTCCGGTGCATGTGGGTGAATTCTTGGCGCAAGGGAGCGATAGTGTCGACAACCTGACGCCTGAGTTGAGGTAAAGGCTCTGTAAAATCCAGATTTGCAGAATTAGCCCGGGTAGTGTTGAGGACATTTTTAGTGGTTGCCAAATTGTTACGAGCTTCTCGAAGGAATCGGTCCAGGTTGGCAGTATCAGCGCCATTTTGGGCAAAAGTTGCTCGACGGGATTCAAGCTTGGTGAGAAATTGCTCATAGAGATTGAGACGGTTTTGGAAATTGACAAACATGCGGTCCATCAATTGTTGAACTGATTGGGTATGGCGCTCTTGGGGATTTTGCTGGGCTGGCCGATTGGAGTTTCTGCCACGAGGGAGCTGATTGTCGGGCGGAGTCTGAGCCTCTACTTGAGAAACAGACAAGAAAAGAATTAAAAGAAAGCTTAAAAGTTTGATCATGATAGTTAAGGTTAGCAATTTTTTGAGGTAACTGTCAATGGGTTTCATTTATTTGAACGCTGGATGACTACGTCCTGCTCTTCGATTGAAGGATCTTGCTCGAGAACTTTGGTAATGCTTTGAGCAACTAAATCTGGGTCGAGGTACTTGGATGTGTCTTTATTGAAGCCAGCCTTGGTGAAAAGCTCAGTTGCCATGCCACCAGGATAGATGGAGGCAATTTTGACTTTAGATTCGGACAGGTCGAGACGGAGAGAATCGCCAAAACCCCTTAAGGCATATTTACTGGCACAGTAAACACTACGACTGGCGCGCGGGTCTAAGCCTGAAGTCGAGACAATGTTAACAATAAAAGCATCTGGAGCAGATTGAAGCAGGGGTAAAAAGGCTTTGGTAGCAAAAATTGGGCCGACAACGTTAATGTTGATGGTTTGATAAATTTGGTGAGGGGAGCTGGATTCAAGAGAGCCTTCGAGCCAAACGCCGGCGTTGTTGATAAGAACGTCTAGATTGTCAAACTTTTTAGCAAGAGACTCCAGTTGTCCATAGTCGGTTACATCACAAACATACACATGAAATTGAGGGTGATTTAAGGTTTGGGAAGCCTGATCGAGAGAAGTCTGAGTACGGGAGCATGTGGAGACGACAGCACCTTTTTCAAGCAGATGCCGACAAAGTGATAGACCAAGACCTGAAGTGCCGCCGGTAACAAAAACATGTTTATTGTTTAGGTTCATGATCTAAGAATAAAAAGAAAAGAGAAAAGATTCAAGGAGAGGAAAATGAAGATCGGTGCTTAATCACACAATTGATAAAGTTATTGAATGGGTGATCTAAATCTGGGCTTGGTTGACCGGGTTTGTAAAAATATGAAATTTGTAATGGAAAGTGAAATTCAAAGAAGCTAAATGTTTAATTTTGGGGAAGGGAAAACTGAAGCTTAAGATCTCCAGTGAGGTGGTTGGGAGTGGGTGAATTAAGATTAGGAGTGGAGGTGATGGAAATTGGAACTGAGGGGATTCCGGATTGTTTTTGCCAGAGGAAATCCAGATTTTGAGTTTGAGGATCCAAGGGCAGGTTGTAAATAACTTGGAGGGTTTTTGAGGTTTGGGGAAGAACTTCTAGATAAACTTCAATAACTAATTTGTCTAGATAAGTAGAAGTAAGGTAGTCGGATGAATCAAGGATTTGTTGGTCGAGAATAAGGGATTCAAGACCCGTATCTTGAGGTAAATATAGCCTAAGGTAATTATCATATCGACCACCCCATGACTCTGGAGGTTTTGCATTGAGCGGATTTTGGTTGTCAAAAGTGAGGGAAAGATGGTGGATGAGTTTGTCTGTTTCTTGACCGAGTCTCAGATCAAATTGACGATTAATACAGCAATTGGCTTTGTTGACTCCAAGATTGGCTTCGTTGATGTGGAGATAGTCTGCCTGACAATTGGGCGATGAACAGGCAAGTGGAGTAAGTTGGCCACTGACACCGGCTTGGTTGAATGCAGCTTGAATGGAAGGATCGGTGTGAGAAAGTAGAATTTGTTTTTGGTAAAGATTGTCTAGAATGATCGGAGCGATAGAGGCAATTTGGCTGGAGCTTAAGGATTGCAGCTTGAGCCAGAGGTGGGTACCAAGAGCGGAGAGGAAACTTCTTTTTTGAGTGGAACCGGGAAAGAAATCGGACTGAACTTGGGATTGGGTAAAGTGGTAGAAGTTGTCAGTGGTGATAGGGGTGTTGTAGTCTGGGAGTGTTAGTGGCTCAAGTAAATTAACTAAATCTAAAACCGGATAAAGATTGATGGCAAAATATGCATCAACTGATTTGACACCCCCGTGATCAAAAAACCAGTTGATGGTTTCGACTGATTTGGGGAAATCAGGATTCCAGTTGCTATCTCTGAGGCGCCAACTGTGAGTTACACCATCATGAAGAAACTGGTGGAGGGGGTAGGGTTCATCGACGTATCCAGGGAGTTGGCCGTCTGGAGTGTAAATATCCTCGACATGAAACTTAGTGATGCGAGCTTGGGAGATGGTGAGATAGGCGTATGAGCCAAGAAAGCCTCCGGTGGGACGAAGTTCGTAGTTGTTTTGAAAAAGGATTAAATAATTTTGAGGAGAATTGTAACCTAAGAGTTGATCCAAGTGTGGCAGTATGGCCGAGAAGGTATTGAGAGCTGTGTCGGCAAGGTGCTGATGCTGGCGAAATTTTTCCAATTGAGGTGTGAAGCCAAATAGTTTTGAAAGGCTTCGAATCTGGTTTGACTCCAGAGCAGAGGCAAATTGATGGTAATGAATGCCAATGGAGTCAATTGAAGGTTTTAGTTGCTGAGCATCCGGTAAAACTAAAGGGGGCGAAGATGGGTCCAAAAGTGACTGAGTCAGAGGCTCGAGTTGGGTAGAGATGGTGAGGAGATCGCGATGGAGGGCAAAAAATTGGTCTAATGCTATATAAGTTGGTTGGTCAGATAGGAGTTTGACTGTGCCTAAAGAAGTGTAGGTTAGAAGTTTAAAGGCTGATTCTGCTTTTTTAACACTAGAGGAAGACTCTGTAAACTGGGTTGCTTGTAAGTGGATTAGGGTTTGACGGAGACTGGCAGTTAACCAGAGAATTAAGGAAAGGTTAACTATGATAAAAAGAGTAAAAATTCCGGCTAAGAAAATATAGATTTTTTTTCTCATGTACTAGGATGATAACACCGCAATTGAGTTAAGCCAGCCAAAATCCATGGGTAAAACTGACTAAAAGAAGAGACAAAAGTAAGATACTAAGAAATATATGGAAATAGTGAAAATATCGATTTTGTCCTAAAATAGCCAAGAAAATGAAGCAGGGAAAAAGAACAAGGACATATCGAAGCATGCTACCGGTTCGGCCAGTGGACAACGGCAAAGCCCAAGCAAAAAGGGCATATAACGTGTAAGAGCGTGGTAGGCGACGGCTCCCCAGAAGGATGAGCAAGAGGAAACCAACTGAAACAAACCATTCTAAGGAAATGATGGTGTTGGCGCGAAATTGGAAAAAATGATCAAAGTTAAAGTGCTTAATGTAAGAAAGCAAGACCTTGAAGGGATAGGTAAAACCGGTGCGGTGGAAATGTTCCTGGGCAGAGATGAATTGCCAGGGATTGCCAGAATTTAGATAAAAGAAGATAAGTAGACTAAAAAAGCCTAAAAGAGTTGCAGTGGTAAGCATCAATGATTGGCGCCGAGAGGTTGAAAACATGAATGCAGGGATTAAACTGATACCAGTGATTCGAGTCAGGGGTGCAAGGAAAGTAATAAGGGCGGCGGAAACTGGTCTTGACGTTCTGACAAAGTAGAAACTGGCAACAACTAGAAGCAGAAAGAGTGATTCGGTGTAGGTAGAGATAAAGAAAAAGGAGGTAGGGAAAACTAATAGATAAACTAAAGTGCGTTGGGCAACGAAGTGGGAAAAGTCGAGTCGGACTAGACGATAAAGAAGCATTAAGGCTAGGAGAAGGCTAAACCAAGAAATGAAAAGAGCGGCCATGATGGGAGAAATTAAAACGGAGAGAAGTCGAATAAGAAATGGGTAAAGAGGAAAAAAGGCAAAGTGGGCGGGATTAACATAACCTTTTGAGGCGATGGCAAGATAGGCATGAGCGTCCCATTGGATTAGCTGGTCAAAAAGGATAACAGGAGAAGAAAAGGAGATGCCTTGAGGTGAAGACTGAGGTAGAAGGGTAGCGGCTAGAAATACTACAAGAAAAAGCGCAAGGAGCCAACCTGCCCAAAGTAAGGCTATGTGTTGATCTGTAGATTTCATAGTTTTTAAAATAAAAGCCTGTTGATCTTAGCGTTTTAAGGAAAAGGTTTTAATGATGCGGGTACAAGTACCGTAGCGGCCCATACCAAAGAGGGCGATTTGGGAAAGTCGAAACGTGGGAAAAAACCAATCAAGTAAAGGGGATAATTTCTGATAATCGGGTTTATGGGTAAAGCGAGTTAAAGATAGGTGAGGGCGATAAAGAGAAGAGGCATTGATAGAACCGAACTCGGTGACAATTTGCTGTTGTAATGGCGAAAGGGATTGAAAAAATGGGTGCTTGGAATGATATTTAGCTCTAAGATAGCCTTGACGCAAAGGATTGAGACTATGAAGAAGTCGAGAGTGGTGACTCATGAAGGTTGGATTCTGGGTTAATTCCAAAACAACTGACTTGTCTGTCACGCTGATTCCTGAAGCCTCTACCTGAAAAGGTGCAGTTTGAGCAGCAAATTTTTGAGTGGTACTGATGATTTCATGAAGATTTGATTGAGGGAAGGCAGTTGAGTAAATAGTGACATGAGGGTAAAAGTTTAAATCATCGAGGAAAAAAGAGGTCGGGGCAAACTGAGAGAGTTTGTCTGATAACCGGATAGCTAGGCGACGAACAGGAAAAGGCGGATAATAAGCAAGATTGACGCGAATAGGCTTCATGAGACTATTCTATCAATTTGGTTAGAAGAGGAAAAAAAAGCGGTAAGAGCGAAGACATTGATCGTGTTGCCTGACAAGATAGTAGAGCTTAGCTTGATCGAGCAGTTCTTCTTGGGTAGGGTTGAGAGGTTTGCCGGCCCCCCATTGGGAAGATTCAAACTGAGGCAGGATTTGGGAATTGCAAAGCTGGTTTAAATAGTGAAGTCGCCAGATGAAAAAAGTAGTAAAAAAAATGGAAAAGATAAGGACGAAAAAAAGAGTAAACCAATGAGTTTTTGAGAGATGAAGGTGAAAGCGCATGTGGCGGGTTAAATTGCCCTAATTGAGGGAAAGAAATACGAAGCAGCTTGACCTACAAGATAGCCAATAAGGGCGGCTGATACTGAGACAATGGTCATTTCTAAACCGGCTATTACCCCTGAGCGGCGAGTTAGCCTTCCACTTGAGAATCCAAGAAAAAACAGGGAGGTCACCACGGAAACAATAGAAAGGGGTGTGGCCAAATTTATCGGCAAGAAAAAGTAAGGCAATAAGGGAATATTGCCACCAATTATATACGAAATGCCCATATAGACACCGTCGCGACTCGGGCTTTTCCTGGGTTTAAAAAACATTCGGTGGATTTGAGACAAAGCGTTTTGTTCTGACTTGTTGGAAAGATAAGTGCCGGCCGCCATGGAAAGACTTTCGACAGCTATAATTACCAGGCCAGAAACTATGACTAAAGGCTGACTCTGAGTAGCGGCGGCTAGGCCAGTAATGGCACCAAGAGTAGAAACCATACCATCTTCAAGACCGAAAACAATTTCGCGAATTTCGGTTAGGAAAGCTCGAGTAAAACGATTCATGAAAAAAGTGTAGCACTAAAGAGGTAAATTAAGCAAAAGTCCGTCCGAAAAGTATGACTAGCGGGTGCAAGTGATAACTGGGATGCGAAGTGAAAAGAGTCGATTGGAATAGATTCGGAAGGAGCGGGTGCAGGTGAATAAGGGTCTTGGTATAGAGATGTGAGGAAAAGGTTTGAGGGTTGGACTTGGAGTGGGCTCGGGGCTAGGCATGGGGGTGGGTACGGGAGAAGGGGTGGGGATTGGGGTTGGAGTGGGAGATGGGGTTGGAGAAGGGGTAGGGGTTGGAGTGGGAGATGGGGTTGGAGTGGGGGTTGGAGTGGGGGTTGGAGTGGGGGTGGGTGTGGGTGAAGGGCTGGGAGATGGCTCAGCTGGCATTTCTATAGAAGAGTTGGAGTTTTGAGGTTGGGGAGTTTGTCTGACTATAAAATCTAGAGAATTGTTGCCCGAATCAAAGCCGTTGCCAGAGACTTCGTCGGCTCCCCCACTACCCATGCTGTCACTAGTTGAATTAGCATTGGCTTTACGTTCAAGACTTTGATGGGCTGGTGGGTTAACAGTTGTAGCTGATTCAGAGGCAGAGGCTGAACCTAATCCAACTAGATCGACAACGGTACTACCAGCATCTGAATAGAGGACAATGGAATTGTCTGAGGCCATGTTGGCTTCGGTGACAGAGTAGTGAAGGTCAGCAGAGTCAGAGGCAGTGGAATGGTGGCTGGTGATTAGGAAATAGCCGAAAGCGGGTATGTTGCCAGAGAGGGATGAGACAAGATTAGACGGGCTGCCACCAGCAGTAAGCCTGGATAGGCGCCAGCCAGAAAGATCTACCGGCTCTGAAGTGGGGTTATATAACTCGACGAATTCATCTCTGGCGATATCACCTTCAATTTGGATTTCTGATATGACGATATGATTAGTAGGCGCAGAATTTGCCAGAGGGGAAAAACGATAAACAGTAGCAGTAAGGAGCACGAAAATTATTATAAAAAGGAGTAAAAAACTGGGCAGGCGAAGTTTCATACTGTTACCATGCTAAACAGGTTTAATATTGACTGTCAATATTTTGAGTTAAAAATCACCTAGTTGGCTCTTAAAATGTGAGAGTTCGAGGTCGAGGCGTTTTTGATTTTTGTCGGCTTTTCTTACTAAAGCTTCACCTTGATCCAGGATGTTTTCTGTTTTTTTGTAATTTTGACCAGAGTCAGAATGAGTTTGAGATTTGAGGGTGCGATATTTGTCACCAATAAAGCCCATAATAGCGCCCATAAGTGTTAAAGCTATTGATCCAAGAGTATTGGTAATCAGGAAATGGGATTGACGAACATCATGGCCAACAAGAGCGAAGAGGGCAACGTTGAGAATGAAGGTAAAAATACCGGCTATTGGTCCGGCAAAAGCGCCAAAATGCCAAGCAAAAAATAAGGCGGGCAAGAAGCTAATCGCTGTGGCGATGCCGTCTAGAAAATGATGAATGAAGAAAAAAGCTAGGACGTAGACTAACATTAGGATAGTGGTTAGGATAAGAGCTTGAGAATCGGTTAGTGGAAATAGCCTGGTAAATCTGGGGTGAAGATTGTGGAACATGAACAAAT
>CAYNMS010000025.1:0-18525 GCA_964398525.1 uncultured Pseudomonadales bacterium | reverse complement strand
GGCTATTCATTATTTAATGTAGGAGTCCAATGTCAGAAACCAAAATTGTCAGCTATGGCCATTTTTTAGTGGAATATGAATTAAGCAAACCTCACCCTAACCTTTCGCTCAAGCCTGGTCAAAGATTAGTAACTGATTCCGGGCAAACCTTAGTTCAAACATTCAAGCAAGCCCTTCACCCCAGCCCCTCTCATCAACAATAATTCAAACCAAACATGTCCTTACTATCAAATTCAAACCCTCAAATTCTTCTCAAAGACCTAATAGCCATCAATCGTTCCACTAACCTTACTAATCAGGAACGACTCCATTTACTTTTAGTTCTTTCCGAAAATCAAAAACACTTTTCAAACGAGTCAGCCAAAAAATTAGCTTCTCTTGAAACTTAACTTGATGTTTGTCATACTACCCAAAGTTTACCCAAATTAACACCCCCTTAAATAGAGTAGGGGATAGTATGACAATGCATTCTTCCCAACCTTTGGCTGATCGTCTTCGCCCCAAGTCCTTAGATCATTTTGTCGGCCAGCAACACCTGGTCGGACCCGGTAAGCCCATTCGCCAAGCCATTGAGTCCGACCAAATTCGCTCCATGATTTTTTGGGGACCTCCAGGTAGTGGCAAAACCACTCTAGCCCGAGTCATCGCCGAAACCATCAACGCCAATTTTGTCGAACTCTCAGCCGTTTCAGCAGGTAAAGCCGACGTCAAAAAAGTTATTCAAGAATCCCAAGCAGCTGTTGAACCCAACCAGCAAAGTATCCTCACTCAGAACCAACCAATTTCTCGGTCAAAACACACCAACACCGTTCTGTTTCTGGATGAAATCCACCGTTTCAATAAAGCCCAGCAAGATTTTCTCCTGCCCTATGTCGAACGCGGCACCATAATTCTAATTGGCGCTACCACCGAAAACCCCAGTTTTGAAGTGATCTCCGCTCTCCTATCCCGTTGCCAAGTCTATGTTTTAACCAGTCATACTCAACCTGATCTGGAACAACTCATCAACCAAGGTGCCCAAGAACTTAAAGTCGCCATCTCCGATCAAGCCCGAACTTTTTTAGCTGAATTTGCCAACGGCGATGCCCGACAAGCCCTAAATCTACTGGAGGCTGCCAGCCAACTCTACGCGACCAAAAGAAAAGAAAAAAATTTGAGTTTGGATGATCTGAAAAACACTCTCCAAAGCCGACATCTTCGCTACGACACCGGCGGCGAAGAACATTACAACACCATTTCTGCCTTCATTAAATCCATGCGCGCCTCCAACCCAGACGCTGCCCTCTACTACCTCGCTCGCATGGTTGAAGCGGGTGAAGATCCGCTCTTTATTGCCCGGCGCATGGTTATTTTTGCCAGCGAAGATATCGGCATGGCGCAACCCACAGCTTTAGTCGTTGCCAACGCCGTCTTTCGTGCTTGTGAAATCATTGGTTACCCCGAGTGCGCCATCAATCTCGCCCACGGTGTAGTTTATCTGGCTACTGTCAAAAAAGACCGCCGGGCTTACGATGGCTTACGTTCTGCCCAATCAGACGTACAAACCCACGGCAACCTCCCTATCCCCATGAACCTGCGAAACGCTCCAACCAAGTTAATGAAAGACTTGGGATACAGCCAGGGATATGATAAGTATACGAAGGAAGATTTACTTCCAGATAAACTCAAAGGCAGGAAATATTTTAAGCCTTAACCGGCAGTCCTTCCAAAGGCCGCCAGTTGGCGGACGAAGGAGGATGGAAGTGGATATGAGAAATATACAAAGGACTCATTACTTCCCGATAAACTTAAAAATAAAAAATACTTTGAAAGTTAAAAATGCAAATATCTAAATACCTAAAAGAATTCGACCAATCTGGTACTAAGGTTTACATTCCTAGTGAACGTTACACAATTGATCTTTCATTGACTGAAAATCCGCTAGGGTTTTCTCCTAAAGTTATTGAGGCCATAGATAAGTACAAAACTGAGATCAATCACTACTCAGACCCATTCCATCGTGAATTAAGAGATTTGTTAAGCAAGAAGTATGATATTCACTCAGACCACATAATATTTGGTGCTGGCACTGATGGCTTAATCGAGAATATCATCAGGATTTTGGTTAACCCTGATGATGAAGTTCTATTGCCCGAACTAACATTCTTAAACACCTCATTTGCCTCAAGTATTGTTGGAGGGAGAACAGTCTTCTCTAAAATGAAAGACAACTTCCGAATAGATTTTGACGATTTAAAAAATAAGATCAGTGATAATACAAAGATAATTTTTATCTGTAATCCGAATAATCCAACAGGCCTGATTGAAAGTCACGAAGATTTGCTAGGTTTGGTCGAATCAACTAATTCTTTAGTCGTAGTAGATGAAGCGAACATTGAGTTTGCTGGCGAGTCTCTAATTAAAAATGTCATTAACCACGACAACTTAATCGTGTTGCGAACTTTTTCGAAGGGGTATGGTTTAGCTGGTATGAGAATCGGTTATTGTGTTGGAAACAAAGAACTACTCCATTATATTTGGCGTATTCGTCCACCTTTTGTAAATACATATCTAGCAGAGAAAGCTGCTCTAGCTGCATTGAACGATGAAACTCACATTTCCAAATCAAAAGATTATGTCGGAGAAGGAAGACTTTTTTTAAGTACAGGGCTTATGAGGTTAGGGTTTGAAGTTGTTGAATCAGAAGCTAACTGCTTTTTAGCAAAAATACCTGATAAGTTTAAGTCCTCAACAGTATTTAACGAGTTGTTGCACCAGCATGATTGTACCGTTGTTGATGGTAAGCATTTCCGAGGGCTAGGAACATTGTATGTCCGAATAGCCCCTCAACTACATGAAACTAATCAGAGGTTTACAGAAATAGTTGAATCATTAACAAATTAACCATAGTTTCTGGCAAAACCTGACTCGACGTCCAGTTGTGTTTTGAAAAAAACACTTATGACCAAAATAATACCCACCGTTTCCAACTACACCCCCCTGACCCGGCTTGAGTAGTAGCTTTTGGGAATTTGAAGTAATAAATTAAACCATTAAACTTAACCAACTTGGAAAACACCCTGCCCAAAAACATGTCTCATGTTAGAAAAAATCCAGTATTCTGCCGAAGATCTAGTTTCAAACATTTCTTTTATTTCAAGTTCAGTTGTTAATAGCTGCTATCTTACATTCGAAGATTTTCATGCATATCAAAAATTTCGGGAACTTTGTGGTGACCCTTCTCCTGTACCTAATTTAAACCTTGAACATCTGATTTTCATCAAGTCTAGGCTTGTCAGGGAACTGGTAACAGAATTTGAAGAGCTAAATACCATACCACCCGAGAGCCAAGAGGAAATCGACAAACTTCTTAAAGAAACACAAAAAAATATTCTTCAAAAATACTACCAAATTTTCCTTGAATATCGTCAGATGGATTTCTCACTTTTTAATAAAGGCACCAATCTATCAACAAACATTCACGAAGAGCACTTAATTCAACGAGTTGCTAAAATATTTGGTTTCAACCTAAAGGAAGACGGAAGTATCGACACTCTTCTTTCTCACCTTCCTCCTGAATCAATGGATCATAACCGATTTTGCTCGGAAGTAATCAATCAACTAATACCAGTTATGGAAAACCACGAACTTGAACACGGTCTAACAGTTCCTGTCAAAAGACTTTTGGTTGCAATGGCCGATCATAAATTTAACCAAATATATAATTCAGAATACCAAAAAGGGACTCAATCTTTTGAAGAAAAGTCCATTGCTTTTGAAAGTGGTGTCAATTTTGGACCTCACCCAAATTATCAATTGACAATGCTAGAAAGCAATTTATTTGCCAATTTGGATTTGTACTAACTCACACTTATTATTTCTAGAATAACCTTTACTTTCTTTTCTCCCCTCAAAGTTCCTGTCGTGATAAACTATCTCAAAGAAATTTATAAAAAATGCAATTAGATTTACCAGACAGTTTTAAGCCTCCCTCAAAACTAATTCACCCAAAGTTTATTGCTCGCAAACTAAAAGCAAGTGACGTTTATTTGGATTATGTTGCTGTCATGTCTAGTATTGAGACCATCAAAAACACACGTGGAGGTTCATGGCCTACTTCTGACTTAAGTTTTGAAGACGACATGATCGACTTAGCTTGGCATCAGCGGGAGTTTGAGAATAGAAGCTCTTTTGCTTATACAATCATGAATCCTAACGAATCTAAGTGCTTAGGTTGTTTTTATCTTTACCCTGTCGGATATAGGGGTGAAGCTCCAGAGAATTCAGATGTAGATGTAAGTTTTTGGGTGACGCAAAAGGCTTATGATGATGGCCTGTATCGTTTACTATATAAAACTTTAAAAGTTTGGTTAGCTAAACAGTGGCCATTCAAACAACCACATTGGAGCAATTTGGAGATACCCAATGATTAACATAAGACCAGTTAAACCAGAGGAATGGCAAAAACTTTGTTTATTAAACAAACAGATTTTTGTAAAAAATCCCGAGTTTGATGAAGACCTGATTGTAGACTTTGCAAATAGTGCACCTGGACAAGCATATTTCAAAGACTCTATATCCAGCACCGAGGGAGTCTGTCTCGTAGCCGAAGAAGATGATGTGTGGTTAGGTTATGTCAACGGGAATCCCAAAGAAATTCCTTATCGCCACAGCAAGTATTTTGAAATCGAAAATCTTGGAGTAACCCCAGATGCTAAAGGCAAAGGGATAGGAAAACGACTATTACAGGCATTGGTCGATTGGGCAAAACAATAAGGATTTCAAAAAGTTTACGTTGAAAGCTACATTAAAAACCAAGAAGCTGTTGGTTTTTATCATAGTCAAGGTTTTCAAGAAATTGATATTAGTTTGGAAAAAGTAATATGAGTAAACCAATTTTCAAAAACCTATCGACTGTCCTGATTTAGTCCGAGGATTTTTGCAAGTTAGCAGATTGGTACCAGGACTTTTTTGGTTTTGAAATTGTCGAAGAGCTAGACCATCCTCAAGACACAGGTGTACTGTTTCAAGCCGGCAAAGTGTGGATTTGGATCGGGCAGCATTCAAAAGTCAAAGGCACAAATCCAGACCCACACCGTCACATGTTTAACCTAGATGTCGATTCCGTCAACGAGGCCTTTAAATATCTAAAAAGCAAGGGAGTTAGGTTTGAAGCCGAACCCCTCAAAGCACCAACATTTGATAAATATTTCGCTACTTTCTATGATCCAGACGGAAATTTAATCCAGATAATAGGACCTAAATAACTCAAGCCTCTATGCAAGCATCTGTAATTAAATATTCCCAAACCGATCAACAAACAACCGGAATTTTAAAAGTAAAAACGCTTTTAAACAGTTCTCAAAATGAACTCCTTAGTATTGCTGTAATCGAAATACATGGCAAAAATAGACGAGTAAAAAATGTTGTTTCTGACACCTATTATTTCGTAATTAGTGGTTCCGGAATATTCAACCTAAATCACAAAGAAACCAAAGTTGAGGCAGGAGATTTGGTAATTGTGCCAAAAGGTTCTATATATCAGGACTCAGGTGAAATGAAACTCTTGGTAATTTCATCACCTCGTTTCAAGCCAGATAACGTTTTTGACATTTAGTTGAAACATCACTTTTAAAATTTTTCAGTAATTCAAGGCATGAAACCTCCCAAAATCATCATTCTTCCCGGCAACGGAGTAACCGACTTTAACTCCACTCATTGGTATGGCTGGCTCAGGGACAAACTCAACCGACTCGGGTTTAACGTCATTGGCCAGGATATGCCCGACCATGAATTGGCCCGCAAAGATATTTGGTTGCCCCACATCAAAAATAAATTCCAAGCCGGCAAAGACACCATTATTATTGGCCATTCCTCCGGTGGAGTTGCCACGCTGCGCTATCTCGAAACAAGCCCACTTATGGGTGCAATTGTAGCTGGTGTTAATCACACGCATTTAGGCTATGAAGAAGAAAAGCAAAGTGGCTACTTTGACACGCCTTGGCAATGGCAAAAAATCAAAGCTAACGCGGGTTGGCTTGTTCAATTCTGCTCCCAAGACGATCCGTATATCCCCATAAAAGAACCGCGCTTTATCCACGAAAAACTAAACAGCGAGTATCACGAGTACACCAATCGGGGACACTTTGGCTCAGAACACACCAACGACCCCAAATTTCCTGAATTAATCGAAGTCATCAAACGCAAATTAATTTCCCATGATCAAAGGTAAACAAACTCAGCTAAAATTATCTTCGCTTCTTATTCAATTAATCTTGATTTAACAAAGCTTCAATTTGTGTAGGTTCAGACAAAAAGATACTCTCTTTTACCGTTAACGGATAGACTCCCTTCATCATTCCAACCTCATTCTTCATATAGTCGGTGAAATTTAGATTCCAATCTTTAATGATAGCCTGTACAAACCCATCTTTAATTCTGACATACCCATAGGTACTTCCCATATGTCCATCTCCAGCAATTGCTCCAACCGGCCGATTTTGATATCTGGCTGTATACATCCAACCGTTTTCACCATCCAACTTTGAAATATCATATAAACCACTTGAATCAGCAATGTTTACCTCCCCAGATTTGGTATATATCCTTTCACTTACCCACTCTACTCCCGACAAATTGTAGGGGATATAATCAATATACAAAACTCCCGTCCTCAATTTTTCTTTACCGACTTCCACTTTTTCAAAACCTAACTGGTTAAGCTGTTGATCGAGATCCAAATCGTTAAAATTAAAATCACTCGCCAGTTCGTTACTTTCAAATGGTTCGTTCGAAATTTTGTTATCCGCTGTTACTTTTAGTTGGTCTTGATCTTTTGGCTCAGTCACAAACACCTCGCCTGACCTCTTCTTTAGTTTTCCCGCCAATCCGATACTCACCACAAGTAGCAGCACCATCAATCCTATAACCACCTTCACCAAAGGCTTCTTTTCGGACTCTCTCTTTTGTGTCACATCTTCTGCTTCACTAACAATGCCGCTCTCATTCAATTCCTGGAATTCTTGCGTTGGTGTGTTGTCCATTTGGCCTCTCTCCCACTTTATCTTATTTATATATACCCAGTCTAGTATCTGACTTTTTGCCCCAACAAGATACCAATCACCCGCAACATCCTCATCAAATAAAAATTTCTTCAAACCCTATACACCCTAGGATTTAATTATTGTTCTAATATACTTTCAAACTTGACAATTACCCCTGCCGTTTTCTTCTCTTTTAGATTAAGATAAATTGTTAACTGACCATAAAACATGTTTAAAAAAGCACTCAAACCTTTCATTATCATTTGGTTTATCTACCGGCGTCTTTCTCTCAAAAAGAAATTAATATTCTTTTTTATTTTACTAGTCGTCGGGTTTTTAGTTAGAGGTCAATTTGTCAAAGCCAAACCTCCAGAATACGAACTAGCAATTGCCACCAGAAGCTCCATAGTTGAGCACGTCTCCGAGACAGGTAACGTTACAGCTACGGGCGCGACTCCAGTTTACTCAACCACCACTGGTATTGTTGAAGAAGTCTACGTTGCCAACAACACTCTGGTAGCCAAAGGCGACCCTCTATTTAAAGTCACCAGTACCGCGACCAAACAAGAAAGAGATTCCGCTCTTTCCAACTATCTTGCCGCCAAAACCACTTTAGAAACTGCCCAAGCCAATCAGTTAAGCCTCCAGGCCCAGATGTTTAGCGCTTGGGACTCATTTAAAGAATTGGCTGAAAGTGATGAGTATGAAGACGGAGAAGGTATCCCTCGCTACGAGGAAAGGGGAGTGGCCGAATTCCATGTTTCAGAAAAGCAGTGGCTCTCAGCCGAGGCTGCTTATAAAAAACAACAGCAAGCCATAAGCCAAGCTCAAGCCCAAGTTAGTGCTACCTGGCAGGCTTATCAAGCCACGGTCGATAGTTCTGTATACGCCGTAATTGGTGGCGTTATCAATAACTTGGGTATCACCAAGGGTTCGCTGGTGACTATTCCTACCGCAAGTTCAGTTGGTTCCGTGCCGCCTGCCTTGGTTCTTGTTACTCCCGATGTGGCCACTACAATTAAACTCGATATCGGTGAAACCGACGCCGTCAAAGTTGCCACCGGCCAGCCAACCACGATTACTTTCGATGCTCTGCCCCATCAAACATTCCAAGGCTATGTCGACCGTGTCGACACTCTGGCAACTCCAAGTAACGGTGTGGTTACTTACTCTGTCTACATAGTTGTTACCTCACCGGCCGATTCAATTCGCTCTGGCATGACCGCCGATGTCGATATCCAAGTTGCCAGCAAAGACAACGTCCTGACTGTGCCTTCTAGTGCGGTAAAACCATACGAAGGCTCACGTGCGGTACGTATTGTTGGGGCTGATAGTGAGATTGAGCATATTCCAGTAGAAGTCGGCGCCCGTGGTGATGGTTTAACAGAAATCATTTCAGGCATAGATGAAGGCACCCAAGTCATTGTTGCACTCAAAAATGAACAAGTTAAACGCCAAGGTCCTAGTTTCTTTTAGGAGTCGAGTATGAGCCAACGCTCCCCTCTGATCAAGCTAGTTGATCTAGAGAAAACCTATTTTTCCCCAGCGGGAGATTACCAAGCCCTCAAAGGCATCAATCTTGAAATCAATCAAGGTGAGTTTGTTGCCATTATGGGTCCATCCGGTAGCGGCAAATCAACTTTGATGCACATTTTAGGTGCACTAGATATTCCCACCGCTGGCAAATACCTGCTAAAAGGTAAAAACATCAGCCAATACACCAATGATCAGCTTGCCGGCATCAGAAATAAAGAAATTGGTTTTGTCTTTCAATCTTTCAATCTATTACCCCGAACCACTGTTCTAGCCAACGTTGAGAAACCTTTGATTTATGCCAATGTTTCTGCCTCAGAGCGAAAACAAAGAGCCATGGAAGTTTTAACTATGGTCGGTCTTGATGATAAAGCTGGCAATCTCAGCAACCATATCTCAGGCGGCCAAATCCAGCGAGTTGCTATTGCCCGAGCCTTGGTCATGAAACCTTCCATTCTGTTGGCTGATGAACCTACCGGTAATCTGGACACCCCTACAGCCAAAGAAGTCATGAACTTCATTCAAAAGCTAAACCGCCAAGGCCATACTGTGGTAGTCATAACTCATGAAAACGATATTGCCGCTTTTGCTAAACGCACCATTTACATCAGAGATGGCTTAATCCAATCAGATCGGCTTAATCAAAAAACCCGTCATGAGGTATAAAGAAGTCGCTTTTTCCTCTTTTAAATCCCTTCGGAGCAATCCAGTTCGCACCGGTCTGACCATGCTTGGTATTATCATCGGTATTTCTGCTGTCATTCTCATTTCCTCTCTGGGCCAGGGTGCTGTGGCCTTTATCACCAACGAACTGAGTATTTTTGGTAGCTCAAATTTTCGTATTGCCCCAGGCCAAAATTCTTTCTCCCAAGTTGCTCAAACCGCCAATCCGCTTACTACCAAGGACGCAGAGGCAATAAGTGAATCTCAAATTAGCAATATCAAACTAGTTGCTCCTCTGGGTTTTGCCAACGCCACCGTTTCAACTCTGGACGAGAAAACCAGAACGACCATTCGAGGTATGCCCTCACAAGTCGAGCAAATTCTCGAGCCAAAGATCATCTATGGCGAGTTTATCTCTGAAACCAACGACAACAATCGTGACAAAGTGGCTGTTTTGGGTTTTGATTTATCCCAAGAACTTTTTGGCCAAGACACCAATCCGGTTGGAGAATCTATACGAGTAGACAATATTCGATACAGGATAATTGGTGTTACTCAGGCTTCCAGTGCTATTAGTGCTAACCTTTTTGACAACAACGTTATCGTTCCCATCAGTTCTCTCATAACTCATATCACCGGCAAAGACGAACTTTTCCAAATTGTTATTCGAGTCGAAAACGAAAAATTACTCAAACAAACTGTCATCGATGTTGAAGAATTTCTTCTTGATTACCGGGAAATTGAACCCGATGAAGACGCTGACTTCTTTACCCAAAGTTTCGACGAAACCCTGACTACTATCCAAACTGTAACCGGATTATTAACGGCCATGATTACCGGTATTTCCGGAATTTCCCTACTGGTTGGGGGCATAGGTGTCATGAATATTATGTTAGTCACCGTCACCGAACGCACCAAAGAAATCGGCCTTCTCAAAGCCATCGGAGCCAGAGACCAAGATATTCTTATCCAATTCTTATTCGAATCTATCACTCTCAGTGTCGTTGGCGGTTTTGTCGGCATCACCTTTGGGATAATTGGTGCCTTTATCGCTTCTCGTGCTGCCAACATTCCTTTCGTAATCAGTCCGTTGAGTATTATTATCGCCGTCTCAG
Organism: uncultured Pseudomonadales bacterium; assembly: GCA_964398525.1. Taxonomy (GTDB): domain Bacteria; phylum Patescibacteriota; class Microgenomatia; order UBA1400; family CAYNFZ01; genus CAYNMS01. Next base: position 8,192 of record CAYNMS010000025.1, on the reverse strand, counting down.
TTTCGACCTTAGTTGGTATAGTCTTTGGCCTTTATCCCGCCCGTCGGGCTGCCCAATTAAACCCTATCGACGCTTTGCGTTACGAATAAATTTATTTTTCTATGCAATTTCACGAAATTATTAATTCTTCTCAACAAGCTCTTCGAGGCAATCTTCTTCGTACCAGTCTAACCATGCTCGGTATAATTATCGGCATTTCCTCAGTTATCCTAATCTCCTCCATCGGCCAGGGAGCAGTGGCATTTATTACCGAAGAGTTAAGCGTCTTTGGTACTAACTATTTCCAAATCGCACCCGGCCAAAATGCTTTTTCATCATTTGCTGGCACCAACACTCCCTTGACTACAGATGATGCTCAAGCCATTCGCGATGCCAATATTACCAACATTGAATCCGTCGCTCCTTTTGCCTTCGCCAACGCTCGCGTTGCCTCGGAATTTGAAAAAACTTCAGCCTTAATTTACGGTCTTACAACCGAAGCTCAATCTATGCTTAAACCAGAAATCATCTATGGTGAATTTTTCAGCGAAACTGACAATGCAACTATTTCCAAAGTAGCTATTTTAGGAATAGACATCGCCGAAGAATTATTTGGAGAAAACACCAATCCGGTAGGCGAATCTATCCGTATCGACAACACCCGGTTCAGGGTAGTTGGCGTTACCCAAGCCGCCGGCTCACTTAGTTCCGGTTTTTTCAATAACGCCGTCAATATTCCCCTCAACACCATGATCACCTACATAACCGGCAGCGACGAATTGGTGGAAATTGATGTTAGCATCCAAAACGAAGATCTACTCAATCAAACTATCGAAGACGTCGAAGCTTTCCTTCGTGATTATCGAGGCATTGCCTCTGATGAAGATAGCGATTTTAATATCCAAAGTTTCAAGGATTCTCTCACCACCATCCAGACCATTACGGGTCTGTTAACTGCATTGGTTGCCGGTATTTCTGGTATCTCTCTCATTGTGGGCGGGGTCGGAGTTATGAACATTATGCTAGTTACTGTTACTGAACGCACCAAAGAAATTGGCCTTCTCAAAGCCATCGGTGCTCGCGAAAACGACATCCTTGTGCAGTTCTTAACCGAATCAGTCACTCTTACCATAGCTGGTGGAGCCATCGGTATTTTAATTGGTGTTTCTGGTGCTTTTCTTATTTCCAAAGTTGCCGGCATACCCTTCGTGGTTAGTCCGCTTTCAATTATTTTAGCCGTGGGAGTTTCCAGTCTTGTCGGTATTCTTTTTGGCCTTTACCCCGCTCGTCGGGCTGCCAAACTAAACCCCATCGATGCTTTAAGATATGAGTAATCAACCTAAAACTTCATTTTTTGGATACTTAATTCTAACGGTATTAGCTCTACTATTTTTGGGTGAGTATTTTATTTTTTTCCCCATCTTTGCTTTTTTATTTTTTTGGTCCAAACGCAAAAAAACTCGGTAAACTTACATTTGCCAATGGCCAGGTCAAAATTTTAGGTTTGTTTCGTTCCCAAGCAGTCTCTGTCAGCCAAATTAAAACTATCCTCCCAGCCCTATCTCCGTCTCACCTTACTTTTTCAAATGGTAAATTAATCAAAGATCAGGAATTTGAACTTCGGCTTAAGCTAAATACCGGCAAAGAGCTCGACACCCACACCTTTCAAACCAGCGAACTAGAGGCTTTAAGGCAAACCCTTATCCAAATTAGACAATCAAATCCGGGTATAGAGTTTTCTCCTGATCTAATCCAATTTATGAATCACAACCTCAAACCCAGTCTTAAGAAGGCTAGTTTAACACGTAAAATTAAAGACCTTACCATCGCCATTCTGTTTGTTATACTTTTCTTACCCATAGTAATTTTTATCTTTTATACCTTGGGAGAATTTATTAGGCCGAATTAATATAGCCTCTGCTTAAGTTCATTTTTTCAATTTCATAAATCATGACTCTTACTCTTTGTTCTAGTGTTTCTTTTTATGCTCATCTTTACCAAATCAAACTGGAGCTTGAAATACTCGGCTTTAAAACCCTCATCCCCGACACAGCCCAAAAAATGCACCAATCAAATACTTTTCAGGCTTCTAAGACTTGGTTTCAAACCGGCGATTACTCTCAAAAAACCCAGTTCATCAAAGACCATTTTGCCAAAATCGAAGCCGGTGATGCCGTTCTGGTCATCAACGACGACAAGCACGGACTCAAAGGTTACATCGGCGGCAACGTCCTCATCGAAATGGCGCTTGCCTTTTATCTCAATAAGCCCATCTATATCCTAAACCCCATCGACGACAACCTCCCCTTTAAAGAAGAAGTCATAGGCCTTAACCCTACATTCATTCAAAAAGACCTTTCAAAAATTTATCATTAACGAATTTGGTCATTCTCAAACTAATAGTTAAAATACCTGTATGGTCAAAGACCAAAAATCTCAACTAAATCTCGAACTTAAAACTCTCAACCATCACCTCTCCCGCCAAACCTCCCCCAAATATCGTTTTTTCCTCGGCATTGTCACTGGCATTGGCACAGCCCTCGGCGCTAGTATTATCGCCGCAATTCTTTTTTTCTTTCTCTCCCAATTTATTAAAACCGTCGAGGATATACCTTTTCTCAACTCCTTCATCGAAACCAGCCGCCTTCAAAAAGTTTTAGATGAAGAATCGGTAATCATTAAATAACGCCCCACCTCCATAAACATATCGATTTTGTTGTCTCGATTTTTCTGGTTTACAACCAAAGAGTTTTACTGGTCCACCACAAAGGTCTCAATCTTTGGTTGCCAGTAGGTGGCCATATAGAACTAGATGAAGACCCAGATCAAGCCCTTTTTCGAGAAATTCACGAAGAAACCGGCTTAACTCTCAACCAATTCACTATCCTCCAGCCTAAACTTTCACCTCCTCCACCTTCAAATAGAACCAAATATCTTCTCACTCCACAATTTGTCGATATTCACCAAATTAACAATACTCACAAACACACAGGCCTTATCTTTTTTGGCCAAGCCCACACCGATCAAATAATTATCAGTAGTGAGCATCATGATTTTCGCTGGTTTTCTGCAAAAGATTTAACCCTCGTCAAACTTCCCGAAATTCGCTGGTACGCCACCCAAGCCATTGAGGCAGTCAACTTCCTCTAGTCCTTGGCTTGAAAATATCCCGTAACGTAACTAGTCACCTTTTCCGGCATTTGTCCACTAATCAGATATGAATTGCTGTTATTAACCAATGAAAATTGCCAATTTGCCCCTTCCAAATAACCAAACATCCATTCTAAACATAATTTACAGTCACTCGTCACTTGATCTAAGTTTTCTCTTTTACCACTGGCTATCGCCTCTATACTTATTCTATCTATTTCTTCGGCTTGGCTTTCATTTGCCTCGTGCACAAAGTCACTACTGATAATTACCACCACTCGATCTTTGTCTAAAACCTTTCCGATACGCCTACCCAACTCATAAGCCCCCTCTCGGCTATTATCACCAGCCAAAACCAAAGGCACTACTTTAGCATCCCCCAAGGCTTTTTTAATAAAGGGAATCAACGTATAAACTCCATGTTCTCGCTTGAAAATCGTCTCTTCCAACCCCACCTTTAGCTTCTCCAACTCTCCAATTATCTCTCTGTCCGCCTTCAACTCTCCGTAAGGGCTGTCCCAATTAGAACCACTGGTAGCAGTCGCCACTCCCTTCCCAGCCAACCGGTGAAAATGATCCGGACTTATGATTATTACCGTTTCGATTTCTCGGCTATCAATGCCTGCTAGCGATTCAGCTATCAACTCACCAGCCAATAGATGATGGGAAGTTATTACCCCCCACACTCTTGTTTTTTTCACTCCCTCAGTCAACTTGAAGACAGTCTCGTAATCATATTCCTTATCAAAATAACTCGATAGTTTTTCAGACTGTTTCGGCGTCACTTGAGTGTTTTCCACAATCTTTTGAGGCTTCCAAACCATTATTCCCACTAAGCAAATAACTGCAACTAAAAGTCCACCGATAATTAGTCTTTTGCCTTTCACTCTTCAATTATCGCTTGTTTCCATTCTTCCTGCACAGGCATTTTGCTATTGTCATCTGAATAAACAAAGCCCTGCCAATCCTCGTCGGTTAATCTGGTGTCAATTGGAGCGGCAAACTCAAACTGATTAAACACCAAACCTTTAGTCAGCCTGGTTCCGTTAATATCTTTTACTGCCACATAGATATAATTGGGAATGCCATTGGCTTGATATAAAATCTTTCCGCTTTTAACGTCTGTATGAATATCGGCAATCAAAGCCGAACGGGCGTCTTTTTCCGTAAACATTTCTCCCGGCAAAGGTCTTAGCACCCATCCTAAGGTTTTGCCTTTGATTCTCAAAGTTTCAAACTCTTCCTCGCTAATTTCCTTGTTTTCAATTTGAGCTTTAGCTATTCGGCGTAAAAACTCCAAATCCTCAATCAAATGCTGGTTTCTGCCCCTAAACTCATTATCCAAAAGGTTTCTCTGATGTAAGCCTTGATCCATCATTTTTACCAAACCAATTAGTCTATCCCAAAAAATCAAATTTGGTTCAACGTAGCCCTTAGGCACCGGCGGCAGTTCTCCCTCTGGTCCACCACCCCCAAGTTCGGCATACGATTGTTTGGCGTAAAGCAGAGTATCGTGCTTCAATTCAGTCCAGGTCCCCAAACTGGTCAACAAAGTTTTATCAGTCCACACTGGTGTGGTTACAAAGTAGGGATAACCAGTTTTATCTTCAATTGACCACAAACCTTTAATGGCATATAGCCAACCCCAATACAAGTTTTGAGTCCATTGTTTTTGGTCTACCTTGTCAAACTCCTTCTTGAGTACCCCTAGTTTTAAGGGTAACACTTCGCCTGATTCCGGTGCATTTTCTAAAATCCACTCACCCAACAATTCCTCGGACCGCTCGTTTCCTAAGGCACTCATTACCATCAGGTTAGTCGGCATGCTGGGCAGTTTTTCCCCTGTTTCTGGGTCGGCCGCCTCATCGCCTTGAGTTAAACTAGAAAGAATAAAAGCATCCGGCGTGAATCTCTGGCCCATAAACCGAAATCCTTTTGTTTCTGCTTGAAGCTCCTCTTTACTCATGGAAAATATTTTTTCACCAAACATTGCCGACGACATGATTTTTGGCCCTTCCATCGATTCAGTTGCTTTACTAACCGCACTTACTAGTTCTTCGTCTACCCTCACCTCATCGCCCCCAGTGATGTCGGCAACAGCTTTGAGATAATCATAAATATCCAAATCATCACTTTGGCCAACCAAAAAAGCCGTCGGCTGATAAATTTCCTCCCAGGCCTCCAACAGTTCGGTTTCATTAATCAGTAAGCTTATATAAATTGCATCTCTGGTCAGGGCTTGGCTTTTTACTAAAAACGGCGTCCGCCCAAACCACATCATCGCTCTAAAATACGCCCTGGAAATATCATTTTTGGTATAGCGGCTTCTTGGTGTGTATTGCGTGTAATCATGTTCCTGGCTCAAACCCGCTTCCGTCATTAGCGCTCCAAATAGGGGAGAAGTAGTGATTTGATTTTGCTCCAGAATTAAACCCAGTTCCGTCTCACCCTGTTGTCTTAACTCACTTGAAAATTCTTTACTGATTTCCTGCCAGGCAGCTAAAACATTTTCCTTCGTATCTCGTTTTCGGTCTTCACCTAAAATCTGCCCATATTCACCGCTTTCTTCATTTCCCTCTATTTCAATCGGCTCAGTCAGGGCTTGTGCTACCCCAAAAAAAACGGCAATTCGTCCCAAACTTTGCCGGTCTTCCTCTGATGTGGCTAATTGAGCTTTCTCATGGGCTGCTTCTGTCATTTTTTGGCTTATCTCTTTTACTCGAGGAAACAACTCTTTTTGTTCAATGACTTCAAATTCCTTTTCTAGCAATTTATGGAAAACATGCAGCACATAATCGCTCGAAAAATAAACGCTGTCTTGCGGTTGTCTGCTGTACTTACTGCTCGAGCCGGCAATTTGATCATATAAATAGGCCCAATCATCCAACCTGTCGTTGGTTGCTTCCGGATCATCCAAGTAAAACTTGTCTCGGTTAACTCTCAACAACAAATTATCTTCCTTCAATCTAGCCAATTCTCTAGATGCGAACTTTCGGTTTTCTTCCATTTCAAATGCAGATAAATTCAATATTTCACTCACACCCACTCGGTCTCCGGTTGCTGCCGCTTTCGCCTCAGTTTGTTCATACTCAAACTCTCCAAAACCAACTAATTCACTTTCAAACCCCAGTGCTTCTTGATTAATTTTAAACTTCAAATTTGTCCCTGAATCAATCCTAACCAGTTTTTCCCCCCACCCAAAAGGTAACCACCCCTGAAATGCCAATACTCCCACTCCCAGCATGGCAGCCGCTCCAACCACAAAAACCTTAGCCAACCACCCCACTCTCAACCGCTTACTTTGATAAGCCAGCTCAACAAATTCTTCTGCTTCAACATCAACCGGCTTGATCTCATTTTGCTCCGGCTCCATCAACTCTTCGGCTGTATTCATTTCTAAAAAACCTCAATTAACTTTTTCTTTTTCCCTACTTCTTTAAATATACACTTTTCACCTATTGAGCAAATGACCACCAACAAGGGTGTTTGTTTTATTTTCAACTCGACTTAGCTCTCAATCTGAGCTAAACTCAACCAAACACCAGTTAATCAACCTTGCTATGTCCGCCCAATCACTGGGTACCTGTGTGGTTATCTTAGATTCCTCCAAGCAAAAAGTTTTATTGGGTAAACGCAAAAACAGTTACAAATCCGGCTATTGGGGACTTCCTGGTGGTCGGCTTGAATTAGGCGAACCCCTGCTGGAAGCAGCCAGTAGAGAAGTCTTCGAAGAAACTAGCTTGATTGCAGAAGGTTTGGATTTTCTTGGCACCATCCGTGAATATCAAGTGAATTACGACTTTGTCCACTTTGCCTTTCTCTGCACTCACTTTGCCGGAGTCCCTCAAAACTGTGAACCTACCAAATGCGATGGCTGGGAATGGTTGAATTTGGATCACCTTCCCGCCTCCATTGTCCCTGGACACTTGGAAGCCATTTATCTCCATTTACGCCAAGACCCCAACAAACTCAAAGACTGTTTTAGACAGTAATCTACTGGACTTGCTCCCCACTCCATTTGGTCTGTCCATTCGTATCCATTACCACCTTATGATCGGTAAAACTCACTTCTTTTTCAGGAGAGACTCGCATTTCAACCACCAAACCTTCCTTAGTCTCGGCCGAAAAATACTGATCAAACACAAAGTTACCCAAAGAGTAGTAAATAGTTTTTTCCAAATACTCTTCTTTTTCGGCAATTACATGAGGATGGGTGCCTATAATTACTTCAGCTCCAGCCTCAATCATTTGGTGAGCCTGCTCCCTGACTTGTGCAGTCGGGCTTGTCTTGTATTCTTCTCCCCAATGGGTCATTGCCACCACCAAATCAGATTCAGGCTTTAATCTGTCAATCTCAGCCAAAGCCTCCTCAAAATCTCCCCCAAACTGGTTATAGTTAATCAGTCCCAGCTTTAACCAATCAACTTCAACGATCAAGCCTGTAGCCACATCACCATTAACTCCCTGACCAAAATATTTTATTCCTGCCCCATCTAAATGAGCCAACGTTTCCAAGACTCCTCGGCCGCCAAAGTTTCTAATGTGATTGTTGCCCAAATTAACCACCTTTATATTCGCCTGGCTAAGAGATGTGACTGTCTGTGGATCAAACGTGAAAGAGAAATTATTAGGACTGTCGGGAGTAGATCCGACGCTAACTGAAGAGCTAGAAGTAATTGGCCCTTCCAAATTTGCTACCACTAGATCAAATTCATTTAGTCTCTCACTAACCTCGGCTAAAATTTGCTCATAGCCTATTTTGTTAGCCTGTAGCCGGATATTTCTGTCATACATCATGTCTCCTCCGAAAGCCATTCGAACCTCTTTTTGCTCAATCGTCACCTCAGGTTCTCGTGCTTCTATTTGACCTTCACTCAGTCCTACCTCACTAATAACTTTGGCAAAATCTGATACTTGCTTTACTTGCATTAAGTTTGCCGCTGTTACTAGCAACATAAACACCATCAACGCCACTATTCCTACACTCTGAGCCCATCTTGGTTTCATAACTGTAAAGCTACCACAAAAAATCCCTTTCCTCCAATCCCTATTTGTAAATTAGT
>CAYNMS010000024.1:0-19192 GCA_964398525.1 uncultured Pseudomonadales bacterium | reverse complement strand
CATGTAAAATGCTCTTATGTCCTCTCTTGTCAAGATTCTGCTTCTTTCCCTCATAGTTCGCTTAATCTCCCTCAATCAATCCCTCTGGCTAGACGAAGCCATTAATGTCACTGCCGCCAGAGATAAAGGCTTAGTTGACCTGATCACTCAATATTCTCTGGGGGATTTTCACCCCCCCTTGTATCATGCCCTCCTCCATCTTTGGATTAAACTCTTTGGCTCTTCAGAAGTGATTGTTCGTTTGCCATCTGTCTTTTTTGGTCTAGTCACAATATGGGCTACTTATCATATAAGCCAAAAACTTATTGGCTCAGGCAAAATTAAGCTCTTTGGCTGGTGGCTACCTTTTAACCTAATTCCATCCATACTCTTAGCCACATCTGGACTGCACCTTTACTATTCCCAGGAAGCCAGAATGTATTCTCTAGCTGCCATGGGAACTTCTCTGGCATTTTTGTTTCTTACCCATTATCTGCCTCGCCTGCCCTCGCTTTCAGAAGTAATTCCTCACTTTGTCTCTTATCTAAGTCTGAAAAAATATTCCGTCACCCCAAACTTTTGGTTTTATATCCTATCCCTCTGGATCATGCTCACGTCTGATTATCTACCTTGGTTTTTGCTTCCCCTCTTTTTTCTCTATTTACCCCTTCCCACCATAATTAGTTTTCTCGCCACCGCACCCTGGTGGCCGTTTTTGTTTAAACAGTTAAACGTTGGTTTGACTGCAGCCACTCTTTATCCCGGCTGGGGCCAAGTTGTCGGTGCTTTTTCCTTAAAAAATTTAAGCTTAATTCCACTCAAATTTCTAATCGGTCGGGTGTCCCTTGATAACGATATTTCCTATTTTCTCTTGGCAGGGCTACCCTTACTTTTAGTTTTCTACCTTATCTTTTTAGCCTCAAAGGGAATTAAAAAACCTAAATCATTTATAGTTTTATCTTGGTTATTTATTCCTCTAGTCATCGGTACCATTCTTTCCTTAAAAATTTCACTCCTTTCCTATTTTCGCTTCCTCTACCTCCTACCCGCCTTTTATCTCCTAATTACTTTTGGTCTTTCCCGCCTGTCGAAAAAATCGGTTACCAAAGCTTTGGCTGTCCTTCTCCTTATCAATCTAGTCACCTCTGCCAGTTATTTGTTCTTACCCCAATTTCACCGGGAAAACTGGCGTGATTTAGCCACTTGGATTAAATCTCAAGACCAACTTGACTCTCAGGTTATTATTCCCAGCCTGGCCCAGGCAGCCCCGCTAAATTACTACCTAGACACGGTTCCGGTTAGGGAAACAATTGTTCCTCAAACCAACCCTGAAGTGGTTTATCTTATTCGCTATGTTCAGGAAATATTTGACCCCCAAGATCAACAACGCATTTTGTTAGAAACACTTGGCTATCAACGCACCGAAATTCGCCACTTCAACACAGTTGTGGTTTGGCTTTATCAGAAAACCGATCAAATCTATGCCTTCAACCAACTAAAACTTCAAAAATAATATGAATTTGACTCTAGATTTCACCGCAGCTCAATATACCCACACTGGCGTTGGCCGTTACACTTATAACCTTGCCAAACACCTGCTCCTCCTCAAAAACCCTCCCAAACTTCATCTCTTCGGCACTTCCTTAAGGGATTTCAGACATCTCCGCCAACTAGCCGATTCCCTAACTCCCAACCATACAATTTTCCCTTTACCTCCGACCGTCACTGAAGTTCTTTTTAATCGACTTCATTGGCCTCCGATTGATCGTTTCTTGCCTGACACCGACATTTTTCATGCCGGTGATTGGAGCCAACCCCTGCTAACTGACACCAAACTCGTCACCACCATCCACGACTTAACCGTTTTAAAATATCCCCAGCACCATCACCCCAAAACCATATCCGCCCACAAGCGTCGCCACAAATGGGTTAAACAAGAGGCCGAAGCCATAATCGCAGATTCTCAAGCCACCAAAGCCGACATCGAAAAACTCCTTGACATTAATCCTAATAAAATTCATGTCGTCTATTTGGCCGCTTCAGAAAATTTTAGTCAATTTGATTCTCTTCCATCCCCTCAGGCTGAATCCCAAAAACTTAAAATCCGTCAACAATACCACCTCGACCAACCGTTCATTCTTTTCGTTGGCACTCAAGAACCTAGAAAAAACCTCTCACGTGTTCTAGAAGCCTTCACCAAATTGCGCTCTACTCAAAAAAATCTCGAATTAATCCTAGTTGGTAAATTTGGCTGGGGCGACCAAACCAACCCCACCCCAGCCGTTCGACAATTAGGCTTTGTTCCGGACGAACACCTACCCGCCCTTTACTCTTGTGCTTCCGCTTTTGTTTACCCTTCTCTTTATGAAGGTTTTGGTCTGCCTGTCCTTGAAGCCATGAGTGTAGGTACCCCTGTTGTCACCTCCAACCAAGGCTCTCTCAAAGAGGTCGCTGGCTCAAATGCTATTACGGTTGATCCCTATTCAGTTGAATCAATCGCCCAAGGCATGGAAGATGCTTTGTCTGTCCAAAAACCTTTCCTGGCCAAAGCAAAGTATCACTCAAAGCAGTTTACTTGGTACCAAACCGCCCAAGCTACCCTGAAAGTCTATGAATCGCTGGTTTAATCTTCTTTTACTGGTTTTGGTATTGCTGCGACTATTGTTCTTAATTTTCGCCAACTGGCAAGCCCTGACCACTCAATTTGATCTGCAAAATGCCCACTATGATTACACTCACTCTCAATACAATTTAGAAAACGCTCAATTCTTGGGTCATATAGAAGACGATCTTCTTTACTCCTATGCCGGATCCCAGTACGTCACAGGTAAAGACCCAGCCTCCATCAACTTTGAAGTCCCATTCCTGGGCAAATATATTTACGGTTTTGCACTCAGTCTACTTGGTACAGCCATCCCTCTTCAGTATTTGTTCGGTATAGCTTTAACAGCATCAGTGGTTTACCTGACATGGCAATTAACCACTTCAGCCACCCTTTCTCTTATCGGGGGCCTTATTCTTTTGTTTGATCCCCTGACTGTCTCTCAACTCTTTGTGACTCTCTTGGATTTACCCCACGCTTTAGCCATAACTCTAACCTTTATCTCAGCCACTCACTTTTTCAAAGACCATTCCCCCAAAGCTCTAATTCTTACTTCAGTTCTCATCGGTATTACTGCCTCCACCAAACTCTTCATTACTGCCTTTATTCTCTGGTTCGTCATAATCTTATTTTTACCCCGAAAACCTAAACTGTGGATTCAGCTCACCCTGCCTGCTTTGTTCGTCTATTTGGCGACTTTTACCGTTTTCTTTTTCTATCATCCTTTCTCAGATTTCCTGATTTATCATTACCGGCTATTTCGTTTTTACCGTTCTTACTTGCCCGAATATCCAGTCGGTCAAATTCTTCGCATCATCTTTCTAGCCCGCTGGTATACCTGGTGGGGCAGGGGAGATATTAAAGTCGAGCCTTGGTCATGGCTTTGGCCTTTAGGCACAGCCGCAAGCCTAACATTGGCAACACTAAAACAAACCCCCAAATCAATTCGTGCCCTCTCCCTCTTTGTCCTTCTTTACATAACCTCAAACCTTTTTCATGTCGTCTTTCCCCGATATCTCCTCTCTATCATTCCTCTTCTCATCGTTGCCTTGATATACTCATTCAAGCATCTGGTTTTATCTCCTTACCAATCAAATACTTAAGCTATGTATATCGGCATCGATGGCAATGAAGCCAACACTCAAAACCGAGTTGGAAGCAACGTTTATGCCCACCAATTGCTCCGTGGCATTCACCGCCTCGACCCCCAAACCCAGTATAAAATCTATCTCAAACACACCCCTCTAAAAGATTTACCCAAACCCACCTCCCACTGGCACTATCATTCGTTCGGCCCCTCAAAGCTTTGGACCCAGTGGCGCCTGCCCCTTGAGCTTTATCTAGAAAAGACCAAGCCTTCAATTTTCTTCACTCCAGGCCACTATGCCCCACGTTTTTCTCCGGTTCCCACCGTCATTTCGATAATGGATCTGGCATTTTTATTCTTTCCTCAAACTTTCAAACCTTCAGTTCTAAACCAGCTCAAATCTTGGACCAAGTACTCCGTCACCAATGCCAAACACATTTTTGCCATCTCTCAAAACACTAAAAATGATTTGGTCAAAACCTATCATCTGGACCCTGACAAAATCACCGTAACTTATCTTGGCAGTAACCTAAGTCTAGACCCAGGGCTAGTAAAGGTTACTCAAACTCTTCAAAAACTTAATCTGCCTCCTAAATATCTCCTGTTCATCGGTACTCGCCAACCCAGAAAGAACCTCGACCGCCTCATTGAGGCTTTCCAGGCACTTCAGGCTAAACACCAAGATCTTCATTTGGTAATCGTGGGCAAAACCTGGGATCAATTTGCCACCACCAAACTTAAGTCTCATCCTCACTTGCACCTTACCGGCTACCTTCCCGAGGAGCAACTCGCCAGCGTCTTTAAAGGTGCCCAAGCTTTAGTTTTCCCCAGTCTCTATGAAGGTTTTGGTCTGCCTCTAGTAGAAGCGCTCAGACTAGGAGTGCCGATAGCCGCCTCGGCGGTTAGCTCCATTCCCGAAATAACTGGCTCTTCTCCATTCCTGTTTGATCCTAAAAATGTCGACGATATTGCCCAAAAGATCCACAACCTACTTCAACTTCCCCAATCCAAGCGTCAAAAATTGATCCAAGAAGGTAAAATAAGAGCAAAGCAATTTACTTGGGAAAAAACCACTCAAAAAACTTTGGAGGTAATCCATGAGCTCGCCCTTTCGTGACCGCAACAATCAACCGCTTACTTGGCGCCAAGCCGCTGTCAAGATCAGCAATCGTTTCTACAATTATTGGCTTGATCTCAAAATAGCTATCCTTTGGCGAGTTGTCTCCTTCATCCCCTTCCACTCAATTAGACTTTTCCTCTTCCGCTTGTCCGGTGTCACAATTGGCAACCATTCCACCATCCATATTGGTGCCCGTTTCTATCAACCTAAAGGTATTAGAGTGGGGGAGGGGACTATCATCGGCGACCATGCTACTCTCGATGGCCGCGCCCCCCTTACCATCGGTAATCACGTAGACATTGCCTCAGAGGTAATGATCTTTAATTCCCAACATGATCTCAACAGCTCAACTTTTGATCCAATTGAAAAACCGGTCACTATCAAAGATTATGTCTTTATTGGCCCTCGAGCCATAATTTTGCCTGGGGTTACCTTAGCCAAAGGCTCAGTCGTGGCCGCCGGAGCCGTCGTCACCAAAGACGTGGCAGAAAAAGAAATCGTTGCCGGAGTTCCCGCCCAGGTTATTTCTCATCGCCAAACCCAACTTAATTACCGACTCGGCCGCTTCCGCCTTTTCCAATAACCATGACTCTCTCCATCATCATCGTTTCCTTCAATACCAAAGATTTACTCAAGACTTGCTTAACCTCACTACTATCCCAGACCAACTCAAATGACGAGATTATTGTCGTGGACAACGGCAGCTCAGACGGCTCGGTGGAGATGATTAAACGAGACTTTCCTCAAATCAAAATCTTGGCCAACTCAGACAATCTCGGGTATGCCCAGGCAAATAATCAAGGTATAGAAGCCTCTTCAGGCGATCTTGTCTTGCTTCTCAATTCTGACACCCTCCTTAAATCCAATGCCCTTAAATCAATGAGAAAGTTCTTCAAAAACCACCCCAAAGTTGGTATCGCCAGCCCCCTTCTCCTCAATTCCGATGAATCGCTCCAACCCAATGGTGGTTCACTTCCCAACCTTTTTAATCTTTTCGCCTGGATCTTTTTCCTTGATGATTTGCCTTTAGTCCAACGAATTTTCACAGCCTATCACCAGCAATATCCTGGTTTTTACAATGTCACTCGCCCAATCGGTTGGGTTACCGGTGCTTCTATGTTCATTCGCCGCCAATTAATCGATCAAATCGGTCCTTTAAACCCTGAAATCTTTATGTACTCAGAAGACACTGAATTGTGTTTGCGAGCCCAAAAAGCCGGTTGGCAAGTGTATACTGTCAGCTCTGCAGCTATCACCCATCTGAGTCACGGCTCTGGCTCTTCCGACAAAGCTCTTTTGGGAGAAATATCTGGTTTAAAGTTTATCTTCTCTCTCCACTTCTCCCGCCTGCATCAGTTGCTCCTATCAATTATCCTCAGGTTAGGTCTGGTCTGGCGACTCTTTATCTTTGGTACAATCTTACGAGATCGGCAAAAATATGACGTCTACCAAAAAGCTCTCAAACTGGCTTGATCGCCATCTTCTAGAAATCATCGCTGGGTTCCTCCTGGCCTTCATTCCTCTTTATCCAAAGTGGCCACTTTTTGACGTCTTGCCAGGCTACAACGTTCGCGTTCGTCTAGAGGATTTTGTCATCCTCTTTGGCCTAATTGCCTTTATCATTCAGGTAGTCCGCGGCAAGGCTTCACTCAAAGACAATCCTCTTACTATCCCCATTTTCCTTTACTGGATAATTGGCTTGCTTTCTGTCATCTCAGCCGTCTTCCTGACTCACACCATCCCCCTTGAATTGCCTCATGTCGGTAAAGCCCTGTTTCATTGGGCTCGCCGGGTCGAATACATGTCCGTTTCGTTTATTTTTTTCTCGGCCATCAAAAATCGTCCGGCTCTCAAACGCGTGCTGGCAATTTTTGCCCTAACTGCTGTCCTGGTCACCCTTTATGGTTTTGGTCAAAAATACCTTCAGTGGCCTGTCTATTCCACTATGAACCGCGAGTTCTCGAAAGGGTGGCGATTGGTTTTGACTGAACATGCTCGTGTTTCCTCTACTTTTGCCGGCCATTATGATCTCGGTGCTTACATGGTTATAGCCTTACTCTTTTTTGCTGTCACCACTACTGTTTCTCGCTCATTTATCCGTTGGTTAAGTTTAATTGCCTTCATCCTGTCATTTGCCATTCTGCTCCTGACTGCTTCCCGTACCTCATTTTTGGCTTATATCGGCAGCTTAACCCTGGCTTTTATTCTCCTTACTCGCTACCTGAGTCTTAAAAAAGTAATCATTTCCTGGCTTATTTTCATGCTTATCTCTGCGGTGGGTATCCGTTCCTTTGGTTCCCTTTACTCACGTTTTGCCCACATTCTTCGCCTTGATAGGGTGGAGACCATGGTGGTGGATACTTACAATCGTTTCAAACCAAATCTAGCCTCTCGTCGTCAAACCGTCAATGTCAATCAAGACCTCCAATTGGTATATACCGATTCAGATCAACCTCCAACCCCCCCTGAAGGTCAACTCCCTCCTGATGTCTACGAAGACATCCCGGTTGAATTCCCAGAAGCCTCTCTCTCCGCCATCCCCTCCAGTTCCGGAACCGGTAATGAAGGAGATTCTCGCGATTTTTCCCAGTCTGCCTATACTTTTGGTCTTTCCTCTGCCATCCGTTTGGATGCACTCTGGCCTCGGGCAATTGCCGGCTTTAAGTCTAACCCCCTCTTGGGTTCCGGCTATTCCACCTTGGTCAAAACCCAAACCACCCAATTCACGGAAGCCGAATCCACTGACAACGATTATCTCAGGGCTTTGGGCGAAACCGGTCTATTGGGAGCATTTAGTTTTTATGGGATTTTTGCTTTAGTCTTATTTCGAGCCTTCCAAACTTACAGACACACCAAAGACAAATTTATCGGTTCTTTCCTAATTGTCTTCATTACTTCCATGGCCGCTCTCTTGGTCAACGCTCTGCTCATTGACGTTTTTGAAGCCTCCAAAGTTGCTTATATGGTCTGGGCTTTCGTGGGCATTACTTTTGCAGTCATATCCTTTACCCGCCCTTCTCATGAACCCTCCTAAACTTAGTCTACTTATTTTAGTTATTCTTCTCGGGCTTGGACTACGTTTATATCAATTCAATCGTCCAGTTGCCGATTGGCATTCCTGGAGACAGGCCGACACTGTCTCCGTCACTCGTCACTTTGTTGAAAACGGCGTTGATCTTTTAAAACCTCGATATCACGACCTTTCCGCCATTCCATCAGGACTAGACAATCCTCAGGGATACCGTATGGTCGAGTTTCCCTTTGTCAACGCCCTGACCGCTTGGAGTTACCAACTGACTCTGCCTCTCCACCAAGCACCCGTGCATCTTTTTTCTCGAGCTGTATCCATCATTTTTTCCCTCACATCATCTGTAGTCTTATTTGCCTTACTTTTACCCCTTGGCTTTATCCCTGCCCTATTCTCATCCGCCATTTTTACCTTCATGCCGTTTAATCTTTTTTATTCCACCAGCCTTTTACCCGAAGTCCCCCTAGTCTTTTTCACCCTCACTGCAGTTTATTTCTGGTCACAATATACCAAAGACCCCAGATTAACTTCTTTATTCCTCTTTTGCCTCTCAGCCGCCTTGTCCCTCCTTCTCAAACCCCTTGGTCTGTTCCTGGCCCCAGCCTTGGTTTATCTCCTCGTGCATCATCAAGGATTAAAGTCACTTAAACGACCCTGGCTTTATCTTGCTCTAATCTTCACCCTTGCCCCCTTATTACTTTGGCGTCTTTGGATCTCAAACTTCCCCGAAGGCATTCCCGCTTCCGACTGGCTCTTTAATTCAACCAATATCCGTTTTAAAGGCGCCTTTTTCCAGTGGCTTTTTGCAGACAGGCTCGGACGACTTATCTTCGGCTTTTGGGGACTAATTCCTTTCGCTCTCGGCTTACTCTTGCCCCCCACCAAACGCTTTGGTTGGTTTTTTCATTTATGGTTTCTGGGTATCATTGCCTACTTTATCGTTTTTGCCACCGGTAACGTGACCCACGACTACTACCAAGTCTTTACCTTACCAATCCTGGCTATATTTGCCGGTCTAGGCTCATCATTTTTAATTCGACCCACCCGACCTTTCCGCCGCCCTCTTACTGTACCTTTTCTTGCCCTGACACTTGTATTCAGTTTTGCATTCGCTTGGTATCATCTCCGAGGTTTTTATAACATCAACAATCCAGCCATAATTGCTGCCGGCCAAGCCGCTGATCGGCTTTTACCCACTCAAGCGCTCGTTATAGCCCCCTACGGCGGTGATACCGCCTTTCTATATCAAACTCACCGCTCGGGTTGGCCTATTGGCGGTGACATTCCCCAAAAAATCAAAAATGGGGCCACTCACTACATCACCACCTCGCTGGACGATGAAGCCCGCAGTTTAATTGAGGCTTGTTCAGTTGAAGCTCAAACTGAGACCTATACCATCATTAATCTGAGTCGGTGTAACTTCCGTTAAGTATGAAAATTCTCATGCTCACCCCCTATTTACCCTACCCCTTACTCTCGGGCGGTCAAATTCGCACCTATAACCTCCTTAAAAACTTAAGTCTCCACCACGACATTACTCTTTTTGCCCTCATCAAAGACAAATCAGAAATTGACCACATCAAACACCTAAAACCCTATTGCCGCCAAATCAAAGTCTTTACCCGTACCAGAAATCCTTGGGCGCCCCGAAACATCTTTTTAGCCGGTGTTACTCCCTACCCATTTTTAATTACCAGAAATTGGCCATTTTCGATGGGTCGGGCAATAAAAAAAGAGCTTCAAACCAACCCATATGACCTAATTCACGCCGAAACATTTTATATGATGCCCAATATCCCTAAAACTAAAATTCCCATTTTGTTGGTCGAGCAAACCATTGAGTACTTGGGCTATCTCTATTACGCCAAAACCAGCCCCTGGTTTCTAAAGCCCCTCCTTTACGCCGACATTGCCAAAATTAAATTTTGGGAAATTTTCTATTGGAAAAAAGCCTCCCATTTAGTAACTATGTCTGAAAACGACAAGCAGTTTATTCGCTCTCAAATCGGTAAAAAATACCCCATCGATGTTGTCGCCAACGGTGTAGATGTCGACAGTTTTACCAAAACTCCCCGAAGACTGCCATCCAGCCCCACCATTCTTTTTGTCGGTACGTTCAAATGGTTACCCAACATTGACGCCGTTACTTATTTAGTCGAAAAAGTCTGGCCGGAAATTAAACTTAAGCTTCCCAAGGCCAAACTCTGGATTGTCGGTCATAGTCCCACTCCTCAGGTGATGAACTACTCGCGTCTTTCTGATATCACCGTTACCACCAACGTCAAAGATATTCGCGATGCCTACTCTAGGGCTCATGTTCTCCTTGCCCCCATCAGATCCGGCAAAGGCACCCGCTATAAAGTTCTTGAGGCCATGGCTTCAGGCACCCCCGTTGTCACCACTCAATTAGGCGCCGAAGGATTAGATCTTTCCCCCGGAAAACATGTTCTTATCGGTAAGTCTGCCAAAGAACTGACTCAAGCAACTGTCACTCTACTTAAAGACCCCAAGCTCCAAGCCCGCCTCTCATCAGCCGCCAAAGAATTCGTGACGAAACATTACAATTGGCCTGCCATTTCTGCCGACTTGGATCGACTCTACCGCCATCTAGGTCAAACCAACTCATGAAACTCTCCATCATCATCTTAAACTACAACACCAAAAACCTTCTTATCCAAACTCTCAAGTCGATAAGTCCAAAATTAACCCACGAAATCATTGTTGTCGACAACGCCAGCACTGATGGATCTACTCAAGCAGTTATTAACCAATTTCCAGATGTCAAACTTATCCAGTCGACCAAAAACCTCGGTTTTGCCGCCGGTAACAATTTAGGCTTAAAAAAAGCCAAAGGCCAATATTTACTCTTATTAAATTCAGACACCCAAGTCGTTGGCGACGCCTTAGAAAAAGCCGTTACTTATCTTGAAACACATCCCCAAGTAGGCTTACTCACTCCCAAGTTGCTTTTACCCGATGGTGCCATCGATCTTTCTTGCCATCGTGGTTTTCCCACTCCTATAAACTCACTCCTATATTTTTCTCACCTCGCCTCTCGCTTTCCCAACTCCCGGCTACTTTCTGGTTATCATCAAACCTATAAAGATTTTGACCAAACCCACCCCATTGATGTTATCTCCGGGGCCGCCATGTTTATTCGCCGCCAAGTTATTGATGAAATTGGCCTTTTAGACGAGCGCTTCTTCATGTACGCCGAAGACATCGATTTTTGTCTCCGTGCCCATCAAGCCGGCTGGCAAACCCTGTATTTTCCGGAGGCGGTTATTATTCACCACAAAGGTGCTTCCGGTTCAAAACACACCGATCAAACTCTTCGTGCCTCCACTCGAGCTCATTTTTACACCACCATGAAACAATACTTTTCCAAACACTATCGCTACCCCCCACCTTTACGTTTTTTAGTCAACACCACCATTGATTTAGTCCACAAGTTGCGGGGTTAATATGCCTCATACCATCCTAATCGATGCCCGCCTCTCTGGTTTAAAACACGCCGGCATTGGCCGCTACACTCAAAATTTAATCAAAGAACTAGCTCAAATCGACTCTAAGAATCGATACCACCTATTACTCCAGCAAGCCAGCCAGTTCTCCTCTCTTCCGGACAATTTCCAAATTACCCTTGCCCCAATTCGTCATTACACTCTAGCCGAACAAATAAAATTACCTTCATTAGTTAAATCAATCAAACCTGATTTGGTTCATTTTCCACACTTTAATGTCCCTCTTTTTTGCCCCCGCCCCTTCGTAGTTACCATTCATGATTTGCTCTGGCACGAAAAAATTGGTCTTAACGCCACCACCCTACCACCACTTAAGTATCTCTTAAAATATACCGGCTATCGTCTCACTGTTAACCAAGCCGTTAGCCGCTCCAGACATATTTTTGTCCCTACCAACCAAGTCAAACAAAACTTGACTAATCGCTTTCCCAATGCGGCTCAAAAAATTTCAGTCACCCCGGAAGCTGCCTCCTCAGTCTACTTCTCCAAATCCTCAGCTAAAGCATCCAGTGTTCTCAAAAAACTAAACGTAACTCCTCCCTTTATTGTTTATACTGGCAGTCTATATCCCCACAAAAACGTCAACACCCTTATCCAAAGCCTTGTATATCATAATTTGCCCCTAGTAATTGTCTCAGCCCGAAACATTTTTCAGAAAAAAACCCAATCTTTCGTCAACGACCAAGGTCTTTCAAAAAAGGTCAAATTCGCTGGTTTCCTCCCTGACGAGGAGCTTCGCGATCTTTATTCTCAAGCCTTGTGCTTAGTTCAACCTTCACTCTCTGAAGGCTTTGGTCTGACTGGGCTTGAAGCCATGGCTGCTGGACTTCCAGTCATTTGTTCTCATCACTCCACCCTAGCCGAAGTTTATTCCCAAGCGGCCCTGTTTACCGACACCAAAAACCCTAAATCTCTTGCCCAAACTATCATAAACCTCCAAAAAGATTCCAAGCTACAAACCCATTTAAGTCAACTTGGTCGAAAACAAGCCAACCTCTTTTCTTGGAAACACCTCGCCCTTCAAACCCATCAAGTGTATGACCAGGTTCTTAGCTCATGAAAATTGCTTTCGTCTACGATCGGGTCAACAAGATTGGTGGGGCAGAACGCGTTCTTACTGCCCTCCATCAAGTCTGGCCTCAAGCCCCCCTTTACACTGCTTTTTATAATCCTAAATCAGCTCGTTGGTCAAAAGAATTTAAAGTCATTCCCTCATTTGCCAACCGTCTCCCTTTTGCCAGCAGCCATCACGAATGGTACGCCTCTATCTCACCCTATGCTTTTGAATCTTTCAATTTTGATGATTTCGATGTTGTGATTACCGTTACTAGTGCCGAAGCCAAAGGTATTGTTACCAAACCCCACACTCTCCATGTTTGTTATCTCCTTACCCCCACCCGATATCTTTGGAGTCACCCCCATCTCTATCGCGGAGGCCATTACGCCACCAACAAGAACTTCATTACTCGAGCCATCACACCATTTGCGTTCACCCATCTTAGGCAATGGGATCAAATTGCCGCTACTCGTCCTGATCAATATCTAGCCATATCCCAAACTGTTGCTCACAGACTCAAAAAATACTATCGCCGTCAAGCCGATGCCATTATCTACCCTCCGGTCGCCCCCGTTTCCTCCAACACCCAAGCCGTTCCTGGTCTCCCGTCTCGCTTTTTTCTTTTAGTCTCCCGTCTCGTCCCTTACAAGCGACTGGACTTAGCTATCCAAGCTTTTAACCAATTAGGTCTACCTTTAGTCGTTGTGGGGGAAGGACAAGAGTTAAAAAGTCTCCGCCACCAATCAGCTTCAAATATTATTTTCTTGGGTCGAGTTAGTGACACAAAACTCGCTTGGCTTTATCGCCGTTGTCAGGCTCTTATCTTTCCTTCCGAAGAAGACTTTGGTATAGTCAGCGTCGAGGCACAATCAGCAGGCAAACCGGTCATTGGATATAACTTTGCCGGGGCTGCCGAAACCGTCATTCACGGCCAGACAGGCATTTTATTTAATCGTCAACGCCCACAGGCTCTTGTCCAGGCAGTTAAAAAATTCCAGTCTACTCCATTCAACCCTCAAGCTTGTAAAGACCAAGCCAAAAACTTTTCAAGCGCAAAATTTAAACAGGCAATTGATAATTATATCAAGGAAGCATGGCACAAGCACCAACAAAAGCAGTCATCTTTGCCGGCGGTATAGGCTCACGTATGTGGCCGCTCTCTCGGACTGTGAGTCCTAAACAGTTCGAAAAAATCATCGAAGGCAAATCAACCCTTCAATTAACTATTGAACGCCTTCGTCCTGAATTTGATTGGCAGGATATTTATATCAGTTCAGGGGAGCGATACCTGGATATTATTCGTGACCAGCTCCCAGAAATCCCCTCAAAAAACTTAATCGGAGAACCGGTTATGCGCGACGTCGCCCCCGCTGTCGGTTACGCCATGTCTATTTTAAATCAGGATTTTCCTGACACAGCCACGGTTATTCTTTGGAGTGATCATTTAGTCAAAAATGTTGATCGCTTTAAGGCTGCAATTTCTGCCGGTGCAAACTATCTCCAAGATCACCCTGATCAAATTGTTTTTCTCGGCCAAAAACCCAGATTTGCCAGCCAAAACCTGGGCTGGATTGAATATGGTGCTACAACCGGTCAAGTCGACAACCTTAGCATTCATAAATTTAAATCTTGGCACTATCGGCCAAATTTAGATACCGCCCAAACTTACTTAAACAGTGGTCGGCATGCCTGGAACCCAGGTTACTTTGTGGCCACACCCCGTTTGATCATGGACCTTTATCAAACCCACGCTCCTCAGATGCACAAGTCCCTAAGTCAATTAGCCAAAAATTTTGACAAACCAAACCACCAATCCAAATTAAAAAAGATCTACCCACAACTTGAAAAAATCTCTTTCGACAATCTTATTTTGGAAAAAATCAAACCCTCCCAGGGAGCGGTAATCTCCGTAGACCTAGGTTGGAGTGATTTAGGTGCCTGGGAGGCTCTCAAAGAAGCCCTCCAAGCTTCACCTGACCAAAACATTACCCATGGCAATGTCAAAACTAAAAACACGATCGACACCCTGGTCTACTCTTATACCGACCAATTGGTGACGACTATCGATTTAGAAGGTATGATCGTTGTAGTAACCCCGGACGTGATTTTGGTCACCCACAAAGATTCCGTTCCTGAAGTCAAAAATTTAGTTAATGAACTTAAAGACTCTGGCCTTAGCCAATACACCTGACCTCCATGTACTTCCTATACAAGCGCACCCTTGATTTAGTTTTAGCCGGTTTTCTCATCATTCTTTTTATGCCAGTTTGGCTCATTGTTCCCTGGCTAATTTACTTGGATTCGCCTGGTCCATTAATTTACAAACACCGACGGGTTGGTAAAAACGGCCAGGAGTTTTGGCTTTACAAGTTTCGCACTATGGTTCAGGATGCCGATGAAATTCTTTATAAAAAAAACCCCCAACTTTTCGATAAATTCAAAAAAGGGGATTGGAAACTGGAAAACGACCCGCGTATCACCAAATTTGGCCGAGTGTTAAGAAGTTTGACTATAGATGAATTTCCCCAGCTCTACAATGTATTAAGAGGGGAGATGAGCATGATTGGCCCCCGGGCATACATCAAAGCAGAACTAGAGCAGCAACAAAAAAAATATCCCCATACCAAAACTCTTATTCGCGACATTCTCTCCATCAAACCCGGAATTACCGGTCCTTGGCAAACCTCTGGAAGAAATGAAATCCCTTTCGACCAAAGAGCCAAAATGGACGCCAAATATGCTCGCAATCGCTCCATCACCAAAGATTTCCTCATAATTCTAAAAACTCCCAAAGCCATGTTGAGTAAGTGGTAGCCTGCTGACTTTGTCTATTCCCCTTGCTATACTTAAAACCTGTTAAAATCTGCCATGATGTCTGCCACCAATAACATCACTAGTTTAATCAATCAAACCGACACTTCTGAGCCTAATAAAGAAGAAGTCTCGACTATGAATAAAAGATTCCGCTTTTCCATTCCTCGTTTCCCCCACTTTTCCAGACGAACTAAAATCATTTTAGTCCTCCTTCTTACACCTATCTTTCTACTTTTAGTCGCGGGACTTGCATCCCTACCTCCTTTACTTTCAATTAGATCATCCGCTGTAGCCGCCGAGATTTCCGCCCGTAACACCTACCAATCCCTGAAAGGTCAAAACCTTCCAGAGGCAAAAACCCATTTGGCTGCCACCAGGCAGGAGATTGAGGCAATCGACAAGGCTTATTCTTGGCTTGCCTGGTATCAATTCACCCCGCTTCGTTGGCACTATCAAGACGGCCGCCACCTTATCAATTCGGCATATGCGGGGATAGACTCAGGTGACATTCTCATTGCTTCACTCGAACCTTACGCTGATGTGCTTGGCTTCCAGGGTGACGGAACTTTCACTGGAGGTACTGCCGAGGAGCGAATTTTGAAAATTATCGAAACGGTCGGTGAAATTACCCCTAAACTTCAAGAAGTTGAAACCAAACTTGAGGTTATTCACAACAATTTAGCTGAAATTGATCCCGGCCGCTATCCTTTCACCGTTAGAGGTCGTTCGGTCTCCGAACTTATTACCACTGGTCAGGAATTTGCCCTGGACGCCCAAACTCTTTTGGGTGACGCCATCCCGCTTCTGGAACAGCTACCCAATATCGCCGGTGCCCAGGAAGAAAAGAAATACTTAGTCATCTTCCAAAATGACGCCGAAATCAGACCCACCGGCGGTTTCATGACCGCCTATGGCATTATTCGAGTCGATAAAGGTAGGGTGTTTCAAGAAAAAAGCGATGATATTTACCAACTTGATCAAAAATTCAACTCTAGACTGCCCGCCCCAGAGCCAATCCGTCGCTATTTACCCTTGGTCAACTACTGGTTTCTAAGAGACATGAACCTCTCACCTGACTTTAAAGAATCCATGGAAATGTTTATGACTTATTACGGCCAAATACCCAGTGAGCCTGATGACATCGACGGCATCATTGCCATGGACACTAATGTTTTAACCAATCTGGTTCGAATCCTTGGTCCAATAGAAGTTCCAGGTTTTGGCCGTTTTTCTGCCGATATCGATCCCCGCTGTGATTGCCCTCAAGTCATTTACGAATTAGAAGACTATTCCACCCGTCCCGTTGCCTACGTCCGCGACGACCGTAAAGCATTCCTGGTTCCCATGATGCAAACGCTGATTGCTCAAGCCTACGGTGCTCCTCCTCAGACTTGGCCAAATCTTTTTGAGACTGTCTATAACGACATTCGCCAAAAACATGTTCTCTTCTATTTCTTCGATGAAGCGGCTCAAGCCGCCAGTGAGCGAGCCAACTTTGCCGGCCGTCTTCTCACTTCACCAGGTGATTACTTGCTCATTGTCGACACCAATTTTGGTGGTGCCAAGTCCGACTTGTTTATAGAGCAAGATATTGATCATCAAGTGACCACTACTGATTCCGGTACCAGGAATGAGCTTACTGTAACTTACAAAAACCCCGCCCCAGCCAGCAATTGTAACCTTGAGGCTGGCCAGCTCTGCTTAAACGGCACCTACCGTGATTGGGTGCGGTTTTATTTACCCGAGGGTAGCAATCTCGAGGAAAGTTTAGGTTTTGAAGCCGATTCAGTTAAAACTTCTTCAGAATTAGGCAAAACTGTTATTGAGGGTTTCTTTACTTTTCAACCTCAGTCCCAGGCTAAACTCAAACTTACCTACACCACCCCCTATGTACCCCAAGACACTTACCACTCTATCGTCCAAAAACAAGCAGGCCGCGACGCACCCAAATATACCCTCAATCTTAATCAGCAACACCAGCTAGAATTGGATCTCACCACCGACCGAGTCATCGAACTCGAGCTTTAAGCATGCAAAACCGCTCTCAAGACCTAGAAGCCATTGTTCTCTCTCGTCGAAATTACTCTGAAGCCGACCGATTTATAACGTGTTTTACCCTTTCTCAAGGTAAAATCACTGTTCTGGCCAAAGGGGTCCGTCGCCTCAATTCCAAGAAACGCCCAGCTCTAGAGCCGGGTAATCACGTCCGGCTTCACATCAAGACCTCAGGAACCACTCCACTTCTAACTCAAGCCCAGCTTCTCAACTCTTTCTCCGGGGCCAAACAAAATTTGGTCAAACTCACCCAATCTTTTCAGATATTGGAAATTATCGATGTTCTCACAGTTTCCCAACAGCCTCACCCCCAAATTTTCTACCACCTTATCCAAACCCTTGACTGCCTTCAGTCACCCGGCAATCACAAACCTGAACTCATTACTTTTATCAAAGATACCCTCGAGCAACTTGGCTTTGGTTACCCTTCAAGCGACAGTGAAGCCCTGCTTCGTGATCATCTGGAATCAATCATCCAACGCCGTCTCAAATCCAAAACCTTTTTAACTTAAATCCGCAATTCTTTTGTCTCAGGATCTTCAATGAGAATTTTGGCAATTTCATCTTCAATCGTGTCTGCTATGAATCTCCTAATCGATCTAGCCCCAAATTCTGCCTGATATCCCTCGTTTATAATCCTGCCTACCAAATCTTCCTCAAAACTGACGCTAACCCCCTGTTTTGCCAATCTCCCGGCCAACTCCGTCAACATCAGTGTCGTCACCCTTGCCAGCCCTGAAGGAGTTAATGGTTTATAAAATATTACACCATCAAATCGGTTTAGCAATTCAGCCGTAAACCAACCTTCCTTAACTAGTTTTCGTCTGAGTTTAGCCTCATTTTCCTCAATGTCTTCAGATTGGCTTAGCTCCGAAATTTCTTGACTCAAAGCGTTAGAGGTCGCCACTATCAATAAATTTCTGCAATTGATCGCCTTACCCCAAGCGTTGGTAAACACTCCCTCGTCCAAAATTGACAAAAATAAATTTAAAACTTCTTTATTGGCTTTTTCAAATTCATCCAAAAGTAACACCCCATATGGTTGTTCCTCCAATTTTTGGGATAACCTCCCAGCCATCCCTTGCTCGGGAAAACCTATCAATCGCGCCAATCCATCACTAACGGCAAACTCTGCCATATCCAGACGAATCATTTTTTCTTCCCCAAAAAAAACCCGAGCCAGCACTTTAGCTGTTTGAGTCTTACCCACACCCGTTGGCCCCAACAGCAAAAAACTCCCTATCGGTCTTTCATGACTTCCTACTCTGCTCACAGATCTTCGCAGAGCTTTAGCTATTTTAGTAATCGCCTCGTCCTGCTCTATCACCCCCTCCGCCAATTTGTCTTCTATATGCAACAGTTCTTTTTTGGTATCCTCTCCCATCTGGTTATTTGGCACTCCGCTTATTTCAGCTACCATTTCTTCAACAATGCTAACCTCAATCTTTTTCTTCCCTTTGTTTACACAAAAGCTTTCTACATCCTTCATCAGTCTAATATCCTTTTCTGGATGCGTTTGATCCGGGAAGTATCTTTCTGTTAAGTCAACTACCTTCTTCAAAGCAGGATACATCCAATAAACATTTCTGTTTCGCTCAGCTTCAACCGCTAACTCAAACACCACCAACATTGTCTCCTCACGACTTAACGGAGCAAGCAACAAGTGAGTAAAGAGTTTCTCTGTATCCAACTTGTTTTCGATCGTTTCGTAAAACCCTTTTTCCGTTGTGATGGCAATCATTTGCAAGTGATCCTGGCTTAGAGTTTCCTCCAAAGTTCTGGCCAACGCTTCGTCTTCTCCAATTAGTTCGTCCAATTTGTCTATCACCAAGATGACATTACCGGCCGCTTCTGCTTCATTCATTAAGCTCTTCACCAAATCCGGCAAGCTTCTTTTTTCTGGATGTGCCAACAACTTTTCTGTAT